>NZ_JAZEYD010000017.1:0-90721 GCF_037027805.1 Acinetobacter sp. 161(2023) | reverse complement strand
TTACAAAATTCCACGTTATAATTTCAAACCATTTACCTTCTCAATCCATCATATTAATTTATACAAATTTTAGAAAAATTAATGGATGAAGCTTTAAATTAGTGTGAGTGTTTAATTTATGATTTTAAAAGGATATATGGTAGATGTGTCTTAAAAATTTTACTTTGAATGATTTTGGAGATATTTAAAAATATGTCTAAAATCATAATGTTTGATATGGATGGTACACTCTTAGATCTCGCTTTTGATGATTTCATTTGGAATGAATGTCTTCCTGAACGACATGCGAAAATACATCAACTTCCCCTCGCAGAAAGCCAAAAAAAGCTATATCAATTTTATCAATCACATCGGCACACTCTTGTTTGGTATTCATCAACCTATTGGACTAAAACTGTAGAAGTTGATGTACTCAAATTACAACAAGAATTTCAATCTAAGATCCAAGTTCGTTCTGGCTGTATTGAGCTTTTGAAACAACTTAAAGAACAAGGATACACGTGTTGGCTAGTGACTAATGCTGACCGCGCGAGCTTACACTTAAAACTCGATAATATTGCAATTGAACATTTCTTTGATGTCATCATATCAAGTGAACAAGTAGGTTATGCCAAAGAAGATATTAATTTTTGGCAAGAGCTTCAACGATTACACCCCTTCAATCCAGATGAAACGATTTTTATTGACGATATGGCTCCTGTATTAAAAACGGCAGAAAAATTTGGTATTAAACACTTGTTTACTATCTCACAGCCCTCAAGTCTAAAGGGTATAAGACAGCATCAAGATTTAGAATATAAAGCACTAGATCGACTTACAGAATTGCTGTCTATATTGAATGAAATTGATAGAAAGGATAATGATGTCAAAATTGCGTGAAAACGATGCTGTAGAGACCATGCGGGTCGACAAATGGTTATGGGTTGCTCGTTTTTTTAAAACTCGTTCAATTGCTAAAGCAGCGATTGAAGGAGGTAAAGTACATCACAATAATGAGCGTGTAAAAGTTTCCAAAGAAATTCGAGTTGGAATGGAACTTATTATTCAGCAAGGGTTTGATAAAAAAACTGTTGTGATAAAAGCCCTTTCGAATACACGTGGTCCAGCTCCAATCGCACAGCAACTTTATGAAGAAACCGAAGTGAGTATTGCTAGACGAGAGTTGATTGCATCCCAACGAAAATTGCATAATCTAGCTCGACCTGATCATAGACCTGGTAAAAAGGATCGTCGACAAATTATTCGGTTTAAACAGGAGAATGATCAAAATTGGTCATATGGTGATGAATAAAAACGTCGAGTTGTGTCGCACACACACATACAACACATAGAAGCTATAGAAAAAATCTGTCACTATTAGCCCAGTGAAACAAGTTGAGATTCAATGCATCCACTTGGGTTAAACGTGATGAACATAGAGTATTGAGGTTTTTGAGATGGATGAGAATAAAAGCAAAGCATTACAAGCCGCGCTAAGTCAAATTGAGAAACAATTTGGCAAAAATACGGTGATGCGTCTCGGTGACAACACTGTTCAAGCTGTTGAAGCTGTATCTACAGGCTCTTTGACTTTAGATATTGCATTGGGGATTGGCGGTTTACCAAAAGGTCGTATTGTCGAGATTTATGGTCCAGAATCTTCTGGTAAAACCACAATGACTCTACAAGCGATTGCACAATGTCAAAAAGCTGGCGGTACTTGTGCATTTATCGATGCAGAGCATGCATTAGATCCACAATATGCACGTAAACTCGGTGTGGACATTGATAACCTGCTTGTATCACAACCTGATAACGGTGAACAAGCACTTGAAATTGCAGATATGCTAGTCCGTTCTGGCGCAATTGATATGATTGTTGTCGATTCAGTCGCGGCACTTACCCCTAAAGCAGAAATTGAAGGTGAGATGGGTGACTCTCATATGGGCTTACAAGCTCGTCTAATGAGTCAGGCACTTCGTAAAATTACTGGTAATGCTAAGCGCTCAAACTGTATGGTTATTTTCATTAACCAGATCCGTATGAAGATTGGGGTAATGTTTGGTAGCCCTGAGACCACAACTGGTGGTAACGCATTGAAGTTCTACGCTTCTGTACGTTTAGATATCCGCCGTATTGGTCAAGTAAAAGAAGGCGATGAAATCGTCGGCTCTGAAACTCGCGTTAAAGTTGTTAAAAACAAAATGGCACCTCCTTTCAGAGAGGCTCTTTTCCAAATTCTCTATGGTAAAGGCACAAACCAGCTAGGCGAACTTGTAGATTTAGCTGTACAGCAAGATATCGTACAAAAAGCAGGTGCTTGGTATTCATATCAGGGTAATAAAATTGGTCAAGGTAAGAACAATGTTATTCGCCACTTTGAAGAAAACCCTCAAATGGCTGGAGAGATTGAACGTAATATCCGTGAACAACTGTTAACAACAGGTACTAATGGTGCTGCTCAAGTTGAAGATGAAGAAGAAGCTGATCTTTTATTAGAATCTTAATTATTCATGCACCTTAAAACGCCCTTCGGGGCGTTTTTTTACAAGGGAATCATAATATGTTCAAAAGAACTGAAGAACAGTCTCAACAAAGAGCCCCGCTTACTGGCCAGCGTTTACGCTCTTATGCTTTTGCTTTATTGACTCGTCGGGATTATTCCAAAGCAGAGCTTATTGAAAAATTAACTCGTTATGCACAAAATCCTGAAGAAGTTAAGCAACTTGTTGAGGAATTATCTGAACAGAATTATCAAAGTGATCAACGTGTTGCTGAACAAATGCTTGCTAGCCAAATTCGTAAAGGCAAAGGACCAAAGCGTATTAAGCAAGCTTTAAAAACAAAACAAATCGAAAATGATTTAATTGCAGAAGATATTCAGAATATTGACTGGATAGAACAAGCATATCAACTAAAAGTGAAGAAGTTTGGCGAAGAAGTAGAAAAAGATCCGAAGCTTAAAGCGAAACAGATTAGGTTTTTACAATATAGAGGATTTGATTTAGATGTAATTATAAAAGCAGTCCAAAGGAAAATGGACTAAAAGAATGGTGGCAGCCCCACTAGCAAAACTTCGGCACATCATAGATCTGCTACCGTTGCTACCTTCCGGTCCTGGCGGGGTTCACAGAGTACAATTGCGAAGCCACCAGCGGGGCTACCATTGCAAAACAGAGTATAGAGATTTTTAAAAGAGTTGCAAGCCTTCTTCACAGTTTTAAGCAAGTTTATGTTTCGATTGATTAATTCATCAGCAAAAAACCATAATTTTCTATACTTCTCTCTCCTATATTCTTTCTTGTATCTTATTTTGGATAAAATATGCTTGAAGATTGTAAACTATTCTTGCATTTATATTGTTAGCTGTTTTAATTGCATTGACCAATTAAAATCTTAGATAGTTAAGTGAATAGCTTATATATTCCTTTCTCAAGTTGGCTTTTACATAAAATTATGGACCTATACTCATGCGATTGATGAAGCATTCTTTATTATTTATTGCCTTAATGAGCACTACCTCTCTCTATGCCAACGTTCCAATTGAGTCTCGCGGTTTAAGCCAAAGCGGTGGTAGTTCAACTAACACTTCTTCTAATAATGTTTCGGTTCCTAGTAATTTAAACTGGGAATTAATGCAAAAAAACCAACAATTAGAGAGTGATATACGTACCTTACGTGGGCAATTAGAAGAGCAATCAAACGATATTGAACAATTGAAAAAAGATTTATCTAATCGCTATACGGACCTAGATCAACGCTTAGAACTCCTTAATCAGAAAGTAGATCCTGAAAGTGCACCATCAGATAATCCTGCAAAAAGTGACACTCCAGCTACGGCAAACACAGAAGCCTCCAGAGTAGATAACAAAGTGGTTGATGCTACTCCAACAAGCAGCCCTTCCACTACGCTTCCACCACAACCAGATGCGTCTCAACCACCTTCACAAAATCAATCAAACCCAGTAGAGCTTGAAAAGGCTGCCTACACTGTAGCTTTAGATGCCTACAAACAAGGTGGTGCAAAAAAAGCAATTGCTCCAATGCAAAACTTTATCAAAAATCATCCAAATAGTGTTTATACGGGAAATGCCTATTTTTGGTTAGCTGAATTTAATTTAGCAACTGATCCAGTTAACTATAATGAAGCAAAAAAGAACTACAATGTAGTAGCAACTCGATATCCAAATTCTAGTAAAGCTCCTCGTGCTCTTTATCAACTCTATAGCATTGCTAAAGATGTTGATAAAAATACAGCTTCAGCAAACCAATATAAAACTAAAATCTTAAGTCAATATCCAAAATCTGAAGAAGCTAAATTTTTTAATAAATAATAATTTTAAGAAAAAAAAACACCGCAATATGCGGTGTTTTTTTAATATATTTTCTTAACGCACAATACCACGTTCAGACTGTTCAACAGAGTCAATTAATAATTGAGCTTCAGGAACATTCGGAAGTATATCATTTTTAATCTGC
Organism: Acinetobacter sp. 161(2023); assembly: GCF_037027805.1. Classification (NCBI taxonomy): domain Bacteria; kingdom Pseudomonadati; phylum Pseudomonadota; class Gammaproteobacteria; order Moraxellales; family Moraxellaceae; genus Acinetobacter; species Acinetobacter sp. 161(2023). The sequence continues at coordinate 86,263 of NZ_JAZEYD010000017.1, read as the reverse complement.
TCAACAGCTTGAACAGAGGTAAGCCCTGATTTAAAAATTAACTTATAAGCCTCTCTGAGACCCTGAATTGTATTTTTAGACCAACCCTTTCTACGCATTCCTTCGATATTAATACCAAATGCATGGGCTGGATTACCAGAAGCCATAACGTAAGCTGGTACATCCTTTAAAATTAGCGATGCGCCACCCACCATACTGTAAGAATCGATTTTACAGAATTGATGAATGCCAGAATTCCCTCCCACAATAACATGATCACCAATATGTACATGTCCAGCGACACCAACATTATTAGCAAAGATATTGTGATCACCTACAATACAGTCATGCGCTATATGCGTATTTACCATCAATAAGTTATGACTACCTATTTTAGTTAATGCATTATCTTGCACAGTACCTCTATGTAAGCTGCAATGTTCGCGAATTAAATTATTGTTACCAATTTCAAGCCAAGTTTCTTCACCTTTGTATTTCAGGTCTTGGCATATCTCACCAACACTTGCAAATTGAAAAATCTCATTATTTTGGCCAATTCTGGTAAAACCACCTACTACCACATGAGAATGTAATTTAGTACCAGCACCTATAGTCACTTGAGGCCCAATGACACAATAAGGTCCTATTTGAACATCCGAAGCAATCACTGCAGATGGATCAATAATGGCGGTAGAATGGATTAAATCGTGATTGCTCATGCCTGCTCTGTTTTTTGGTGTGAAATCATAATCTCAGCGGTTGCTGCTACAATGCCGTCAACGCTAGCTGTACAATTATATTTGTAGATACCGCGCTTCTGCATTACCAACTCGGATTTTAATACAAGTTGGTCACCTGCAACTACTTGTTTTTTAAATCTAACTCTTTCTGCACCGGCAAACAGGAACAAAGAACCTGGTTTTGGTGTTTCATTGTTCATAATAAATCCTAGAACACCTGAAACTTGAGCTAGTGCTTCAACAATTAGAACGCCAGGCATAATTGGATATTCTGGGAAATGTCCTTGTAGAAATTCTTCATTGATAGAAACATTTTTATAACCAACAATACTATTGTCAGTAACTTCAGTCACACGATCAACCAATAAGAATGGATAACGATGCGGCAAATATTGACGAATCGTTTGAATCTGCATTGGTAATTCAGGGATGGCAAATTTAGGTGTAGTTGACTCGGTCATAATATTCTATTTACGCAAATTAAAGGTTGATTCAAGAGACTCTATTTGAGCTTGTATATGATCAAGTCGTTTAGTGATTTGGGTCAATGGCACATCTGCTAATTGTCGCAAGCGTACAATTGTCTTTTTCCAATGACTATTTTCAAATAACCCGATTCCAGAAGAATAAGTTCCAGCCACAGAAATATTTTTTGTGACCATTGACATTGCTGTTAGAGTCACATTATCAGCAATATAAAGGTGCCCTGATACTCCACAAGCTCCACCTAGAATGCAGTTTTTGCCAATTTTAACACTACCTGCAACTCCACTTTTAGCAGCGATAGCTGTATTTGAACCAATATGAACGTTATGTGCGATTTGCACAAGATTATCAATAATTACCCCATCTTCCAAAATAGTGTTGTCGAGCGCACCTCGATCAATACTACAATTTGATCCAATCCGAACATCATTTCCAATTAAAACTGAACCTAATTGAGCAATACGATGCCATTTGCCTTGATAAGGAGCAAAGCCAAAACCTTCACCTCCAATCACGGTGCTAGAATGTACACGAACACGATCTTGCAGTTTAGAACCACCCGTAATAGTGACATTAGAGTCAATAAAACAGTTTTTTCCAACCTCTACATTATCATCAAGCTTTGTATGTGATTGAATAACTGTATTATCACCTACCACACAATTTTCACCAATTACAACGTAATGACCGATATATGCTGTTTCAGAAATAATCGCAGAAGAATGAATTTGAGCCGTACTTTCTATACCTACAGATGTGTTTTTTTTATCAAAAACATGAGTAAGTATGGCAAAAGCTAAATAAGGATTATCAACAATAATAAAATTTTGTTTGTCAGGAAGCTGTTCTTTAATAAGGCTTGTAACAATGTACGCACCCGCGCGGCTAGCCTTTGCTTGAGCAATATACTTTTCGCCATTCACGAAAGCAATTTGATGAGTTTCAGCATTTTCTAAACTTGCTAAGTTTATAAATTGAAGACTACCCATACCTACTAGCTCACCATTTACGAGGTGAGCTAGTTCATCTAAACGATAATGTTGCACTGTCATTAATTTATTTCATTGAATTAACCTTTTGAATCATTTTATCAGTTAAATCATATTTAGCGTCATAGGCAACAGTTGAATTTTTATTCAAAATGAAGTCAAGATTATTTTCTTTTCGTAATTGTTCAGCTGCTTGCTTCACGCGATTCTCGAAAGTTGAATTCATTCCTTGCAAACTAGTTTGAACTTTAGACTGCAAACCTTGTTGAGTCGAATTAAATTCATTAAGTTTTGTCTGATATTGTGCCTGAAGCTTTTTAATATCATCTTCTTTCATTTTTTGCCCCTGAGTTTGGGCTTGACGCTGAAGACCTTCTAATTCCTTACCCAACTGCTCAAGACGAGTTGTTGTTGGCTTAACTGATTGATTTAAACTTGCATTTTGTTGTTTCAAATAAGCACTGTTTTCAACAACTTTAGCCAGATCAATAACACCATAGCCTGCAGCATTAGTCATAGCAGAAACTGTCAGACCTAGTCCTAACATTAATATATTTAATTTTTTCATTTAAATTTGTGTCCTTATTTCATGTTTAGTCAAGTCGTACTTAGAAAGTACGACCGATTTCAAATTGGATTTCTTTGGTTTTATCACCAGACTTTTCATTTAATGGGTATGCATAGCTAAGCGATAATGGTCCAATCATGGTAATCCATGTAAAACCTACACCTACGCTATAACGCATATTACCTAAGTCGAAACCATAGTTATCTTCACAGTATTTTTTAGCGTCTGCAATTTGCTGACCATTCATAATCATAGAATAAGAACGAACGTCGCACTTAGTATCAAATACTTGACCACCTTCAGCAAAAATTACTGGTCTAACTTGACGAGTCCAGTCACCTTTAAAAGGTAATGGTAGAGCTAACTCAGTACCAAACTGCACTAGAGCGTTACCACCCACATCCTCTGGAGAAGAGTCATCTTTGCCTTCTTCTTGTAAATTTACGCTTGAATATTTCGGACCCAGAGTACTGTTATCATAACCACGGACAGAGCCATAACCACCCGCATAGAAGTTTTTATAGAATGGCAAATCATTACCATAGCCAAGTTTACCATAGCCACGAAGTACAAAACCTTTACTACCAATAGGGAAAAATGCCTGAGCATCATAAGTCGCTTTTTGATAGTCAACATCACTACCTGGCAAACCAATTTCCAAACCTACTCGATGTGACATCCCTGACGTTGGGAAAATTGGGCGGTTTAATGTGTTATATGACCAACCTAAGTTTAAGTTATAAGTAAAGAACTCACCTTCAAATGCACTCCCATAAGGCTGAGAAACTTTGTCATCTGGGCACTTATAAACTCCTGTTGCTGGATCTTGTACAAGGTCACCGAGACAGTAAGTGCTGGTTGAAGTGGTTTTTCCACCATTTTTTAACAAGTAGTCACGTACATAAGTAGATACGTATGCACCTGTTGTTACCTTGGTATTATCAATACCTAAAGAGGCACTTAAACTCTGATTCTCATCAATTGGATAACCAAAACTTAAACTACCACCAAAACTATCGGTAACGTAGTTATTAACGTTATAGTTATCATTAAGTTTAGTCTTACGATAATAAACGTTATAACCGCGGCTTACCCCATCAATTGTAAAGTAAGGATCTGTAACACTTAAGTTATAGTAATCTTGAGTTTCGGAACGAGATAAATCGATCGCAACGCGGTTACCCGTTCCCATAAAGTTAGTCTGGCTTAAACCTGCCTGGAACGTGATACCACCACTTTGTGAGTAACCTACAGCTAATGTTGTAGTTCCCGAGTGTTGTTCTTCAACATTTACGTTTAAATCCACCTGATCTGGTGAGTTTGGAATACGCGCTGGTTTAATATCAACAGTTTTAAAAAATCCTGTACGCTCTAAACGAACCTTGGATAAATCAATTTTTTCATTACTCGCTAAAGCGCCTTCCATTTGACGCATTTCGCGGCGTAATACTTCATCGGCAGTTTTACTATTACCTGTAAAGTTAATACGACGTACCGTGACCTGCTGACCTGGGTTTACATAGTAATTTAAGTCAACAATGCCTGTATCGTTATTTATTTGCGGAACAATATTCACATCTGCAAAGTAATAACCAGCGTTACCATATTTACGCAACAATAATTGCTTAACGGCATTTACTTTTTCTTGAGAATAAGTATCACCATCTTTATAGATTTTTAAAGCTTGTAATTCTTCTGGTTTATAAAGTGCATCACCCAAAAATTTGGTTTGTCCAAATTTAAATTGGCTGCCTTCATCTACAGCAACTTCAATAAAGATGTTCTTTTTATCTTCACTAATATTAAGCTGTGAGTTATTAATATGGAAATTAATATAACCCTTATTAAGATACATAGCGCGCAAAGCTTCAAGGCTCGCAGCCATTTTCTCTCTCGCATAACGATCATTACGAGTTACAATAGAAGCCCAGCCACTTTCTTTAACTGCAAAAGCTTGTTTAATTTCGCTGTCTTTAAAAACAGTATTACCAATAATATTGATATTAAAAACTTTAGCAGCTGTACCTTCATTAAAATTTAATTTAAGTTCAACACGGTTGTTTGGACGAGCGACCGTATCAACAGATACATCAGCATCGTAACGGCCCTGCTGGGTATATTGCTGCTCTAATTCAGTTTCAATTGTTTGTAAAGCCGATTTCTTGAAAACTTCGCCTTCAGCAATTCCCATTTTTTTAAGGCCTTGTTCCAATGCCTCTTTAGGAATAAGTTTGTTACCCTTAAATTCGAGTTTTGAAATAATTGGGCGTTCTACGACATTAAAAACTAAAGTATCGTTATCTCTTGATGCTTTAATATCGTCAAAAAGTCCAGTGGCATACAATGTTCGAATTGCTTCTGCGATCATCGGTTCATTAACGCGATCGCCACTGTTGATTGGCAACATGGTATAAACATTTGCAGGAGTAAGACGGACCAAACCATCTACGCGAATATCTCGAACAACGAAATCATCAGCTGCATATGCTTGTTGTACCGCTGCCATAGCGCTAACAAGTGCCAAAGGCATTAAAAAATGTGTGTGCCGCATGCCAGTTTTTTCCAGTAAGTTATAAATCCATATACGTTTACAAACGCATAAAATCATTAAATAAAGCCAAAAGCATCATACTACCGAGCAGTACCATACCAATTTTTAGACCAAACATTTGTATTTGTTCAGAAACAGGCTTCCCACGAATAGCTTCAATAATGTAATAAACCAGATGGCCACCATCTAGCATTGGAATTGGTAATAAATTTAAAATTCCAAGACTTACACTCATTAAAGCCATAAATGAGATAAAAGTCTGCCATCCCATTTCTGCACTTTGTCCCGCTACTTTCGCGATTGTAATTGGACCAGAAAGATTTTCTAGACCAATTAAACCCTTAACCATTTTTACTATTGAACTCAATATCATGCTAGAGATTTGACCAGTTTTATCTAGTGACATCTCGAAAGCTTGTATTGGAGTATATTGAATTGTTTGCTTATATTCGTCAGGAATTGTAATTTTTCCTGCATCACTTTTCACGCCCAAGACACCACTCACTTGCCCCATGTTATCCCGTTTTCCTTGAGGCATGACTTGCAAATGAACTAATTGACCATTACGTAACACATCAATATTAAGTAATTTTTCTGGAGAATGTTGTACTACCTCTACAACATCAAACCAGTCTTTCATTGCCTGACCATTAATTGAAGCAATACGGTCACCAACTTTCATCCCTTGACGAATTGCAGCACCATCTTGAGTCAACTCAGTAACAATAGCTGGAATAACAGGGCGGTATGGTAAAAAACCTAGCACATCTAATGCTGATTCATTCTGATTTTTTAAGAAGTCTTTAATTGGTAAAACAATATTTTTCTCAGTACCTGCACGGTCCACATCAACATTTACACTACCAGTTTCACCTACACGGTCAATCAAAGCAAAGTTAAGCTTTTCCCAAGTTTGGGTTTCTTTCCCGTCAACCGCAATAATCTTATCACCGACTTGCATTTGTGCAGTTGCTGCTGGTGAGTTTGGTATGATTTTACCGACTCTAGTGTTTAGTTGTTCTTGTGCTGGTAAAAATAAGATCCAGAAAAGTAAGACAGCAAAAATCAGGTTAATTAAAGGACCAGCTGCAACAATTGCTATACGTTTCCATGGTTTTTGACGGTTAAATGCGTAAGGTAAATCCTGTTCTGCAACATTACCTTCACGCTCATCGAGCATTTTTACATAGCCGCCCAATGGTAAAGCTGAAAGTTGATATTTGATTCCAGATTTTTTTGATGTCCACTTGAGTAATGTTGGCCCAAAACCAATTGAATACACTAAAACTTTAACACCGAGTTTTCGTGCCACCCAATAATGACCGAACTCATGAATTGCAATTAGAGGACCAAGTAAAAGAGCCGCTGCTGCAATCATAAATAATGCACTCATTTCAGCCTCCTATACTTGATATATATTGCTGTGCCACATGTCGCGCTATTTCATCTTTAGCTAAAATGCACTCAATATTTTCAGCAACTGAATTTTCCAATTTTTGCAAAGTATGTTCTACCACTTGTGGGATATTTGTAAATCCAATTTGTTCCTTTAAAAATGCAGCAACAGCAACTTCATTTGCAGCATTTAAAATAGTAGGTGCCAAACCTCCCTCACGCATTGCTTGACGAGCCAAATCAAGTGCTGGGAATTTTTGAATATCTGGCGCTTGAAAATTAAGCTGAGAATATTCAAATAAATTTAAAGGAGGAACACTCGTCTGTAAACGCTCAGGCCATGCTAAAGCATGTGCAATTGGTGTACACATATCTGGATTACCCATTTGCGCCAATGTTGAACCATCCACATATTGCACCATAGAATGAATAATACTTTGTGGGTGGACAACAACTGTAACAAAATGTTCAGATATTGAAAACAAATGGCATGCCTCAATCAACTCCAACCCTTTGTTCATAAGAGTAGCTGAGTCAACTGAAATTTTCTGCCCCATAGACCAATTGGGGTGTTTACAGGCTTGCTGAGGAGTAACTTCTTTTAGTTGCTCTAAGGAATGGTTTAAAAAAGGACCACCAGAGGCTGTTAATAAAATTCTTGATACGCCCTGCTGTGGTTGTCCATTTCTTTCAGCTTCTAAATAATTATGAGGTAACGACTGAAAAATAGCGTTGTGTTCAGAGTCTACTGGCAATAATAATGCCTGATGATCACGTGCTGCTTGCATCATGATTTCACCAGACATAACCAAAGCTTCTTTATTCGCTAATAATACGCGCTTACCTGCTTTCACAGCAGCCAGAGTTGGTAGTAAACCAGCAGCACCAACAATTGCGGCCATAACAACATCAACATCTGGATGTGAAGCAATGCTTACCAAACCGTGCTGATCAACCAAAATTTCAATATTTTGTAATTTATTATATGTAAATAGTGCTGTTAATTCGGCAACTTTTTGCTCAGGAACAACCACAACTTTTGGTTGAAATTGTTTGCAAATTTCAACTAACTCGGAAATTCGGCTATGAGCTGAAACTGCAAACACTGAATACTTATCAGGATGTTGATTTAAAATTTTTAAGGTACTTTGACCAATGGAACCGGTTACACCCAATATGCAAACAGATTGTGTCATCTATAAATCTACACCAATAAGTTTTAATATATACATTCCCGTTGCAAAGATCGGGGCTGCTGCAAGTAAAGAATCAATACGATCTAAAACACCACCATGACCAGGCAAAACACGACCCGAGTCTTTAATACCAGCACGACGTTTAATCATTGATTCAAATAAGTCACCCAAAACTGAACCAAATACTGTAATTAATGACAATATAAGAAACAGAGTTTGCTGAATTAAAGTTAAATTTAGATAATGATATTGCACAACTAACATTATTACTACGGTCGTAATAATACCACCGTACAAACCTTCCACTGATTTGTTCGGACTTACAGTCGGAGCTAGTTTTCTTTTTCCAAACTTACGACCAACAAAGTAAGCACCACTATCTGCACCCCATACGAGCAAGAACAGATACATTAACCACCATGGTGAGCTTTGCCATACTACAAAAATTGACGTTACCGCAGCGCAGACTAAAATTATACCAATCACGTATAAGGTCGCGTTATACCAGCCATCAAATTCAGGAAATGACTTGACCCAATATACACTTACAATCCAAGTTAAAATTGAAGCAGACCACAAAAGTAATGCAATATCATGGAAAAATAGGGCGACACCTGAAACACATGCAACAAGCAGACCGTAACACCACGCTTTGGGTTTTACAGCATTTGCAGTTTCGCGAGGCATTAATTTATACCACTCATACCCCGCAACCCCTGCTGCAACAATCATAAGAACCAACATTGGATAATGTGATTGCGTAGCAAACATACAGCCTAAAACAACTGCAACAAGTACCAATGCGGTAACAATCCGCTCTAACATTATAAATTCTCTATTTTCTCTTGCTGAATTTGTTCAGATGTTTTGCCAAAACGACGTTCACGCCCTGAAAAAACATTCAATGCATGATCGAACTCTTTTACTGTAAATTCTGGCCATAAAGCTTCCGTAAAATACAGTTCCGCATAAGCCGCTTGCCATAATAAGAAATTAGATATGCGGTAATCTCCGCCTGTACGGATTAACAAATCCACAGGTGGCAGATCGTTTAGACTGACATATTTTTCGAACAAATCAACATTTATTTGATCAGCACCAAATTCACCACGGGAAACGGCCTCTGCAACCTGTTTGGCTGCATTTGCAATATCCCACATCCCACCATAGCTTATAGCAATAGTGAAGGTCATAGTGTCATGGTGTGCTGTCTGTTGCTCTGCATCTTCCATTAAGGCAACTAAGTGTGAAGACAACCGAGAACGATCACCTATAAAACGCAAAGCAATATTAAATTTCTTCATGCGAGGTATTTGCTCATGAATACTTTCTTCCAGAAGCTTCATAAGCAGATCGACTTCATACTGCGGTCGATTCCAATTTTCACTTGAAAATGCAAAAACAGTTAAAGCACGGATACCAGTTTTTTTGCAATGCTCAACGATAGGATCAAGAACATTTTTACCCTCCCGATGCCCATCACCTTTTTGCATTTGATTTTTTTTTGCAAAGCGGTTGTTGCCATCCATAATGATGGCAACATGCTTGGGAAGATGATACTCTTCAGAATCGGTCATAAAAATTAGACCTTCATCAATTCTGCTTCTTTAGCTGCAAGACGCTTGTCAACTTCTGCAACATATTTGTCAGTAATTTTCTGAATATCATCACCTGCACGGCGCTCATCATCTTCAGAAATTTCTTTCTCTTTTAGCAATGCTTTAATATCACCCAATACATCACGACGGATATTACGAATCGCAACTTTTGCATTTTCTGCTTCATTACGCGCAACTTTTTGCATATCACGACGTGTTTCTTCAGTTAATGCTGGTAAAGGTACACGAATTGCATCTGCTGTAATTGGATTTAAACCAAGATCACTTTCACGGATTGCCTTATCAATAGCTGAAACCATTGTACGCTCAAATGGCTGAACAATAAGTGTACGAGAGTCTTCGATACCCACGTTTGCTACTTGATTTAAAGGCACATCAGAACCGTAGTAAGGAACCATTACACCATTTAAGATTGATGGGTGTGCACGGCCGGTGCGAACTTTAGCAAACCCGAGTTCCAAAGACTCTAGAGTTTTCAACATACGCTGTTCGCTGTCTTTTTTCAGATCGTTAATCATATGATCTACCTTACTTATTTATTCAAAGATATATTTAACAAATTTAATTTAGCGCTAGTATAAAGAGCTTTCGGTAACACGTACATTATTTAGTAACGCGAGTCCCTTCTTTTTCACCCATGACTACTGACAATAACGCACCTGATTTATTCATATCAAAAACTTGCAATGGCACATTATGGTCACGACACAAACAAATAGCAGTCAAATCCATAACACCAAGTTTTTCATCTAATACCTGATCAAAAGTTAAATGATCGTATTTAACAGCATCTTCAAATTTACTTGGATCTTTATTATAAACGCCGTCTACCTTGGTCGCTTTTAAAATCAAATTCGCTTCGATTTCAATTCCGCGTAAACATGCTGCTGTATCCGTTGTGAAGAATGGATTTCCTGTACCCGCAACAAAAACACAAACCTCACCTTGACTCAAATGACGAATCGCATCACGACTTGAGTAAGACTCTACCACTGTACCAATTGGCAATGCAGACATAAGACGAGTTCTGATGTTACGACGAACTAGAGCATCACGCATGGCTAAGCCATTCATCACAGTTGCAAGCATACCCATTTGATCGCCTGTTACACGGCCAACTAGACCATCTTTTTGCAACTGACTACCACGGTACAAATTACCGCCACCCACAACAATACCCACTTGCACACCCAAACCAACCAAGTGTGCAATTGAAAGTGACATATGATCTAAAACTTGGGCATCAATACCCATATCTTTATTACCTGACAACGCCTCACCAGATAATTTTAATAGAATACGTGAATAACGAGGGCTAATTGTTTCCGCCATGACTTTGCTCCAAAACCTCTTAAACTGAATGCTCTTTAAATATATTTCGATTAAACCGATTTAATTTTAATTAACTTTGCAAATAAATCGTATTCATCTGCATCGGTAATTTCGACTTCCAACATATCGCCCGGTTGAATAGTGTTCTTATCGATATCTTCTACAAACACATTACCGTCAATTTCCGGAGCATCGGCATAAGAACGTGCAACGGCAACAGGATATTCATCTTCTAAACCATCGACTAATACAGTCATCGTTTGACCAATACGTTTTTGTAATTTGGCAGCAGATATTTGCTGCTGCACTTGCATAAAGCGCTCGTAACGCTCTTGCTTAATTTCTTCTGGCACATGATCGGGTAAATCATTTGCCGTAGCGCCTTCTACTGGTGAATAGGTAAAGCAGCCTACACGATCAAGTTGAGCTTCAACCAACCAATCTAACAAAATCTGGAAGTCTTCTTCAGTTTCGCCAGGAAAACCGACCACAAAAGTAGAACGGATCACAAGATCAGGGCATTTTTCACGCCATAACTTAATTTTTTCTAGCGTATTTTCACTATGTGCCGGACGCTTCATTAATTTAAGAACGCGTGGGCTTGCATGTTGGAAAGGAATGTCAAGATATGGCAGGATTTTACCTTGAGCCATTAAATCGATAACCGCATCAACATGTGGATATGGGTATACATAGTGTAAACGCACCCAGATGCCCAATTGGCCTAGTGCTTCACACATGTCGAAGAATTTTGTCTTAACAGGCTGACCATTCCAGAAGTCAAGTTTGTACTTGGTATCTACACCATAAGCTGATGTATCTTGAGAAATAACCAAGATTTCTTTAACACCGGCTCTTTTAAGAGCAGCAGCTTCTTCTAATACACTACCAACTGGACGAGAAACCAAGTCACCACGCATACTTGGGATAATACAGAAGGTACAACGATGGTTACATCCTTCAGATATTTTTAAGTAGGCATAATGCTTTGGTGTTAAGCGAATTCCTTGTTCAGGAACCAAATCAATAAACGGATTATGTTTAGGTGGTGCTGGTACATATTCATGTACAGCTTCCATTACATCTTGATAAGCTGCTGCACCAGTAACCTTTAAAACATTTGGATGCATTTGACGAATTTTATCTTCATCTTTACCTAAGCATCCAGTAACGATCACTCGACCATTTTCACTCATGGCCTCGCCAATTGCATCTAGCGACTCTTGTACCGCAGATTCAATAAAACCACAGGTATTAACAACGACTAAATCAGCACCATCATAATCTGATGCAACTTGATAACCTTCAGTCTTTAACTGAGTTAAAATTCGTTCAGAATCTACCAATGCCTTAGGACAACCTAAAGAAACAAAACCGACTTTGGGGGTCTTCATGAATCTGCGCTCCACTTGAATGCGCGTATTGTATGTCTTTTCTTGGCTCAAGCATAGGTGGAAAGCCTACTCTTTGTGTAATGCACCAAAATACAACCAACATTTGCACCAAAACTCAGCTTTGCACCAATTTAGATCATGTTATTATCTAAAATTGAGCTATCCGTTTTGATCAAAAGATATAAAGAACGATTTCAGCGCGTTTTTAAGTACCTTAAAACTTTAAAATAACCCATAAACAAAGTTGGCGTATATTTTGCATCGTTCATGTTCTATAACGGTGAAAATCCGATAATCAATGAAGATGCCATTGCGCTATTTTAAGACAGGAACGATTCGCTAATGGATCAACACAACCCTATCGACTATCGCCTATTGGTAGACAACTTAACTACTGCGATTTTATTAATCGATAGTAACTTGAATATTTTTTATTTAAATTCTGCCTGCGAAGCACTATTTGATATTAGTTTGCTTCGTGCTTCAGGACAGCCTGTTTTAAACCTACTTCATGCCCCTGATGATACTTTTAATACGCATGAAGCTTTATTAAATACCATAAAAACTGGACAACATTATACGCGTCGAGAAGCTGTCATTAATGTTAACTTTAAAGACCTTCATGTGGATTACACAGTTTCTCAATTAAATGCAGGCAAAAGCTACCATCCATTATTGTTAATCGAACTCAATCCAATCGATCGCATGTTAAAGATTTCAAAAGAAGAAAATCTAGTTCAACAACATCAAGTCGCTAGGCAGCTCGTGCGTGGCGTTGCACACGAAATTAAAAACCCACTTGCAGGTATTCGGGGAGCAACCCAATTACTCGCTCGTAGTTTAAATGATGAGACTTATGCTGAATTCACCGATGTCATCATTAATGAAGTAGATCGTTTAACTAATTTGGCTGACACCATGTTAGGTTCCAGACAACTACCAAGCTATGAAAATGTTAACGTACACGAACCCTTAGAACGAGTTCGCTCTCTTATTGCAAACCAGACAAAGAAGAAAATTAAAATTATACGTGACTATGATTTGTCTTTACCCGATGTTAATGCCGATCGCGATCAGTTAATACAGGTCATGCTCAACATTAGTGTAAATGCAATTCAAGCCATAACAGAGAACAAAACATTCTTTATCGATCAGGAACCCGAGCTAATTCTACGTACCCGCATACAACGACTGGTCACAATTAATGGTGTGCTGAATCGATCTACCGTGCGGGTCGATATTGAAGACAATGGACCTGGTATACCTGAGAGTATTTTAGAGTCCGTATTTTACCCTTTGGTTACTGGGCGAGCAAAAGGTACTGGGCTTGGCCTGAGTATTGCACAGAATATTATGCACCAACATAACGGAATGATTGAATGCCAATCTGTTCCTGGAAAAACTATTTTTAGCTTATATTTACCTTGGGAGTCAGACCGTGTCGCGAAATAAAATATGGGTTATTGATGATGATCGCGCCATGCGATGGGTATTGGAAAAGACCTTTAAAGAAGAAGGCTTTGACGTTACCAATTTTGAGGAAGCTCAAACTGCGCTTGAACGTTTGCATCATGATGCTCCCGATGTCATCTTAACTGACATTCGAATGCCTGGAATTGATGGTTTAACTTTCTTATCTAAAGTCAAAAACTCTCATCCAGATTTACCTGTCATTATTATGACTGCACACTCTGACTTAGAGTCTGCCGTTTCAAGCTATCAAACAGGTGCATTTGAATATTTACCAAAGCCGTTTGATATTGATGAAGCTTTAGCCTTAGTCAATCGTGCAATTCTGCATATCAACAAGCTACAACAGCAAGAAGCTACAAAAACAGCTTTACCTCTTCAATCAACAGAAATTATTGGTGAATCTCCGGCAATGCAAGAGGTTTTCCGCGCCATTGGACGTTTATCTCAATCTCATATTACCGTTTTAATTAATGGTGAATCGGGTACGGGTAAAGAATTAGTCGCGCATGCTTTACACAAGCATTCTCCACGTCGTGCCAAACCTTTTATTGCTTTAAATATGGCTGCAATTCCAAAAGACTTGATTGAAACCGAGTTATTTGGTCATGAAAAAGGCGCTTTTACAGGTGCAAACACTCAACATCAAGGCCGCTTTGAACAAGCAAATGGCGGAACCCTATTCCTTGATGAAATTGGTGATATGCCATTTGAAACACAGACTCGCCTACTTCGTGTACTCGCCGACGGTGAATTTTATCGGGTAGGTGGACATATCCCAGTTAAAGTTGATGTTCGAATCGTTGCAGCAACGCATCAGGATTTAGAGAAACTGGTGAATGAAGGTCGTTTCCGTGAAGACTTGTATCACCGTTTAAACGTGATTCGCATTCATATTCCTAAACTTGCTCATCGTAGTGAAGATATACCAATGCTCGCTCAGCATTTTCTTGCACGTGCAGGTAAAGAACTTGGCGTAAGTCCAAAAATCTTACGTACCGAGACAACAGACTATATGCAACAGCTGCCATGGCCTGGCAACGTTCGACAACTTGAGAACACGTGCCGCTGGTTAACTGTCATGATCACTGGACGTGAAGTTTATCCAGAAGATTTACCTTCTGAACTCAAACAAGTTCCTTTACAAAAGAATAGTGAATCTGCACAACCGGCCCCTTCATTTGAACGCATTTCTTTACACCACTGGGATGAATTACTCAATCAATGGGCAATTCAAAAGCTTAAGAATGGTGAAATGAAGCTTTTAGATATTGCCACACCAATGTTTGAGCGCACATTAATTAACGCGGCTTTACAACAAACGCGTGGACGAAAACGTCACGCAGCAGAATTACTGGGTTGGGGCCGTAACACCTTAACTCGCAAGTTAAAAGAACTTGGGATGGATTCTGCTGACGATGATGAAGAAGACGAACACAAAGTTACCCAAAGTGAAGCCTAAAAACTTACCCACTAAAATAAAGCGGCTAAGAGTGTCTTAGCCGCTTTATTTTTACGGTTAGATTTTTTATTAATTTTAAACATGAGGTTACATCATTAATTTTTTTCCAAACCGCCCCCTAAATTCATATTTCATATTAGTTTATTTTTTAAAATACGCGCTTACTGTTCAGCAGATGATCTAAAAAAATAGCGATGACCATCCTTAAAGATAGTTTTGCTATACTAAACAAGCAAAGTTAACCGTTGTTATGAAATTTTATGCATGATCCCGTCCTTGAGTCACATCATTCAGTATGTGAAAAACCCCAAACACGCCGAGGTATAGAACGACGCTTAGCTTTATTGCTAAGCGCAACCGAGCTGTTTTTGGATAAAGGATATGATGCTGTTTCTCTTGATGACATCGTTAATCATGCCGGCGGCTCAAAAGCTTCCATCTATAAATATTTTGGCAATAAAGATGGCTTGTTTACCGCAATTTGCGATTATCGCCGTGAAATGTTCTTTAAAGATATTTGTGTACCATTTCAACCTTCCCAAACATGTTTACGCAACTATCTGATTCAAACACTTATTCGCTTTTATACTCATATTATTCAACCTGAACATATCGCTTTTTTACGTTTGGTTATTGAACAAACACAATGCAATGCAACTTTGAGCAAATATCTATATGAAAAATGCGCTCAAAATGTACAAAACACCATTGCTCAGGCACTTCTAATTTCCCATCAGGCTGAAGAAATTCTTTGCACCTCTCCTAATCATTCTTCGTTAATGTATTTTGGAATTTTACGTGATATAGAATGGCGCATGATTATGGGGAGACCCCTACCAGCTAATGAGAAAGAAGTAATTGATTATATTAATTATTGTGTTGAAATTTTCTTAAGAGGCCATCACAGAGCCTAATTCTTTTGCATTTTAAAATGCTTATAGTATAGTAGACTTCTTTTTTCCCACCTCCACCCAGCCAACAACAGATAATTGTTGTATTTCATAACAATTATTATGGAGTAGCTACATGGCTCTAAGACATTTCCTGACTTTACGTGATTTATCCACTCTAGAACTTAATCGCATTTTAGAACGCGCAATCGAGCTTAAAAAAATGCAGCATGACAATAAGGTATACCAACCTTTTGTCGGTAAAGTATTGGGAATGATTTTTGAGAAATCAAGCACGCGTACACGAATCTCTTTTGAAGCAGGCATTAATCAATTTGGCGGTAGTGCGATTTTCTTATCACCTCGCGACACGCAATTAGGTCGCGGTGAACCAATTGAAGACTCAGCACGTGTAATTTCAAGTATGCTTGATATTGTGATGATTCGTACTTTTGGCCATGACATTATTGAACGTTTTGCATCGTATTCAAAAATTCCTGTTATTAACGGTTTGACAGACGACCATCATCCTTGTCAGTTACTTGCAGATTTGCAAACTTATATTGAACACCGCGGCAGCATTAAAGGTAAAACCGTTGCTTGGATTGGTGATGGCAATAATATGTGTAACTCATATATTGAAGCTGCGCACATGATGGGCTTTAAACTCAAAATTGCATCACCGAAAGGATATGAGCCTAAACCTGAATTTTTAGCAGAGTTTGGTCATTGTGTGGAAGTTTTTGATAACGCAGAAGATGCTGCTGTAAATGCCGATCTCATTGTGACAGATGTATGGGCAAGCATGGGACAAGAAGAAGAACAAAAACTTCGTGAAAGAGCCTTTGCTCCTTTTCAAGTCAATGAAAAATTAATGGGACTTGCTCATCCTGAATGTTTATTCATGCACTGTCTACCTGCTCATCGTGGCGAAGAAATTTCTGAAACTATGCTCGACCATAAAAATGCAGTAGTCTGGGATGAAGCGGAAAACCGTTTACATGCGCAAAAAGCTTTGATGGAATTTTTATTGAATGAAAATCTAAAAGCTTAACTATTTAAATAAAAAACAGCATCTTTATGATGCTGTTTTTTATTTTATAAGACTTGTACTTTTCCAGTTAATTATTTTTAATTTTTTGATAACGTTGTCGAATATATAAGCAGGCTGTATTTCAACTATTCACTAGAATCGTGTATAACATTCTACACAATAAGCTAAGCCTACTCTTGTAGAGTGCGATCATGACAATCCTTGAACAATCATTATCTCAAATTCCCGCATTTTCGATTATTCATGAACATTTATTTAGTTCGGCTCAACCCTCAATCGAACAACTAAAACTGATTAAAGAATATGGTTGCAGTATAGTCATTAATCTCGCTTTAAGTAATGCACCAAACCATATTGAAAATGAAGATCGTATTTGTTTAGACCTCGGTTTAAATTATATCCACATTCCAATTGACTGGGAGACTCCATCTGCCGAGCAATGTTTATTGGTACTCGATCTTATTGATCATTTAGTTCAGAATGAAATCGTCTGGATTCACTGTACTAAAAATGATCGTGCTAGTTGTCTCATGTATGTCTATAGACAGTTTTATATGAATATGGACATGCCTACTTCTCAAGATTTACTCCACGAGATTTGGGAACCCAATGAAACTTGGACAGGGCTTATTCATAGTATTACCTTACAGCTACAAGGCCGTAAGGCAACTCTGGAGCTTCAACAGTCTTTGCAACAGGCCGATCACTTAGTGTAATGAGAGACTAGAACAGTTGCTGTAGCTAAAATGCCCTCTTGACGACCGGTAAACCCAAGTTTTTCGGTTGTCGTTGCTTTAATACTGATTTGATTAACATCTACATTTAAAACATCAGCAATGCTTTGACGCATTTCTAAATTATGCTTAGCTAATTTTGGACGTTCACAAGCCACCGTAATATCCGCATTATTTAACTGATAACCGCGATCCAATATTAGTTGGTAAACATGCTTTAACAATACTCGGCTATCTGCACCCTTAAATTCTGGGTCAGTGTCAGGAAAATGTTGTCCAATATCTCCGAGTGCCAAAGTGCCCAACAAAGCATCACATAGGGCATGTAGTACAACATCACCATCAGAGTGTGCTTTCAAGCCATGTGTATGTGGAATTTGAATGCCAGCCAATGTAACGAAGTCCCCCGCTTCAAAGGCATGCACATCCATTCCTTGTCCAATGCGAATTTGAGTAACCATATAACTATTACCTTCCATAAAAACTTAAGAAATCTTGTATTCAGCCTTTCTGTTTCGCTATAGTACACCTAGCAATGTAGACTGAAAGTATAAGCGATCATGCTGTCTAATACTGATATGAATCAATTGAAAAGATTAAGTTTTGCCGTGACACTGAGTTGTTTATGTTCATCTCTTGTCTTTGCAGAATCAATAGACTGCTCCAATTCTGGGGCTGAGCTTAAAATCTGCTCAAAAACATTTAGTGAATCGAGAAAGCAACTCAATAATAAATATCTTTCTGCATATTTAGTTACTGATGCCCCCTTACAGCTTTTACAGGATACACAAAAGTTATGGTCTAAACATACTCAGCAATGCAAGAGCAATACATGCATTCAACAACAGTTTGATTTACGTACTGACGACCTAAATTTTTATGCATCACTTAAGCAAACGCTTACCCAACATTATCTTAAGTTTGAAAGTGGACGCCTAGCAGCACAGCCTGTTCACATTCAAGTCCATCAGCTCGCAAAAGATAAAATCAAGATTGAAGGGATAGCATACCGCAATCCAAATAACCGCAAAGAAACTCAAACGATTTCTTTAATGGCCTATAGTTCGCCTGAACAAAAAAGTGAAATTTTAGATAATGAACACAACTGTAAATATCAGTTTAATTTTCAAAAAGCTTTACTCAATGTGAAAACCCAACAAAAGGGCTGTGAGCGTTTTAGCGGAATCTACCGATTATATGATTAGCGCTTTAAATAAAAGCCAGTGTTTGAACACTGGCTTTTTACTTTCTAGATCGGATATTTTTGAGCAATATCCTCACCAACTAAAACCGCGGTTGCCGCAGATAAAGTCCACCCTAAGTGCCCATGTCCCGTATTGTAGAAAATACGAGGTTGTTTAGACTGCTTCACCACAGGCAGCATATTAGGCATCATAGGTCTTAACCCTGCCCAAGGCACCACATGCTCAGTTGAAATATCAAAGTTACGGTTTACCCAATTCACCAGTGGTTGAATACGATCAGCCCGTATATCGCGGTTGTAACCATTAAATTCAGCAGTTCCCGCTACGCGCAATCGATCCTTACCTAAACGAGAAGTCACGATTTTAGCACTCTCGTCTAGTAAGCTGACCCACGGTGCATTTTTTACACTTTGCTCATCTTTTAGTTGCACAGTAATTGAATAGCCTTTTACTGGGTAAACATTTACTCGCTCTCCAATCATATCGGCGAGTTGATAACTTCCCACACCACCACAAACCACAAGCACATCACCTTCGATTTGGATGCTATCGGATTCAACAAGATAAGGATGCTCTGCACTTGGCTGACAACTTACGATCACTTTGTCTGGATGACACTTAATATCTGTGAC
This sequence comes from Acinetobacter sp. 161(2023), assembly GCF_037027805.1. Classification (NCBI taxonomy): domain Bacteria; kingdom Pseudomonadati; phylum Pseudomonadota; class Gammaproteobacteria; order Moraxellales; family Moraxellaceae; genus Acinetobacter; species Acinetobacter sp. 161(2023). The sequence continues at coordinate 66,567 of NZ_JAZEYD010000017.1, read as the reverse complement.
TTCCAGACCGAATTTATACTCAACGCCATATTGTTTAGTCTTTTCAGCCAAAGAGGTTGAATATTTATGAATATCCCCCGTTGCATCACTTGGTGTGTAATAACCACCAAAATATTCACCGGTTAATGATGGCTCTATGGTTTTCATTTCATCAGGTGAAACTGAATAGCGCTCCAATTTGCCTTTATTCAAGACATGATTGACTTGTTTAGCAATCTCGTAGTCAGCCTTACTATGATACATATGAAGAATGCCACGTTTTTCCAAATCAAACTGAAGCTGCTCTTTTTCTGCAACTTCAAACAAGCGCTTACGAGCAAGTAATGCCAATCGGACTGTCTCGATCGTATTCGCTTCATAGTGTTTAATATGGGATAAAAACTCAACTAGCCAGCTATACTTATGCAAACTAAATGAAGGGTTCAGCAATAGCGGTGCATCTTTTTGTCTCATCCATTTAAAGCCCTTAACTACAGTGGCTTTTTGGTTCCATACTTCGGCATTACAAGCCGATAATTGCCCTCCATTGGCAAATGATGTTTCCATTGCAGGATATAGATGTCGATCAATCACTGTGACTTGATAACCCAGTTGCGACAATTCATAGGCAGAGGTAACCCCTGTGATTCCCGCACCTATCACAATAACATGTGGCATAACAGACTCCTCAGAAATGCAAAACATTTCATCAGTACAGCCCATCTGTCATTGGTACCTGAGAGTTTCGACCCCAACGTTACCTTTTAACGTTTAGATCTTCCCCTTCGGTGAGTTTATAATTTATAAGTTATTATTTTCAATTCTTATAAATCTAAGCTTCTCTCCAGATTTTTTAATTATTACAGTCCTTCTGCCTGAGAGTTTCCGGGCTTGTTGCTCCTTCGGCGGGTTCTTTCGAACCTCTCTCCCGCAATAATTTTGTATTTATATAAGCAATGTATCTGCCACTTTAAAAAAAACGCATTCTTTTCTTGTAAACTTTTGTACCAGTAATTATCAAGTTATAAGTAATTAATTTAATTATAGAAATAAAAAAGGTGAATTTTTATAAATTCACCTTTTGTGTTTAATTAGAATTTTCCATTGAGCACTGGGTCTGAAACTGTTCCCTTCCATTGCTCACGCAAGGTTGGTAAATAAAATTTCTCACCAATAGTGACCAATTCCGCATCAATCAATGCGTGAACTTCATGCATGAAAATATAATCAAGTGCGACCAAAGAAAGTTCATGATTTTTTTGTGCTGTTTTCTTACGTTTCGCTTGAGCTTGTTTCACTAACTCATTCGCAAAGTTTTTATCTTTATAAGCCGTAATTGCATTTAAACGGAGTTCAATAACACCCCATCCAGCCAATAGCTTTTTAAAAACATCAAAATCTTCTGAAGTTGATTCCCATGTGACATTTTCTAGATCATTATCATCAGGTAAAACTGGCAATAACAGGTCACCTGTACTTGGGAAAATCTTTTTAAGATTTAACAGAAACTTAACAGGCTGATCACCGGGATAATCATTAAATTGCACATGTTGTTGAGTATCTGTCAAATAAATAGAGAGCATTCAAAAATCCTTAGCTAAGCTTCTGTTTTCAATTATTTTATTTCAATCTTGCAAAATAAATGCAAAACAAAAACAATATAAAAACAGGACAAGGTGGGCATTTTAACAATTATGACAGCTTATTCAACGCTAATTCGCCATTAATTAGTGAAACTTACACCCTGTTGATAAAAAGCCCTCCGAAAAGAGCTCTTTGTTGATACAAGTTCAATTCTTGCTACCGCTAAAAACCGAGCAACCACTAGTCTTCAAAAGGTTTTTTGTACTTTAGTGATACAGCTAATAAGACTTTTTGAATAAAGTTGTTCACTTTATATCTAAATTAAATTTAAGAAATAAACTCTGCTGTAGTTTTTAACTGAGCAAAAGCATTACTTAAAACTTGATTATGATGCTCAATTATTTGCTGAGCGTTTAAAGCTGCTGAATCAGTTGTTGTATGTGCATCTGAAATTAGTGTCACTTTATATCCATACTCTGAAGCAGCCCTAACAGTAGTATCAATACAATACTCAGTTTTCATTCCAGTAATAATGATTTCATCAACATCAAGTTTCTCTAATACTTCTTTTAAAGCAGTATTTTTAAAGCTACTCGGGTACATTTTTTCAATGACTGTATCCGCATTTGGATTAAAGGATAACTCTTTAATCAGCTGAGTGTTCGGTCCACTTGAATCTAATGGCGTGTCTTTCTCACCGACATGCCGAATAAAGATAATTGATCTCTCATTCAAGCGGCAATATTCAATAAGGCTAAGAATATTTGAAAGTACAAGTTGAGCATTATGTGGCTTAGACTGGCCACCAAATAGGCCATTTTGCATATCAATGACGAGTAAAGCCGATTTTGAGTTACTACTGAATTTTTCCATAATCTTTCTCTGTAAAACCAATAATGAGCAGAGAAAAATTAACCCAGCCATTATTGGCTGGGTTTGGTTATCTTATTAAGTCACTTTAATAAAAAATCACACGCAGCCTTCTTCAAAGGTCGTGGTGGTGATCGTGATTTTATTTAATAAACAGTTCATTTGTTTTAACTGCCCAAAATTAAAGCGTAAACAACCATACCATAGCTTTTCCATAAAAAACAAAGCTTTTTAAGTTTTAATTGTAGGAAGCATTTTTTACGCTTACCTAGTTCTTAAAGATATAATTCATCATAAAAAGCTAATTTATTTAACTGAAAGTAAGTATTCATATGCTGTTTTTTCATTACTCTCTAATTTAATCACCGCATCAGTTTCATCATTCAAAGTAAGGTTAAATACCTTCTCACCATCATAAGAAATTTGATGGCCCATACGAAATTCTGAATCGATTGACTCAAGAATAATAAAATTTCCTTCGATATTCGAAGCGATATAGTAAGTGTTGTTCCGATGAACATATCTAATTGTGTACATCAATATTTAAATTCCATCTAAAAAATTATGTTTTTTCTTAAAAAATAAAAAATCTCATTCCCTCTTCGAAATCAGAAATAAACCTAGCGAAAAAGTTGTTTAAAAACTAAATTGGAAAGGTACGCATCAGTCGTCTTCCAATTCATTAACACCTAAACCCTAACAATGAGAACCAATTTAAGATTAAATAATTCAAATATTTAAAACCCATAAAACTTGAATCCATGAGTATGTTAAAAGACTTACTCCTTTTTTTAGCTTTCTAACACTGATCATTTAGCGCTGAACTAATGTACAAATATTACAGAAATACTTAATAATAAAAAACCCCGCCATTAGTCGATAGCTAGTCGTGTTTCTTGTACTGCCATATGTCTAACAAAATTAACTCTCGAATGGTTTAACTTCTATTTAAATTAATTTTTACACTTAACTTTCAAAAACGGCTGCTTTGGTATTCACTGGAATAAGCATTCCTGAATTATAAACAGTATGATGATTTATGATTTTGTTATTGCTAAAGCAACTATTGATTTAGTTTTTCCCATTTATTTGAACTTAAAATAAAATAACGTAGCAAAAATAAAGCTTAGATATGACATCCATATTTCAAGGTATAAAAAAGCCTACTTTTTCAAGTAGGCCTTCCCCTTATGATTTTTTGCGCTGATCATTCAGGACTTTTGTTGTACTTAGCAACTCGCGGATATTACAGAAGTATTTAAGAATAAAAAAGCCCATTAGAGGAGATTATTTACTATTTGGTGAAACCATTTTTTCAGGTTTAACCACTTCATCAAATTGCTCTGCTGTAACTAAACCAAGCTCAACGGCAACCTGCTTCAAAGTTTTATCTTCCTTATAGGCAGTCTTGGCAACTTTTGCAGAATTTTCATAGCCAATCACTGGGTTTAAAGCAGTTACCAACATGAGCGAATTATGTAAGAAGTGATCAATTTTATCCTGATTAGGTTCAATTCCCACCGCACAGTGATCATTAAAACTATTACACGCATCGCCAAGCAATTGAATAGACTGCAATAGGTTGTAAGCAATCACAGGCATAAATACGTTTAATTCAAAGTTACCTGAAGCACCGGCCACATTAATGGTCGTATCATTTCCAAGCACTTGTGCAACGACCATTGTCATTGCTTCACTTTGTGTCGGGTTTACTTTGCCCGGCATAATGCTTGAACCAGGTTCATTTTCTGGAATACGGATTTCACCGAAACCACAGCGAGGACCACTCGCCAACCAACGAATATCATTCGCAATTTTGTTTAAGCTTACAGCTAAAGTTTTCAATGCACCAGAAGCAAAAACAGCAGCATCACGTCCTGCAAGTGCTTCAAATTTGTTTGGAGCAGTCACAAATGGTAAGCCTGTAAGCAAAGCAAGCTGATCGGCTGCTTTCACTGCATAGTCAGGATGTGCATTTAGCCCTGTTCCTACCGCAGTACCACCCAATGGTAATTCATATAAGCCTGTTAAAGCCTGTTGCAACCGAACTAATCCATGCTCAAGCTGAGAAACATAACCACTAAATTCTTGACCTAGTGTTAATGGAGTTGCATCTTGCAAATGGGTACGGCCAATTTTAACAATAGACTGAAACTCATCTGATTTTTTTTGCAAAGTCGCTTTAAGCTGCTCTACGGCAGGAATAAGTAATTCATTGATTTGCAAACTTGCTGCTACATGAATTGCCGTTGGAAATGAATCATTCGTTGATTGAGCACGGTTGACATGATCATTTGGATGTACTGGTTTTTGTGCACCCAACACTTGACCTAATTTTTGGTTGGCAATATTGGCAATCACTTCATTGCAGTTCATGTTACTTTGCGTACCAGAACCTGTCTGCCAGACCACTAAAGGAAACTGTGAATCCCACTTACCCTCAATGACTTCTTCAGCCGCGCCCACAATATATTGGCTCAAATCTTGCGGTAACTGTTCAAGTTCAGCATTGGTTATCGCAGCAGCCTTTTTTACTAGCCCCATTGCTCGAATCATGGCACGTGGTAATCGTTCTTGCCCGATTTTAAAGTTCTGTAAGCTGCGTTGAGTCTGTGCTCCCCACAATGCTTCATTCGGAACTTCAATCTCACCCATAGTGTCATGTTCAATTCGTGTTTGCATAGAAACCTCAGTTGTCTGGTTAAAGAACTTACGGGCTGAAGCAAGTATTTGCTCTGGCTAGTTAATTTTTAATATCGTACTCAAGCATTCCATTGTTGTAAATAAGAATCATTATCTTCCATTTAATGTATTTTGATAAAAGCGCCATTCATCTTCAATCATTTGTTTTAACGGACGTTTAGGTGCCCAATTCAATAATGTTTTTGCTTTAGTTATGTCTGCCCCAACTTGACCTAACTCAACATGTTTGTAAATTGCGGGTTGAGTCGGAATTTCAGCTTGAGTTACTTGTGAAATTTCATCTAGTAATTGACGAACAGAGTGAACTTGGTCATGGGCAATATTAAATGCTTCACAGCAATGTGTTTGATCGCGTAGCCAATGTAAGCTTGCAGTCACAGCTTCGCACACATCTAAAACGTGTAGAAAACTACGTTCAGTCGTATGATCTGATGTTTCAACTTGATCTTGTAATTCGATCAAATCACGTTGCATAGCTGCAACTTGCATGGCAAGCGGTACAATATTTTTAGGAAGCTGTGCAACATACTCACCGAGCACCCCATGTTCAAATGCACCGACAATATTAGATAAGCGCAAGACCGCAATCTTCCACTCATGATCAATTTTATAAGTATCACGGATAATTTCTTCAATCATCTGTTGAGACTTAATATAGGGGTTAGGATAAGTATAATTAAATTCTTCTGTTTCACTTAATTGCAGACCAGATTTTCCATAAGCTGCAAGGCTAGACAGATGAATAAAGTGACGGACACCTGTACGTTGCATGGCACGTAGTAAACTCATGATGCAACTTACATTATCATTGTAATATTCAAGAGGTTTAAGATTAGATTCTTCAATTGATTTAAAACCGGCAGTATGAACAACTGCATCAATTGAATATTGCTCGAAGACCTTATTCAATGCGGGTGTATTACGTACATCAAGTTTAACAAATGGAACGTACATACCAGAAATAAACTCTAGCCGTTCCAGCGTTTGCAAGGTTGAATTAGCCAAATTATCGACAATTACCACTTCTTGACCCTGAGCCATGAGACTCAACGCAATGTGTGAACCGATAAAGCCTAAACCACCTGTCACTAAAATCATTGTATACTTACCTTTCTCTTAATGCATCTACGCCCATTTAGACGTATGACCATAGTGAATTCTCAATGAGTACATTACTACTAATTACCTCTGCTCCTACTTCCATCCATGCTTGGCATGCGTTAGGACTTGCTCAGGCACTCAAAAGTAAAAATGAAGACTTTCGTGTATTCTTTTACCAAGATGGCGTGCAGGTTGCTAATGATTTTCAATGGGTTCCTGACGACCAGCGTAATTTAACGCATGAATGGCAAAAGCTTTCGATTCGACTTCCTGTATGTGTGAGTGCTGCCCTCGCTCGTGGTATTACCGATGCAGAAAATGCCAGTCGCCATCACCTTACTCATTACAACCTTGCCAAAGACTTTCAACTGGTCGGGTTAGGTGAACTTGCTGATGCGGTACAGTCAGCATCTCGTCTTATTCAATTTTAAGTTACTTTGTTTGCTTAGATTGTTGCTTTTAAAAGGTATATTGTGTGAAATCTGTACTCGTCATTTTAAGCCAAGCCAACTTAACTAGTCTTCAAATCAATGAAAGCCTTTCCGCTACTATGGTTTTAGCAACCTTTGGCTCGCCAGTCAAAGTATTATTGAAACATGCTGCGCTTAGCCTTTTACAAAATGACTTAAGCTTTAGCCAACTTCATCATGCTTTCAAAGTCGCATCAAATATGGTCGAAAGCTTTGAATTTTATGACTTAAGCCCAATTCTGATCGAAAGCAAAAATCAACAAAATCCTTTTGTTCAGCAAACAGAACAAGAGCTCGAATTCATTGAGTTAAATAATGAGTTCATTCAGTCTTTTGACCATGTCTTATATTGGTAGATGAAGGTGTAATTTTAATGAATCCATCAACACTTTATCTCGTGCAATCTACTTATCACAATACACCGAATGTTATTGATGAATTAGGTCATCTTTATCAGGCAGGTGACCAGATTATTTTTATGGGTGATTCTGTTGCAAGACTTTCAGCTGAAATGATTCAACAGTTTGAAAGTGTTTCATGCTTAAGCATCGAAAAAGATTTAATCGATCCGGATACTTTAACTCAGATAAATGTATTGGAATATGATCAATTTGCAGATCTTGTTTTAACATTTAATCGCTGTATTTCTTTTAAATAATATATTTAGGCTGGTTTCATGAATTTAGAATTAGACCAAGATGGTCATTTGGTTGATTATACAATCTGGAATCCTGAAGTTGCACAAGAGCTTGCCAAGTCACTTGATATTGAATTGACCGAGTGGCATTTCGAAGTTTTAACTGCTGTACGTCAGTTTTATCAACAGTTTGGACATTCTCCAGCAACTCGCCCTCTCATTAAGTTTTTAATGAAAACGGTAAGTCCAGAGATTAATAATGCTGTTTTACAACAACAATTTAATACTGGTTTAGTTGCCCGTCATTTGAGTCGTTTGGCAGGTGTTCCTAAACCAGCAAATTGTTTATAAAGTTAAGTAAACTTTTTGGCAGCAGCGACACATAAAATAGTTGCTGCTGTAACCACTAACATTGACCAGCTCACATGTTCATGTAATAAAGCCGCTGCAATAGCGAGCCCCATTAAAGGCTGTAAAAGTTGTAGTTGGCTTATAGCAGCAATACCGCCTTGTGCCAGCCCTTTGTACCAAAAGAAAAAGCCAATGAGCATACTAAACAAAGACACATAAATAAGACCGACTAGAGCTGATGTAGACACACTCTGGAATGAAGCTGGCATATAGAAAATAGTAAGCAACAGCATAAAAGGTAAAGACAAAATAAGCGCCCAACAAATGACCTGCCATCCGCCTATTTTTCTTGAAAGTACGCCGCCTTCTGCGTAACCAAAGCCACAGAAAATAATCGCCATTAACATATAAAAGTCCCCTATTCCAAGTGATGTATCACCAGAAAGGAAGAACATATAGGCGAAAACAACCGTACTCCCTAATACTGCAAATATCCAGAAAAGTTGATTAGGTTTTTCTCCACCTCTTAGTACAGCAAATATTGCAGTTGCAAGCGGCAAAAGACTAACAAAGACAATTGAATGAGCTGCATTCATGTGCTGTAGAGCAAGTGCTGTAAACAACGGAAAACCAATCACCACTCCTAAAGCAACAATAGCAAGAGGCCACCAATCTTGCTTGGCTGGTCTCTTTTGTTTTAAAACCAATATAAGAATAAGTCCTAAAATACCCGCAATTGCCGCACGTGCTGCGGTTAGAAAGCCCGGTTCAAACCCCATTACGGCTACCCGTGTTGCTGGTAGTGACCCTGCAAAAATAGCCACGCCAATAAAACCATTCACCCAGCCATTCATAAACCTATTCATAATTTTCTCCGTCACTATACGGAGAATTTAAGCTGTGCTAAGGTGATAAAACCAGATACAAAGCAGTACAATTTAAAAGAACTGTTATGTATGATCCACCAGTACAGTTGAGATTTTAAGCCCGTGAACCAGAGCAAAACAAAAATTGAAATTGTTATTTCAGAGATTGAGCAACAAATAAAAAATCGGTCTTTAATGCCTGGAGCACGTTTACCTTCTGTTCGTAAATTAGCAAATAATCTGGGTTTTTCAGTCTCAACAGTTGTAGAAGCGTATGAAAGATTAATAGCTTTAGGGAAAATTGAATCAAGAACTGGATCTGGGTTTTATATTGTCGGCCCTCTCGCACCTTTAGCTTTAAGTGAATTAAGTCCTCAGTTAGAGCGATCAGTAGACCCTCTATGGATTTCTCGTCAGTCTTTGGAGGCGAAAGCAGATGTGTTTAAGCCTGGTTGTGGTTGGTTACCCGATGACTGGATGCCATTAGACAGTATTCGTAAAGGATTAAGGGCAGCTGCAAAAAGTTCAGACGCTTGTTTAATGGGTTATTCAACCCCATTAGGATTACCAGCTTTACGGGATTTATTAGCAAGACGTGCCCAATCAAAAGGAATAGATGCAAACCTTAATCAGGTGCTTTTAACAGACTCAGGAACTCAAGCGATTGATTTAGTTTTCCGGTTTTTACTAAAGCCTGATGATGTCGTTCTGATTGACGATCCTTGTTATTTTAACTTTCATGCATTACTTAAAGTTCATCAAGTTAAAGTGGTTGGAGTGCCTTACACATCTACAGGCCCAGATTTAAAAGCATTTAAAGAAGCAATTGAGACTTATAATCCACGTCTTTATATCACCAACTCAGGAATTCACAATCCAACTGGTGCAGTACTTTCTCTTTCTACGGCGCATCAATTATTAAAGCTTATTGAGCAATCTAATTTGATTGTCGTTGAAGATGATATTTTTTCAGATTTTGAATATAACGCGGCTCCCCGGCTTGCTGCTTTGGATAATCTTTCACGTGTCATCTTTATCGGAAGTTTTTCTAAAACCTTATCAGCCTCTATTCGCTGTGGTTATATTATTGCCAAGCCAGAATGGATTGATCAGCTCACTGACTTGAAAATTGCCACGAATTTTTCTCACAATGGGGTGTCTGCTGAAGTTTTGCTTACTGCTTTAACGGATGGTTCTTATCGCAAGCACTTAGAATTACTAAAAGTTCGTTTAGCAAAAGCAATGCACGATACCATTGCAAAACTCGAACCTCTGGGTATAAAGCCATGGATTAAACCTCAAGCGGGAATTTTTGTATGGTGTCATTTACCAGAAGGTCTAGAAGCTTCAAAAATTGCGAAATATTGTATTAATCACAATGTTATTCTTGCGCCTGGCAATGCTTTTAGCCAAACTTCTAATGCGGGTCAATTCATACGATTTAATGTAGCGCAGTCAAATCATGAACATATTTATAAGACTCTTGCTGATGCTATTCAACAAGAGTCTCTATAATGTATAGCGAGAAAAATTAAGCTTGTTTCTGTTTTTGTTCAATAAATGCAAAATAGCCCGGCCCAGCCGAGACTTGCACTTGTTTGGCATGTAAAGGTTCATGGCAGACCGAACACACCATAACCGGTTCAAACTTATGTCCACAAGTTTTATGACGATATTCTAATGGTTTACCTAAACCTTGGTCCATCCATTTATCTGCCCAATTCGCCATAGACAAAATAATTGGATAAAGCTCAAAACCCTTATCAGTGAGGCGATATTCAAAGCGTTCTTGACGATCAAAATAAGGAGCTTTAGCTAAAATTTCATATTCAACCAAACGCTTTAAACGATCTGAAAGGACATGACGAGTTACACCTAATGATTTTTGAAAATCGTCAAAACGGCGTATTCCCATAAAAGCATTACGTAATATTAGCATCGTCCATCGATCGCCAATCACTGATAGCATACGAGCAACCGAACAAGGTTGATCACCGATGTCATCCCATTTCATCTTTATGCGTTCCTCGATATTTCCTAGCCTAACGGCCCTAATGTTTATACCCTAAACCACTTAACACGATTTATGCAAGATTCATTATAAAAATAACTTCTTATCAACTTTATAAAAGAATTTTTATTATCAAAAAATAGAAAGCTATTATATAAATTTGCTTAACAAATATAACTCACCCAATTGTATAGTGAGCTATATCTATTATTACTCATCATTAATTTGAGATGAATACACCCTTCAAAATATGACCTGCTTCTAGTTTCACACTTGCTGGAATTCGCACCAAACAATTGGCCTGCATTAAATTACTGAGCATGTGTGATTGCTGTTTTGCCAGACTTTTAACTTTAAGTTGTCCATTGTCAAAATAAGCATGCATTCTTAGAAAACGTTCACGCGCATCTTCTTTTAAATCATGATCTAAAATCGCACTAAACCACTCTGGCCCTGTTTGATTTCCCTGTAAAGTGTCGAGCAATGCTTTGCCATAAACTTGCATAGATACGTAGACAGCAGCAGGATTCCCCGGCAAACCAAGCAAGTAACAGTGATGATCTTTTTCTGGATGTGAATATTCAGCAAAGAACAGTGGCTTGCCAGGCTTTTGTTTTACTTTCCAAAAGATCTGTTCAAAGCCACCTTCAAAAGCACATGGCCGAACAAAGTCATAATCACCTACAGAGACTCCACCTGTCGTTATAATGACATCATGGCTCTCTTTTAACTCATTAAAGTAATGCGTGACTTGCTCCGCTTCATCTGCCACATGAATGAGCTCAACCTCTAAGCCATAATCTTCAAACCAAGCTTTTAGTAATGGACCATTTGCATCAAAGATTTTACCTTCTGCAAGATCTTCTGCCTTTTCTGCAACTTCGTCACCAGTCACTAAAACGGCGACTCTTGGAGCACGATAAATGTCAACCGTTTGTACACCCGCCATACTTAAGGCCGCCAAGCTTCCAATATTTAAAAACTGTCCAACTTGGGCAAGCAACTGTCCGTTTTTGATTTCTTCGCCCGTAAAACGGATATCAGCTTGAGGGCGAATATGTTCAGTTAACGAAATTTCTTGTGCTGAAACGACCTCTACAATTTCTTGCCTCGCAACATGCGTTGTACCTTCAGGAATTTTGCCACCAGTAAATATACGAATTGCGTGTCCTTCACTCAGAATGTCATGACTTTCGCTTCCAGCACGAATCTCGCCAGTAACCTGAAACTTTTGATTATTTAAATCTTCTGCGTGGCTACAAAGTGCGTAACCATCTACAGCACTTTGAGAGAAGCTTGGCAAATTAATTTCTGAATAAATTTCTTTAGAAAGATATCTACTTAGGCTATTTTGAAGAATTTGCTGAATTGAGCCTAATTTTTTAGGTCGGTTACTAATCAGCTCAATTGCTTCATCCACGCTAATCAACCCACGTTCTGTACCACAATCTGACATTATTCATAGCCTCCCGGATGTGGTAAATCACGGCAAACTTCAAAGATATGGACTAAGGCAGGTAAAATAGCAGCCATTGATTCACTTGCTCCACCACGGCTTCCCGGTAAAGTCACCACTAAAGAACGATCAATAAAACCAGCTACTCCACGCGACATTGCAGCATATGGCGTGCGTTTTTGTCCAAATGAACGTGCGGCTTCCATTAAGCCATCTAGCTTACGCTCAAGAAGTGGCTCTAGCGTATCAACCGTAATATCACGCTTACCAATTCCAGTACCGCCGACGGTCATAATGCAAGCATATGATTTGCTCAGCTCAAGCACTAAGTTTTTTAAAGTATCCGCTTCATCTGGCAAAATTTGGTAGTGAATCGGATCGAATCCTGCCTCGGTTAAAGTTTCAACCACGGATTTTCCGGCAGTATCTGGCTTTCTGCCCGCTGCGACAGTATCGGACAGCACAATAACAGCAGCCGAAACAGGCTGACGAAGAACTCGCTTAAAGTGTGATTTTCCACCTTTTTTCTTAAGCAATTTACATTGATCCATCCAGAGCTCTTCTGGTTCACAATGTGGCTTTAACATATCGTAAATGGTTAACCCTGCAAGACTTGCAGCCGTTAAGGCTTCCATTTCTACACCAGTCGGACCGATGGTTTCGACCACGGTAATAATCTTTACAAAATCATGTTCTAATTCATATTCAACATCTGCACGATAAATCGGCAGTGGATGACACAAAGGAATCAGCTCATCAGTTCGTTTTGCTGCCAAAATTCCTGCCACACGTGCGGTTTTTAATGCATCGCCTTTTTCAGTATTCCCTTGTCTTAATAACTCAATACAGTGTGGGGGAGCATATAAAATTGCTTGTGCTTCAGCAACACGATAACTTTCCGGCTTCATTCCTACGTTTTTCATTATTTATCCTAGTCTTGCTTATTTCAGTGTGAGTGTTCATGGCCGACATGATGCTTGTGCTCTTGCGGTGCATCCTTACGAATACAGCAGCCTTCTACATAGTGACTTGTACCATCTGTAAAGAACTCTTCTTTAAAGACAGGTACTTCATGCTTTACCCGCTCAACTGCTTCTTCGCATGCTTGAAAAGCTTCACGGCGATGGGCTGCATAAGCAATTGCAATGATTGCTGTTTCACCGACATCCAAATATCCAATTCGATGAACCACTCGCACATAAGATACCTGATACTTTTTCTCAATTTCCAGTTCAATTTCACGTATCATTTTTTCAGAAAGCGGTTTATATGACGTATATTTCAACGCTTTAACAGCTTTACCCTCATGATGATTACGAACCGTACCCATAAAAATATCAATTCCACCGCATTCAGGAAATGATTCAATAGGATCAAAGGTATCAAGGCTTAAAGCCTGCTCTTGTATACGTGCAAAATCTCGCATGGCTCATCCTCCTGCAACTGGTGATAATAAAACCAAAGTACATGGCTGATTTAAGGCAGATTGCCTCGTTATGACATTATCGCCAATAGCGCATGCACATTTTTCCATGGCCTGTGTACATTCTGGATGCAATGAAACAATTTCATATAAGACATCTTTAACTAAAATATCTGTGGGGAAAACTAACGAAAGATTTTGTGGAAGCAATTTTTCAATTGCACCAAATGATTCAATTTTAATTTGGATAGATTGCTGCATTTATCCCCCAAGCATATGCATACTGATTTTACGGGTTTGTTGATGTTGTAAGGCATGAAAGCCTTTGGCTTTATTCCAGATATACGGCATAACTTGATCTTTTAAGTGCTGACTATGCAGCACATGATCGGTTGAGTTCTGTACGCGTAATAATGCTTGAAGCTGCGGCTTAATATTTAAACCCTGCTGAGCAAAGAGACAGTTATATAGCTCACCTTTTGCGGTAAGTCGTATGCGGTCACATTGGTGGCAAAATGAGTGAGTAATGGTCGAAATGATGCCTAGAGCGTAGCTATTGTTAAGCAGATATTGACGCGCTGGCTCATGCTGCTGCTCGATAACCTCTACTGAATAATGCGGTTGCAACACCTGTAAAATTTCAGCTTCACTCACCACATCTTTATTTGACCAGAGTGCATCACCATCAAGTGGCATAAACTCAATAAAACGTAGCGGAATATGATTGGCGATTGACCATCTCACCATGGGTAAGATTTGATCGTCATTTTTATTTTTCATTAACACGCAGTTTATTTTAAAGGACAGTCCTGCATCTTTTGCAGCTTGAATACCTTCAAGAACTGGTTCTAATTTTTTCTTGGTGAGTTCTTTAAATTGAATTGAATCAAGACTATCTAAACTAATATTTAAATCATCTAAACCAGCATCTTTTAACTGCTTAGCGTATTTTGCAAGGTAATGTCCATTGGTGGTCATTGAAATACGCTTTAAACCTAATGCTTTTAAAGCTTGTAAATCACGAACGAAATGAACAATGCCTTGACGCATTAATGGTTCGCCACCTGTAATGCGGATACTTTCAATACCTTGTTGCACCATTAAACGGCAAAACTGAAAGAGCGCCTCAAAACTAAGCAAGTCTTGTTTATTTAACCATTCAGGATGTTCAGGCATGCAATATACACACTTAAAATTACAGCGATCGGTTACCGAAATTCGTAACTTTCGCTTGATACGCCCATATTGGTCTTGTAGAACAGATGGCGTATTTTCAGAGTGGTATTGTTTCATCTTTTGCACTCATCTCGAGAACAGTTCAAATATTGCTGGCACTTTTTCTGGGCAATTAAAATAGAAAATTGCTCTTCAATAGTGCTCTGATTTTTATGCAAAATTTGTTCCAATTCTATTTATCATCCATAACGTCTTAGGTTTTTTGATAGACCTTTGGCTGCACCACTTCACTGTAATTCTAAAACTGTATAAAGTTGGTGCAGCATTAATCTCTTATTTGTCTTACATTATTTTTAGCACTTTTCTAAGCGGATGGGTACATATTTATGGTACGGCGTTTTAGATAATGGATCACAATGTTCAGCGGAAATCAGTCGATTTAATTGTGGTCCAATGGGTTCACCACCTTGAAAGCGCATGCCATAACCATGTGGAAGTGAAACTACACCTTTTCGCATTCCCTCATCAAAATCTACAGTAACCTGAATTTCTCCATGTTGTGAAATACATTTAAGCTGACCTCCTGCATCTACATTTAGGTGCTTTGCATCTTCAGGATGAATTCGTAAAGCCCCTTCAGCATCTACTTTTCGCCAAGCTGGATCACGGTAAATTTGATTGGCGTTATAGCTACGTCGCTCACCTGATAAAAGTATGAATGGAAATTCTTCAACATTAACCTGATGATTTTTTAAATTTGCCAGCTCAGCTAACATCTCTGGAATAGCAAGACGTATTTTTTTGTCTTTATAGGCAACCAGTTTCCAAATTTCGTCATATTCATGTTCTGATAACACCACGCCTGAACGTTGCTTTAAAATTTGTTCAAATAAACGAACGCCTAAAGTTAAAGGATTACCTTTGTAACCTGCACGACGTACCGCTTTAGTATGTAAAACAGCATATTGAATAGACAGTGGTAATAAGAATGCCGTTGAAGCAGCTGAGTTTTCTAAATGTTTACCTAAAGTCCGATAGAGAATTGAAGCTGCAAAAGGGATATATTTTTTATGTCGTGCAAAAGTTAAACCTAAAGCCGACAGATATGGCAAATAGGCTGTTTTTTTCGAGTCGACTGAAGCTATTTTTCCTAAAAGCGGAAAGCTTTTTGGAATCACCTGCATGGCTTCAAGTAATCGTGTATAAATTTCTGCCTCTGGCAAAGTATTCGCTTGAGCGGCCAATACAGGATGACGTAGGTGAAAACCATTTTTAGGAAATTCCAAATTAAACCCAGTAAATTCCCATTTTTCAAACTGGGTATGCGCTGGCAAAATGTAGTCTGCAAGTCTTGCGGTTTCCGTCATAGCAACATCAACCACAACCAACAAATCTAATGATTTAAATGCTTCCTCATAAGCTGGTGTATCAGGATAAGTTAATAACGGATTACAGCTATCTACAAACACAGCACGAATTCGCTTTTCCCCTGCTTTTAAGATTTCATCGGGTAAAATATTAGGCGGGAAGAACCCAGAAATTGGGAACATTTTATGGTAAACACTCCGTCTATATTTCGGCTTTCTTTCATCTGTATCGCTTAAGATCGGAATAAACATGGTATGTAAATTATTGGTACCCTGCTTTCCAAAGTTTCCAGTCACTAAATACAGTAGTTTTTCTAAATATCCGTTTAGTGTCGTATTTAAAGTATGCTGAATGCCTAAATCAATACGCACACAGCCTCTTTTAGCCTTGGTAAAATCTCGAACGACTTGGTAAATCAAATCGACTGGCACATCAGCTTTAGCAATATATTCTTCGATAGGGACACGATTAAATGCTGTTTTTACGTCTTCAAACCCTTGTGTATGCTGCTCAATAAATGCCATATCATAAAGCTTTTCTTTAATAATGATCGCAATCATCGCTGACATTAAAAAAGCATCAGTGCCAGGTTTTAGCTGTACATGGATATCTGCTTGTTTTGCTGTTTCGGTAATGCGTGGATCAAACACTACCATGGTCCGGTTCGGATCTTTCTTAATATGTTTTAGCGTGTCTCGTGCATTGGGAATGCCATGTGCCTGAAAAGGATTTGTTCCAATGAAAAGTACATAGTCGGCGTATTCAACATCTTCTGTCGTATGGCAGGCTTGACTACCAAACAAACGCCCATTGAGCCAAAAATCACCCGTTTTTTCTTGAGCAAGTGAGTTATAAGCATAATAACTTTTCATGGCCAGCAAGAGCTGTCGGCCATAGGCTGCACCGAGATGATTGCCTTGACCACCGCCCCCAACAGAAGCAAAAGCGGTCCCACCAAAATTATCTCTAATATGTACTAATCGATCAGCAATTTCTTGTATGGCTACATGCCAGCTCACTTCTTGGAATGAACCATCTGACTGGCGTTTTAAAGGTGTGGTCAAACGGTCTGCGTGTTGCTGATAGTGCTGTAATCTGGCAGCTTTTTGGCAAATGTAGCCTTGTGAAAATGGATGTTCAGGATTACCTTTAATTTTGACAAACTGATTATCTTTAATTTCAACACTTAAACCGCAATTTCTTGAACATAAAATACATGCGGTAACATCCGTTTTGTTTTGCTTCAGCGCTTCTACCATTTCGATTGACTCCCTTTATTTTTATGCATATGGATGGAACTAAAACAGCAAGTTCCAAAATAGAACTTATATAATAAATAGTCAAGAACACATCATTTAAAATTTGTTTAGGGCATCAATCTAATGTCTAAATGAATAAAGTCTAGTTTTTTAACTTGCTGTAAATATCTCTTTAAAGGCATTGATTTGTTTGTATTGCTGAAGCTCATCTAAAGAATTAATGCTATGAAAAAATAAGTTTTGTTTTTGAAATATAGCGACTTGTGCATGTAAAAGCTTAAAGCACTCTTTCAAACTTAATCGTTGTTTCTCAATTTGCTCTGTTACGGTGATTAGACTTTCACGCTTTAACAAGCAAAATGGATACAAAGCATCTCCATTAATTGAAACATAAGCTGCCTGAGCCTGTTTATTTTTCCGAAGTGCGCCGTGTAATTTCGCAACAACTTGTGTTGGCACATACGTCACATCACAAGGAATAAACAAAACATAATCTGCTTCTACATGAGACCATGCACTTTTCATCCCCATAAGTGGGCCGAAAAAGCCAGAAGCATCATCTTGAAAACATTGAATATCTGGCACAATACTTTGATAGATTGAATAGTCACGATGACTATTGACCCAAATTTTAGACACAGATGGTTTTAATTTCTGATGAATTTTAAGAAGTTGAGGTTCACCATCAAATTGCTGCAACAACTTATTTAAACCGTTCATACGGCGGGCTTGTCCACCCGCTAGAATGACCAAATCAGTTACCGGATATCCCTTATTCACACTTCCACCTCTTGTTGGCAAGCTTTAATCAGGCCACGGATTTCAGGTAAACATGAACCACAGTTCCCACCTGCTTTTAAACAAGCAGTGACCTGTTTTTCATGAGTAATGTTCTGCGTTTTAATGGCTTCAATAATTTTATTCTTACCCACTTTAAAACAACTACACACTAAAGGCCCATCATTATTTGTAGCAGACATTGGCATGCCAGCCAGTAACGCTTTTCGGTGCAAGGCACTTAAACGTTCGCGTTTAAACAAACTAGCTACCCAATCGCGGTCTGGCAATAAATCTGGCGGTGCAATATATAAGCTTGCAATTACGATGCCATCTTTCAAAATAATGTTATGGCTCAGTTGCGAAGAGATATCTTCAATACTTAACCATTCAAAAGTTTCATCGGCAAATGGCAAGAAATTTTTCAGGTTCTTTTGAGTATCATGAAAAGTTTGGCGGTCTGCAAGTTCATAACGGTTGGTTTTCACCATTTTGACCTTAGTCCACCATGCACAGTGATGTAGTGATTCTTGAATATGCGAGTCATATCCTTCACGTACATAAAGCACACCTTGCCAAGTGGTATAGAACGGCTGAATGGTGACAGGTGTATGTTTAAATTCGGGTTCACCTGAAATTGCATCAACTTCTGGGTTAACGACTTTACCAATACGAGCGTCGGAAGCAACTTGTTCAGTCCAGTGAATCGGTGCAAAAATTTGCCCACGACGCACACCAGATGAAAATGTCACACGTAATACACAACTGCCCCATTTCGAACGGACTTCTACCAAGCCTTGATCACGCACACCAAACTTCAAGGCATCACTCGGATGAATCTCGCAGAATGGCTCTGCACGGTGACTAGTCAAGTTTGGCGACAAACCAGTACGAGTCATGGTATGCCATTGGTCACGGATACGACCAGTATTCAAAATGAGTGGATAGTCTTCTGAAACTGCATGAACCGGATCAATGGCAACAGTTGGAATCAGTTTTGCCTTCGCATTTTTATAGCTAAATTGGCCCTTGCCAAACAGTTGTTGAACGGCTTTTTTAGCATCTTGGGTTTTATCCCACACGGGCCATTGTATAGGTTGCAGAGCATCGTACTCAGCAGCATTTAAGTTCATCAAACCTTTAAGGTTGAAATAACGGAAAATACTGCTTTCTTCACGAGCATCTATATCTACATTATCTTGTGCTGATAGTGCCGCATGCTCATTAAAGATGTCACTAGGGCCCGCAAAGTCAAAACCATTAAAGCCTAATTTTTTCGCAACTTGGCTCACTGACCACCAGTCTGCTTTTGCTTCACCTGGAGCAGGTAGGAAAGCACGTTGACGAGAGATACGGCGTTCGGAGTTAGTTACAGTACCGTCTTTTTCTCCCCAACCTAAGGCAGGAAGTAAAATATCAGCATATGCTGTCGTATCGGTATCTGCACAAATATCTGACACCACGACCAGCTCGCATTTTTCTAATGCACGTTTGACTTGGTCTGCATCAGGCAAACTCACAACAGGATTAGTTGCCATAATCCAGATGGCTTTAATTTTTCCTGATTCAACAGCACGGAACAAATCAACTGCTTTTAAACCCGCTTGATTAGCAATAAATGGGCTATCCCAAAAGGTTTGCACGACTTTTTGATGCAGTGGGTTATCTAAGTCCATGTGAGCTGCTAGCATATTTGCCAAGCCACCCACTTCTCGGCCACCCATCGCATTGGGTTGCCCTGTCATTGAAAATGGTGCTGCGCCCAGTTTGCCAATTTTTCCGGTCAATAAATGACAGTTAATAATGCTATTGGCTTTATTCACACCCTGAGTGGATTGATTCACACCCATTGAAAATAGGGTTACCACTTTTTCTGTCTGAGCAAATTTCTCAAAGAACTGCTGTAACTTATCTAGTGCAATTCCTGTACGCTTTGCCACATACTCCATATCAGTTTCTTGCTGACTGCTGACCAACACATCCTGTAAACCTTCGGTATAGGTATCGACAAAAGCTTGATCGGCATGACCATTTTGATATAAGTATTGAAATAAGCCATTAAATAAAGCCACGTCTTGGCCTGGTAAAATAGGTAAATGCAAATCAGCTTGCTCGCAAGTACTGGTAAAACGTGGGTCAATTACCACCACAAACATATCGGGATTTTGGCTTTTAGCCTGCATAATCCGCTGATACAGCACAGGATGGCACCATGCGGTATTAGAACCGACCAATACCACCATGTCTGCATGTTCAAAATCTTCATAACTTGCAGGAACAATATCTTCACCGAAACTACGTTTGTGACCTGCTACCGCAGATGACATACAAAGGCGTGAGTTGGTGTCGATATTTGCAGTACCCAAATAGCCTTTTACAAATTTGTTAACGACATAATAGTCTTCAGTAAGCAATTGTCCTGAAACATAAAAGGCGATGCTGTCACGACCATATTTATCGATACATGACTGAAATTTATCGGCAATCTTATCGATTGCATCGTCCCATGTAGTTACAGTCCGATGAGACTTACGTCCCATCATTGGCTGTAAAACACGTGTTTCTAACCCCAAAGTATCCGCAAGACGACTACCTTTAATGCATAAGCGTCCAAAATTGGAAGGATGCTCTGCATCCCCCTCAACTTGAACCACAGGCCCTTGAGGTTTTTGTTGAACGTGTACACTGACACCACAACCAACACCACAATATGGACATGTTGTTTTAGTTGTTTTTGCAACATGATCGGAGCTATCGATTTCAACGCTTGGAATACTATTCATAACTGCTCCTTTCTCTATTTAGCCTGCATTTTTTAATGCAAAATCTCGACCAAATAGCAGTTTATTTCTAAATGATGAGACTGGGGTTTGGTCTGCAATTAACTCTGCATACCACATGCCATCTTCAGTATCTCCAAACAATACTGCACCGATTACCCGATCGCTTTGAATGATAATGCGTTTATAAATCTGGCGTTTTTCATCGTTTAAAATAATGTCTTCATAATCATCTTTCGGCTCAAAATTGCCCGCAGAGAATACATCGACACCACTGACTTTTAACTGAGTCGGCACAGTAGGTGCTTTAAAAGTTAAACTGCCGTGTTCAGCCAAATGGGTCGCGCAAATAAAAGCTTGGCCCCATAGTGGCTCAACTAAACCAAAGGTCTGTCCACGGTGTTCAATACACTCACCCACGGCATAAATACTTGGGTCAAACGTTTGCATGGTGTCATTCACCAATACACCACGGTTGCAGCGTAGACCAGCACTTTGCGCCAAGCTAATATTTGGACGAATACCCACAGCAAACACCACAAGGTCAGCATCTAAAACTGTGCCATCTTTTAAACGGATTTGCTTCACATGACCGTTTTCATCACCAATTAACGCTTCGGTATTGGCTTCGGTAATGATGTTAATGCCTTTTTGATCAATGCTATGACGCAGTAACTGGCTCGCACGGCTGTCAAGTTGACGCTCCATAATGCGGTCCATCAAATGCAATACTGTCACATTCATACCGCGTTGTTTTAAACCATACGCAGCTTCTAAACCAAGTAAACCGCCACCAATCACGACTGCATTAGTTTTTGAACCACAGTATTCAATCATGGTGTTAACGTCATAAATATCACGGAAAGTTAACACCCCTTTTAGGTCAACACCTTGAACTGGTGGAATAAATGGTGCCGAGCCTGTTGCCAGAATCAAACGGTCATAATCAACTTTTTGGCCTTTTTCGGTGTAAACCACTTTACGCGGACGATCAATTTTTACCGCCTTATCGCCTGCAATAAATTTAATACCTTTATCGTCGTACCACTTTGGTGGATGCAACATAATGTCTTCAATGGTTTTTTCACCCGATAAAACCGGAGACAACATAATACGGTTATAGTTACCCCAAGGTTCTTCACCAATCACCGTGACTTCATAACGATCTGGTGCCATATCAAGTAAATCTTCTAGGCAACGCATACCCGCTAAACCATTCCCGATCAGCACCAGTCTAAGTTTGTCTTGTGATACACCTGTATTGGTAATATAAGTTTTTTGCGGCACCGCATTGACCCAAACACGGCCATCAACAATTTTGCTCGGATAAACTGAAAGCTTTTGGTCTTTATCCTCTAAACAACGGCCCGTAGCCAAACTAAAATGTTGTTTATAGATTGGTGATGCTATGACACGTTCGCCTTGTAAATCACCAATAATCCCGCGGCTCATCACATTGGCTTGGCTAAACGGATCTTTATTGCTCAGCACGTAAACACGTTTTTCATGTCCCACACGGAAGATTGCTACCGCTTGACCATCCACTAGCGCACCTGCGCCAGTGTTGGGAGTTAAGTCATCGAGTGCGCAAACGTCAATCCACTGATCATCAGGAAGCATATTTTTGTCTTGTACAATATTCATAGCAACTCTCCTTTATGCTTCAACCATTGGAATACGGTCTTCAGAACGTTCAGCTTCGGTTAATGGGCGGATTTGACCACGTTCAGTCGTAAATTGAATGTGTGGATCGGCCTGCTCACTTGCGCCTGCATTGATATAAGTCTGGAAGCGTTTACGAACTTCAGGATTTTCTACCGCAGTACGCCATTCGTCTTGATATGTGCCAATGATGTGTTCCATACGGCGCTCAAGCTCGGCAGCCAAACCAAGTGAATCATCCACAACTACAGATTTAAGGTAATCTAAGCCACCTTCCATGTTGTCGCGCCATACACTGGTACGTTGTAAACGGTCTGCTGTTTGGATGTAGAACATATAGAAACGGTCGATATAACGAATCAATGTTGCTTTATCGAGGTCAGATGCGAGCAATTCTGCATGACGCGGCTTCATACCACCGTTACCACACACATAAAGGTTCCAACCTTTTTCAGTCGCGATAATACCCACATCTTTACCTTGCGCTTCTGCACACTCACGCGTACATCCAGACACTGCCATTTTTAATTTATGTGGTGAACGCAAACCTTTGTAGCGGTTTTCAAGCTCAATCGCTAAACCAACCGAGTTATCTACCCCGTAACGACACCATGTGCTACCCACACAAGATTTCACTGTACGTAAAGATTTGCCGTAAGCATGACCAGACTCGAAGCCCGCAGCATTTAACTCTTCCCAAATAAATGGAAGCTCGTGAACCTGCGCACCGAACATGTCAACGCGTTGACCGCCAGTAATTTTGGTGTACAAGTTATATTTTTTCGCGATTTGACCAATGGCAATCAAACCATCCGGAGTCACTTCACCACCGGCCATACGTGGTACAACTGAGTAAGAACCATCTTTTTGGATGTTGCCCAAGTAGTAGTCGTTACTGTCTTGTAGACCCGCATGACTTGGCTCAAGGACAAAATCATTCCAGCAAGAAGCTAAGATGTTTGCCGCAGTCGGTTTACAGATATCACAACCCAAACCATGGCCATGTTGGTGAATCAAGTCATCAAAAGTTTTGATTTCATTGACACGTACCAAGTGATGTAGCTCTTGACGCGAGTACGGAAAGTGTTCGCAAATGTGGTTATTTACAGTCACACCTTGACGTTGTAACTCTGACTTTAAAACTTGCGTCACTAATGGTGCACAGCCACCACATGCAGTTGCTGCTTTGGTGCATTTCTTTAATGCACCTAAAGAGGTCGAACCATCACTAATCGCTTGGCAGATGTCTGCTTTTGATACGTTGTTACATGAACAAATCGTTGCACTGTCCGGCAGCAAATCTACACCACTACCACCAGATTTTCCTGCCAACTGCTCAAAGCCCGGCATGATTAAACTTTCAGGCACTTCAGGTAAAGCCAGACCATTTAACATCATTTGTAAAAGGTCGTTGTATTCTTTGGCGTCACCGACCAAAACTGCACCAAGCAATTTGGTTTTATCCGCATTTACCACAATCTTTTTATAAACCAGTGCATGCTCATCTGCATAGAAGTAGCTTAATGCACCCGGAGTCATGGCGTGTGCATCACCAACAGAGGCAACATCAACACCCATTAATTTCAACTTGGTGCTCATGTCCGCGCCAGCAAAGCAGTTACATTCCTCATCGGAAATATGTTTTGCTGCAATACGCGCCATGTCATAGCCTGGTGCAACCAAACCATAAATCTTGTTTTGCCAAAGCGCACATTCACCAATGGCATAAATGTTTTGATCTGAAGTTTGGCAGTAATCATTAATCACAATACCGCCACGCTCACCAATCGCGAGTCCACTATTACGTGCAAGCTCATCACGTGGACGAATTCCCGCAGAGAATAAAATGACATCTGCTTCAAGCTCACTACCATCTGCAAATTTCATTACATGAGTTGTGCTGTCACCGCATTCAATAGATTGAGTCGCTTTTTGTGTATGAACTTTTACGCCAAGATCTTCAATTTTGCGGCGTAAAACTTTACCGCCTAGATCATCAATTTGAACTGCCATTAAACGTGGCGCAAACTCAACAACATGTGTTTCTAAATCTAAATCACATAAGGCTTTTGCAGCTTCAAGTCCAAGTAAACCACCACCAATCACAACACCTGTTTTTGCATTGAGACTCGCTGCACGAATGGCATCTAAGTCTTCGATCGTACGGTAAACAAAGCAGTTTTCACGGTCATTACCCGGAATTGGTGGAACGAATGCATAAGAACCAGTAGCCAACACCAATTTGTCATAGCTAATCACATCACCATGGTTGGTTGTGACTGTTTGCTCAGCTGTATCAATTGCAGTTGCTCTGGTGTTTAGGCGCAAGTCAATGCCATGTGCATCGGCAAAGTCAAAACGTGCTAAAGATAAATCTTTTGCCGATTTCCCAGAGAAATATTCTGTCAAATGCACGCGGTCATAGGCGATACGAGGTTCTTCCGCGAGAATCGTGATTTCTAGTTCATCATCTGCTTTTTCTAAAATGGCTTCGATGAATTTGTGGCCCACCATACCATGACCAATCATTACCAATTTCATAGTGTTTCTCCTCAAATCACGTTGCTTTTAAGCTGCGTTATTCCGTTCTCAAATAGACCTTGTTCTTTTGCTTTGTGCTCTATCGAGAAATGAATCAAGCTCACAAGGCATGTAGCTGCTTGAAACCAATTTTTTTCACTCGTTGACGACACCCAATGCACAGCAAAATAAAAAAAAGAAATAAAAAAAGCGAGCCCCCTCTTAGAGAAGGCTCGCATCGCTGGAACTGAAAATTTAAATAATTCAGATGTAACTTTTTTATGCAATAAAAATAAAGACATGACCTTCACTCCGACTGAACGTAATTTCTTTGTGTGTACGGTTGCACTCACAAACTCGATCAGAACGGACATCGTTGGCCGTCTTTAAAACTCATGGTCGTCTTCGACCTGTAATTAAATAAGCACTTTACATGCCAATATTTTAAAAAACTTGGATTAATAATATTTTTATATTTAATTTCATATAGATATAATTTTTTAATAAGTAAAAAAAGAATCAAACCTTATTTTGCTTGCTCTATCACTGCACACTCATTTGGTTTAAATAAAAATAAGCTTTGCCACAAAATGAAACGTATTCTTGCACCAAGATCGAACACTCCAACTCTTTAGAATCCCAAATTATCACTAAATCCTGATTTTTGAGTAGTTTTGGATGGCACTAATCTTGCTTAAAACCCAATAACAAAAAACGCGTCGAATTGGCGCATTTTCTTAGCCTGATTTTCTGAACCTATGCCAAAACTCAAAATAGCCCTTATTGATGATGATCATGCGCGAGCGGACTATATAAAAAACAGTCTGCTTGAAAATGACTTTGAAGTGGTCGCTTGCCTTACTTTGGATCACTTGAATATCTTTCGTCTTGAAGATTTACAAGCCGATGTAATCTTGCTCGATATGGATCATCCTCACCGCGACATTATTGAAAGCTGTGTTAGTAGCTATGATCTACCGACTGTCCTGTTCACTAAAAATTCAGATAAAGACACCATCAAACAAGCCATCGATGCAGGCGTGACCGCTTATATTGTAGATGGCATAGACCCTGCCCGCTTACATACCATTTTAGAAATCTCAATTGAGCAATATAAAAAGCATAAAAAACTCGAAGGTGATTTAAAAGAAGCTCAAACCAAACTTGCTGACCGTAAGGATGTTGAAAAAGCTAAAGTTCTACTGATGCAATTACATGGACTACCAGAAGAAACTGCATTCCAGCTTCTTAGAAAAAATGCGATGAGTCACCGGATTACGATTGGAGAAATGGCACGGCGTTTACTTGACGCTCAAAAATTACTTGGCAACCAACTAAAGGATGAATAAATGAGCACATTAGAAAAGACTCAATTACAACTCGGCTATATTCCTTTGCTTGATTGTCTTGCATTGCTTTGGGCAAAACAAAGAGGTTTCTTTGAAGAAGTCGGTTTAGACGTCACTTTAGTTAAAGAAGCATCATGGGCAAGTCTTCGAGACCGTTTGGCTTTTGGGTTATTAGATGCAGCGCACTGCTTATCTGCAATGTTACCTGCGGCGGCTGTAGGCACAGATCAAATTGGCACGCCACTACAAACATCACTGGTTTTAAGTGAAAACCGTGCTTTCATTAGCTTAAGTCAAAAGCTTACTCATCAACTTAAACTTCAAGAAAATGATACGGCTCAAATAACGGCGCAAAAAGTGGTGAGCCATCTTGAACAAGGTCACTCCATTTCGTTAGCGCATGTGTTTAAGCATTCCATTCATCATTATTGTTTAAGAGAATGGTTAGCTTTAGCAAATCCAAAAATCGCGCAGTCTATTCAGCTCAAAACATTACCGCCACCTTATATGGTCGAAGCACTCGATAAACATGTGATTGATGGTTTTTGTGTGGGTGAACCTTGGAATACCCAAGGTGAGCTTCTTGGTTTAAGTAAAATGATCTGCTCAAGCCAAAACATTATTCCTCCTGTGGCTGACAAGGTTTTAGCCGTAACACAGGAATGGGCAAATCAGCACCCACAAACATTAGTCGCGCTCACCGCAGCAATTATGAAAGCCCAACAAGAATTGAGTGAGTTCCAAGATTTTGCTCCGATTTTAAAGTTATTGGTTGAGTTTGAAATTGTTCGTTTTCATTGCTCCGAAGAAGTGCATGTCGATAAATATTTTAAAATTCAGGAAATTGTTCGTCATTTAGTAAAAGAAAGTGCGCTTCCAAAAGTAGAAGACTTTTATTGGCTGCTTGAGCAAATGCAAAAGTGGGATGAACTTCAAATCGACCAAGCACAAATTACAAGCTTGGGAGCTCAATGCATTAATCTTGAGGCTCATGAACAAGCCAAACAGCGATATTCTTCATAAGTAATCTAAGAGTCAAATCAGCATAAAAAAAGCTGTCTTTTATAAAAAAGACAGCTTGAAAGACCCATAAGACAAAATGCGAAACACGCATTACTATATTTTCTAGGCTCAACTGATCCATTGAAAATATAGCGCTTATGGAAATGATCATATCTATCTAAACATATCATTTTCAGACATTTTCATATCAATAACTGCCACATCATCAATTTCGTTAATCATCCTTAACATTTTAGGCAAGGTTGTTCATATTGCTGTTTTTGTAAGCGTTCAATAGGGTCATAAAATCTACAAAAAGTAGGCTGCATAAAATAGGTTAATCAGAACATATATTCCAATTTAATTTTTAAAGCAATTTCAGTCACAAGTTTTAATTTGTACAACTAAATGCTCATTAAATTATTTTTTATAGATGAAAAGTAATTTATTGCCTATCTAGTTATATTTAAAACATTTATTAATTTATCACTCTATAAAATATAAATATTACGATTCAAATAATTACACAAAAAAATTTAGTGGAAATTCCTATAAGTCCCCCCTGTTTTGCGTTACAAAGCGCAACAATCATGTCACAATTGGTAATAATAATTAAATTAATAATCATTATCATTCACCTTACATAAAAACCTGAGAAGATCTACCATGATCCATGAAAATATTCTCGACTGCATAGGTAAAACGCCACTATTACAACTATCAAGGCTATTCACGCATCAATCGATCTCTGTGATTGCGAAAATGGAATTGTTAAACCCAGGAGGAAGCATTAAAGACCGTCCAGCATTATTCATGCTACAGGAAGGTCTGAAATCTGGAGTAATTAATAAAGATAGTCATATTGTTGAAAGTTCATCAGGAAACTTAGCGATTGCGCTTGCAATGGCATGCAAAATATATGGATTAAAATTTACTGCCGTTATTGATCCGAAAATTGCCTCAGCAAACTTACAAATGCTGAAGCTCTACAAAGCCAACATCGAAATGGTCTCTGAAAAAGACCAAAACGGCGGTTACTTAAAAACCCGAATTGACACTGTAAAACGTCTCTGCCAACAACTACCAAATGCTGTCTGGATTAATCAATATGCCAATCCAAACAACTGGAAAAGTCACTACTTTGGTGAAGCAGAAGAAATCCTAAATCAAATTGATCGCAAGATTGATTATCTCGTGATTGGAGCAAGTACCTCCGGCACGATTATGGGCGTGTCTCGTCGCCTTAAAGAAAAATTCCCAGAATTAAAAGTGATTGCAGTCGATATTGTCGGCTCTGTCTTATTTGGCGGTACGTCTGGTCCACGTGAAATTCCCGGTATTGGGGCAAGTACCGTTCCAGCTCTACTCTCCCCCGATGAAATTGATGATGTCATTTATGTGGATGACTATGAATCGGCACTCGGTTGCAGAGAACTTCTTGAACATGAAGGAATTTTTGCAGGCGGTTCGAGCGGCTCATCTATTTCAGCCATCAAAAAACTGATTCCAACCATTCCTGATGGATCGTGCGTCTTAACGCTGTTACCCGATCGCGGTGACCGTTATCTCGATCTGGTTTATGAAGATGAATGGTTCGAAATGATCAAGAAGCGTCACTTCAATCGAAACGTACGACGCCAAGAAAACCTTACTTTACAAAATGTTGTTTAACTTTCTCCTTAGGAAATATTCATGAGCAATTTGGCTACCCTTCGCTATTTAAGTCAATCAGATTTATTAAATCTTGGCGCAAATCATAGTAATTCATTTATTGAAGCGATTACTGAAGGTTTAACCCTGCATGCAAATAAACAGTTTGTACAACCCTTAAAACCTTATCTTCGCTGGCAAGGTGCAGACCACATTGCTGACCGTATTATCGCAATGCCTTGTTATTTAGGCGGCAATGACCCGATTGCTGGCATCAAATGGATTGGTTCAAGACAACATAACCCTAAAAAATTCAATATTCCGCGTGCTAGTGCACTAATTGTTTTAAATGACTCAGTAACAAATTATCCGGTTGCAGTGATGGAAGGCAGCTTAATCAGTGCCATGCGAACTGCTGCAATTACGGGCGTTTCGATTAAGTATTTAGCGAAAAAAGACTTTTCTGACATTACCGTGATTGGCTGCGGACCAATTGCCCAAATGCAGATTAAGACGGTGCTTGAACAATATGCTCAAGTGAAAAAAATCCATTTATTTGATGTGAACCCTGAAGCGGCTGAAAAACTCAAAGCGTTGTTCTTATCGGAATATCCACATCTAGAAATTGAAATTCATGACAGCGCTAAGTCTGCGATTCAGCAAGCAGATGTCCTCATTACCTGCACAGTTTCAGATAAGCCTTACATTCCGTTTGAGTGGCTTAAAAAAGGATGCTTTGTTTCAAACATTTCAATTATGGACATCGAACCTGAAGTCTTCTTAAAAGTGGACAAAGTAATTGTGGATGATTGGGACCAATCAAACCGAGAAAAGAAAGTCATCAATGTGCTGGTTGAAGATGGCTTATTCAGCCGTGAAAAACTACATGCTGAACTTGGCGACATCATTATTGGTCATAAAAACGGCCGCGAACACGAAGATGAAATCATTTTGCTCAACCCAATGGGCATGGCGATTGATGACATTGTCTGCGCTAAATGGTTCTTCAATGCCGCACAAGAACGAAACGTTGGCACGGTTCTACCGCTTTTATAAGAATAGGAATAACTAAAATGTTAGATCGGATTTACACAGCACAACTACAAAAAACGATAGATGCACTCTACATGGAGAATTATGGAGATTTTAAAGATCATATTTCCTATAAAAAGCCTTATCTGGCAATTACTCTCAATGATGAGTTGGAACTCTATTTCAGCTGTTTAAAAGTAGATGGTGTAAATCCTTTCTATGTTACCCAACCCGAAGTTTTGCTTCATAACCTCTTAAACAATACGACGTCTAAAATTTCTATTTCTGAAGTTTTTAACTATTTAACCAAAGCATCTTGGTGGCCATCTCCACACCATCAAAAAGCGATTAATTATTGGCTAGATAACTTAGTAACGGCTGAAAAAATTCCTCAAATTTTACAGTCAGCCCTTTCATTGTCTTCGCCTTTAATGACCAGTGAATTGTTATCGCTGGTAGCTGATCGTCCATTTCATCCGTTCGCCCACTCAAAAGGTGAACTTGCACCACTTACGATTCAAAAAGAAATTGAGGTGTATTGGTGGGCTTTTAAAAAAGATGACGTGATCAACAATATGGATTCGATTCCTCACAAAGAGCTTCTGTTATCAGAAGTTGAGGAAAGTCTGATTACTGAAAAAATCGCTGAGCTTTCAGATGACTACTTAGCCCTGCCTTTGCTAGAGACGCAACATCGCTATTTAAAGTTTGATGAAAATAAGTACGGCGGTATTGACCTAAACCATGTCACCACAATTGGTTTACCGACTTCTTCTTTAAGAACACTTATTCACAACGCCACCCCTACTCTGCATTTAAAACTCTCAACCAATGCCAAGACATTAGGTGCAATCCGCTCTATGCCAGGTCGTTATTTAATGAATGGACATACGGCTTATGATTTTTTAAATGAAGTCATTAATGAAACTGCTTTAATAAAAAATCGCCTCTTTTTAAGTAATGAAACACATTGGTGGGTGCTCGGTAAACAAGAGCCGATTGTAAAAAATTTAGGTGTAATCGGTTGCCAAGTCAGACATTTACCCGATTTCTGCCAAGATAAAAACGTCACGCCAATCACCATGTCAGCTTTAAGCTGTACGTATGTTGACCCTTGGGAAACGTTAGGCGTTGAAGGTGACAAATGGTCATTACTAAAAGACTTAAGTGTTCATTTCATTCAAACATTCTTAACGCTTTGGTCGAAAGGAATCATGCCTGAATGCCACGGTCAAAACACCATGGTGTGTTATGAAAATAATAAGTTTAAATGCTTTATTTTGCGTGACCACGATACCTTAAGAATATGTACACCATCAATTGAAGAAAGTGGGTTCACACCTCCAATTTATACCATTGATACCAGCACGCCGAACAATCTTATCTTTACTAAAAATGAAGACTTATTTAATTACTTCATCACCTTAGGGATTCAAATTAACCTCTACCCGATTGCTTTAGCTGCTTTGAAATATACGGATCGTACAGAAAGCGATTTTTGGGAGATGGTTCAAGACATTATTCAAGATTTTGTAGAAACCCAACCCATTTCAGAACAAACAAAATCACAAATTCAAACTTATCTTTTTGACAATAAGACTTGGCCATTCAAACAGTTACTTACTCCACTGTTAGCCCAAGAAAGTGATTCGACGGGCATGCCAAGTAAAATAGGAACCACCCCGAACCCTTATCAAAGCTTATCTGTTTCTAGCTATGAGACCATGGATATCTAAATCATGCGCTCATCTCGCCTAGATCATTTCATTATTTTGCTCTGCCAGTTTTTTTCCACTTTCGGGCTCATGGTGCTGATTCCAATCATGCCGCTCTATATGGAAAAACTGACGGCGCATATGAGTGCTCCCACAATCTGGGCAGGTTTGGCACTCGCGGCTCCGGCTATTGGCAGTTTATTTACAGCACCGATTGTTGGCCACCTATCTGACACATTCGGTCATAAAAAAGCCTTGTTACTTTCTCTGGCTGGTTTCTGTATTTCAATACTGCTTATGGCCAGTGCCCAGCATTTATACCTATTTATTTTCGCGCGAATTTTACTCGGTTTTTGCGGACTTTCCGTGATTTTAAATGCCTATGTTTCATATCTTTCTAATGAACAACAACGAGGTGCTGCTTTTGGGCAACTGCAAAGTAGTGTCGCGCTCGCTTGCCTATGTGGTCCCGTACTCGGCGGGATATTTATGGATCAATGGCGGGTTGAAGTATTACTTAACGCAACAGCATTTGTTGTGATGACACTCATTGTGATCGCGTCATTTGTACTAACCAAGCCCGTTAAAACCGAGGCGCCAAAAACCAAAGAGAAATCTAAACTTCCAGCTTTCTTTGATAGAACGATTTTTTCATGGTTAAGCGCAGGCATTTTGGTTCAAGCCGGCGGCTTTGGTTTAGTGTCCTGCTTTGTTTTATACATTAGTGAAATAAGCCAAAGCACTCATTCATCGTTATCTGCTGCGAGTTTAACGGGAACAATTCATGCGCTTTCATGGGGAGCAGCCTTTATTGCTGCAACCTATTGGGGAAAAAGAAATGATGATAAAGGAGATTCTTTTAATAACTTCATTTACGCATCTTTAATTTGCGGCATCACGATTTTCGCATTGATCTGGGTGTCTAATCTCTGGCTCATTCTTATATTACGACTCATACAAGGCTTTTGCTTTGCAGCCCTGATTCCTTCGATCTTACACACCATTTCTCTAAAAGCTGGCGCTCAAAGCCAAGGAAAAGTGATTGGTATTTCGAATAGTGCCTTTGTCTTAGGACAACTTATTGGCCCAATCACCATCACGCTTACCTACTCATTTTTCAATATTACCGCGGCATTAATCTGCACCTCACTATTTTTTATTGGTGCGGGCTTAGTGGTGATTTTGAACAGATTCTTAATGGATACAATTTTAGAAGAGGCACAAGAATGAACTCAATTATTACAACAGATGCATGGTCTTATAAACTTTTCGAACAGTACCTGAATACTTTCTTTCGTGAACTTAAAGTGAATCTTGAAGAACGCATTATCTCAGCTCAAGACTCTCCTTTATTCACCCTGTATGAGGAGCAACCAGATACCCTGTATTTTGCTTATACATTTAATGCATCTAACACGACTGTTTATGGCGCAGTTCAGCATCTTTCAACTACGGGTTATCATAGATATCAACGTAGTTTTGTACTGCAAAATTTAAACGACAATACATTTGACTCGCTCACCGACCCTAAACAGTTAGTGAAGCTGATTACAGATGAGTTGAATAGCTTATTTAAAGATAAAAACCAAAATAAGAACCTGTACTCCGATATTGCCAATAGTATCGAGAACACAAAATTCTTTTTAGAAAATAAGCCTTCCCAAACAGCAACTAAAGCGTTAAGCGGTTTTCAGGCAACTGAGCAAGGCATGTTATATGGGCACCCTTTTCATGTGACCTCTAAAGCCAACTTAGGTTTTTCTAAAGAAGACATGAAAAAGTATAGCCCTGAGTTAGGCGCAAGTTTCCAACTCCACTACTTTGCAATTCATTCTTCTTTAATAGAAAAATTAGTGAGTGAAGCTCAAGCCTCAGGCCGTATTGAAGACGAAGTTTTAAACATTGCAAAAGAGCGCTTGCAAGAAAATCTAGCCCACTATGAGCTCATGCCAACCCACCCTTGGCAAGCTAACTTCTTACTTCAACATTCATCTTTAAAGAAATATTTAGACAGTCAAGAAATCATACATCTGGGTGCATTAGGCCAAACCGTATGGCCAACCTCATCAGTTCGCACAGTCTGGCTACCTCAATCCAACCTATTCTTAAAGCTCTCAATTGACGTACGTATTACCAGTTTCATTCGTAATAACCCAATGGATGAAATGGAACGCGCGATTGATGCGAGCAAAATTATTATTAATCACAAGATTAATGAACAATATCCGGACCTTGTGATTTTGCCGGAATTAGAGGCGAAAACAGTTAAAATTCCAGAGCTTGAAAGTTCATTTGGTATTATTTATAGAGCTGGACTCACACCTGATGTATTAGAAAATACAAGAATGCTCGGTGGCTTGGTTGAAGAAAATGAGAACCATGAAATTCCTTTATTCAGCTTTATTCAACAAGCAGCACCCAACCAAAATTTGCAATCGCCTGAGGCAAAAGACTTTATTACTTTTTGGTGGAAACAGTACGTTAAAGTTTCACTCATTCCATTAATTGAATTGTTTGCAAACAAAGGCATTAGCGTAGAAGCGCATATGCAAAACAGTTTAATGGAATTTAAAAATGGCTATCCACATCGTCTTATTCTTCGAGACATGGAAGGCATTAGTATTGTTCCAGAAATGATAGAAGATAACTCATCTATTTCTGAAGATAGTACCGTTTGGTTCTCTCAAAAAGATGCATGGACCTTTTTAAAATATTACCTCGTGATCAACCACATTGCGCATCTCATCAGCGCGATTGCACGAGTTACCGTAATTGAAGAATCTGAACTTTGGCAAGCCACCCGTCTTACACTCACACAAGAAAACTTTAGCGGCAAAGGTCAGCAGTATCGTGATTTATTAATTCATTCACTCACATTACCAATCAAGGCAAATATGTTAAATACGCTCTACCACAGTGGTGGTAATCCAATCTGGATTGAAGTTGAAAACCCTATTTATAAATATCGCGGCGCAGAAGCGCTTTGCCCTCTTCAACCGACCCAGCAAACCAATTATAAAACCCTCGCGGAAAATCGCGTGATGGGCCAATTACTAGAAGCGCTTATTTTTGAAAATACTTTTAAATACGAGATTTCTAAAGGCCAAATCAAGTTCTATATTTCCGACACTATTTTTTATACCTGCGCGGCCAAACGACACTTTAGTTTTAAACGAATTAAGTTAGATCCTTCAAGCTTAGTCCGTTCTGATATTACTTTAGACGCTGAAACTCGCCCTAACTTAAAAACGCTACTTGCCGACCTAAAAAATATTATTGAAGCTGACCCAGTTAAATGGCAAAACTTTAATGATGAACTCAATTTAACTTACGTTAAACATGCGCAGACTTTAAGCCAAGCACCTGCCCAACCTTTAAGAACTTTGCCTTATTTAGAACAAGAAGCACGGATTACCAATGCGCATTTATATCATCCGAGTTTTAAATCTCGTATCGGCTTCGATTTAAAAGAAAACCAGAAATATGCACCTGAGCTTTCTGAAGGTTTTACGGTTCAATGGGTCGCGACTCACAACAGTTTATGCAAACTGGTTTTAAGTGAAACCATTAACTTAGAGCAGCTTTATAAACAGCATTTTTCAGAAAAAGATCTACAAGCCATTAATGATCAATTAAAAGATAACAATCTAGATTTTCAGGAATATATCCTCACTCCGATTCATCCGTGGCAATGGGATAAAATTATTGAATTATATTATCAAGATGCGATTAGCAACCAACTGATCATCCCGTTAGATATTGAAGGTCCGACTTACTTACCGCAACAGTCGATTCGGACCTTATCGAATATTAGTGATATCTCGGCGCTTTCTCTCAAATTGGCAATGAATTTAGTCAATACTTCTACCTCTCGTGTATTGGCACCACATACCGTTCAAAATGCGGCAAAAATGAGTGATTGGCTTTATAACATTGTTGAGCAAGACCATATTTTAGAAAAACAGCGCAAGCCTGTTATTTTAAGAGAGATTGGCGGTCTTTCAGTGAACCAACAGATTGCCCTTCCTGTTCAATACGGCGCATTGGCCTGCATTTGGCGCGAAAGTATTTACAGCTACTTAAAAGAAGGTGAATCGGCAACGCCAGTAACAGGTCTAATGCAAGTTGATACGGACCAAAAACCTCTCATTGATGAATGGATTCAAGAGTACGGTATTGAGTTCTGGTTAGAAAAGTTACTCACCAATGCTTATTTACCCATCATGCATATTTTATGGTGCCACGGTCTCGCTTTAGAGTCACATGCACAAAACATGGTTCTGATTCATAAAAATGGCTTACCTATTAAAGCTGCCTTGAAAGATTTCCACGATGGAATTCGTTTTAGCCGTCATCTTTTACGTGAGCCGGAGCTTTTACCTAACTTACAAGATGCTCCAAAAGAGCATGCCAAAATTAATCCGAACTCGTTCTTAGAGACCCACTCTCCAACTGAGCTCAGAGACTTTACGCAAGATGCGCTTTGGTTTGTAAATCTGGCTGAGTTAGCGATTTTCTTAAATGAACATTATGAGTTTGATGAAATCAAATTCTGGACCATGTTAAGAACCATTATTAATCAGCATAAAGAAGCTCACCCAGAGTTTGCCGAGCGATATGAATTGTTTAACTTTACAGATGACACCATTGATATCGAACAGCTCGCAAGCCGTCGTTTCCTTCCGGAAATTCGCTTAAGAGTACAAACCACGCCCAACCCGCTCAGTCTTATTAAGGAAATTGAATATGAATAAGCATTCGATTTCTCTTAAGAAACGAATAGCAAATGGTGAGATGCTCTACGGAATATTTTGTTCCGTAGCTTCTCCGATTAATGTCGAGCAACTGGCACTAGCAGGCTATGACTTTATTATTATCGACTTGGAACATACTTTATTTAGTACGTCTCAAGTCGAGACCATGATTTTAGCCGCTAGAACTATGAGTCTTGATGTATTTGTAAGAGTACCTTTAAATGCCAATCATTTAGTTTTACCTTTGCTTGATGCAGGGGTAACGGGCATTGTTTTCCCACGGATTGAAAATGTTAAGCAGGCACAAGAGGCTGTGAACTATTGTCACTATATGCCGCTTGGGCAAAGAGGACTGAATTCGACCAGATTAAATCGATACGGCATGGATGATTTAGCAAGTTTTGTTCAACACGCAGCAAACGAGACAGTTGTGGTTGCGATGATTGAAAGCTTGGAAGGATTAGAGCAACTAGATGAAATATTAAAAGTTGAAGGTATTGATATTATTCTTGAAGGTGCTGCCGACCTTTCCCAATCAATGGGGCTACCTTGGCAATCTAGTCATCCAAAGGTCAAAGAAAAAGTTCAAGAGATGTATGCTAAGACTAAAAATAGTCAAAAGCATTTCTGTGCTATTCCCCGACAACCTAAAGATATCGCGGCTTGGAAACAACAATTTGTTCAGCTTTTTGTGCTCGGTGATGACCGAAGCATTATTCGCCGTGCCCATCAAAATCACCTAAATGCTTTTAAAGAAATCTAATCACTGTTCAATTTTTTGAGGGAATAGACATCTATTCCCCTAATTCATTGAATAAATTTCAAATATATTATTTTTAAGCAATTAATAATATTGTTAATTACAATGATTCTCATTTATAATCCGCTCAATTTAAAATCACTCTCAGGGCGAGATAATGGGAAATAAGATAAAAAGTAATAAACTTTTTACGAGAAAGTCTGAAGTTAAAAATATCATTCCACTTCTTTCACTTGGCGGATTCATCTTTCTTTCAAATTCAGCTTTTGCGGCTTCACCCTCTGAAACCACAGAAACTGAAAAAAAGCCTGAAGCACTCCCTACAATTACAATTGCGGCTTCACGCGCAGATGAACTCTCTACTTCTGCCAAGCAAGTTACCAAGTTAGATGAAAAACAAATTGAACTTTTAAGAAATGGATCATCTGGAAGTATTGCGACTGTTTTAGCGAAAGCTGTACCGGGACTATCAGACTCAAGCCGAACTATTACCGATTATGGTCAAACCTTACGTGGCCGTAATGCCCTCATCTTGGTCGATGGAGTGCCGATGAACCTGACACGCGATACATCACGTGGACTTTCAGCCATTGATCCTGAAAGTATTGCGAACATTGAAGTGATTCGTGGCAGTAATGCAATTTATGGTGGCGGTGCTGCGGGTGGTATTATTTCAATTACCACGAAAGCTGCGGGCGGTGAACCTACAGCTAAAACCGTCATTGGGCTACAAACGCCTCTAACAAATTTTCGTTCCGATGCTTTAGGCGGAGATATTCACCAATATTTCACAGGCAGCTTTAACGCCTTTGATTATGCGTTTGACTTTGGTTATCAACGTATTGGTAGCCCATACGATGCAAGTGGTGACCGTGTTGCACCTGAACCAAGTCAGGGCGACCTTTATGATTCCGATGGCTACAGCGTAGGCGGTAAGCTGGGTTACCATATTGATGACAATCAATATCTACAATTTGCTGCAAATTATTATAATGCAGAGCAAGACTCAGATTATGCATCTGACCCAAGTGTTAAAAAAGCTCCAGTTGGAACTGTGCCAGCCAAAGCAATTAAAGGATTAAAGCTCAAAGACCAAAATAAAAACGAAAACCAGATATACAATTTGACCTATAACCATAAAGACCTATTTGGCAATAAGGTTGATGCACAAATTTATTACCGTGACTTCTTCACCCGTTTTTCACCATTTGATGCCCGTGCAAATGCGAACCGCGGCAAACAAGTCGACCAGATTTATCAAGAAAATAACGTACTCGGTAGCCGCTTAACTGTGACCACACCACTTGAGTTTTTAGGTGATACATCACTGGTTTGGGGTGGTGACTTTAGCCGTGAAAAAAGCGAAATGCCTTTAGATATTTTCGATCAAAAAATTTATGATCAATCTGGTGGTCTAGAATTTGTAAAAATTGGCAAACTCATTTATTTACCAGAACTCACCACGCAAAGTGTTGGCGGTTTTGTACAGTTAAAACACCGCTTTAATGATCAATGGTCAGCAGAAGCTGGCACACGCTATGAAGACAGCTACGCCCAAATCGATAGCTTTATTCCATTATCACAATTAGGTAAGACCAACCCTTACACTGTTCCAGGTGGAAAAGTAAAAGCGAGTGCATGGTTGTACAATGCCAATGTCACTTTCTCACCAAACGACCAACACTCGATTTATGCATCGTTTAACCAAGGCTTTCAGTTACCTGATGTCGGTTTGATTATCCGTAATGCGGGCGAAGGTTTTAATCTTGGGTCATCATTCTTAGAGCCTGTAAAAGTTGATAACTACGAACTGGGCTGGAAAGGAAGCTTTAATAACTTATCTGCAAGCTTAGCAATATTCCGCTCAACATCTGACTTAGGTGCAGTACAATCTTTCAACAATGGTTTAGTACTAGCCCGAACCAAAGAGAAAGTAACTGGTGTAGAAGCAACACTTGATTATCTTGACGATGCTAATGTTTGGGGAACTGGTGGTAGCGTTACGTGGATGAAAGGTCGTGAAAAACCTCAAAACGGTTCTGAACAAGACATGACTGGTTTCCGTATTCCACCATTAAAACTTACAGCTTACGTTTCTTATAGCCCAACTGAAACTTGGACGAACCGCCTACAAACCACTTACTTCGGCTCAGAAGATTACCGCTTGAATGGTGTAAACGGTTTTGGTCGCTATGATGTAAAATCTTATACCACAGCAGATTTAATCAGTAGTTTTGCACTTAACAAGAAAGACACCATGACGATTGGTTTAGAAAACATGTTTAACCGCAAGTACTACCCGCTTTATAGCCAATTATTAAGAACGAACGATAACACCAGCCACTTAGTCGCAAATGGTGCAACGCTTAAAGTGACTTACAGCCATAAGTGGTAATCAAAAACGACATAAAATGTGTCACAAAAAAGGGGATCAATGTGATCTCCTTTTTTTATTTAAAAATTATTTAAGCCTCATCTTCTTTTCTTTGTCGACTTGAAACCGACTGTCGGGACTACCCTAGCTTTCTTACAGAATTTTTGTTAACTTGATTTTGTTACATATTCAAAATGCAACTTTTCAGCAAACACTTCACATCATGGTGTTAATGAAAGCCAACACTAATATGTAGCTTTACCAATATTTTTAATGGGGCAAATCATAATGGACATCTCACACCGCGAAATTTACGCGCTTGTAGACATTAATAATTGTTATGTCAGTTGTGAGCGACTATTTGACCCCAAACTTATTGGCGTGCCAGTTGTCGTGCTTTCTAATAATGATGGATGTGTTGTATCACGCAGTGAAGAAGCAAAAAACATGGGGATAAAGATGGCAATCCCATGGTACCAAATTGAAGAAGAAGCTCTCCAAGCAGGCGTACACGTCTATTCAAGTAACTACACTTTGTATGCCGAGATGTCTCGTCGCTTTTTTTCAGTTTTAGGTGAATTTTTCTCACCTGATGATTTAGAAGCTTATTCTATTGATGAATGCTTTATCCGTCTGACCCCTTATCTTCAATCTCTAGAGATCCATGCTTATTGCGCCAAAGTGGTAGATACCCTAGACGAATGGTTAAGCTTACCTTGCTGTATTGGCATCGGATATTCAAAAACTCAGGCCAAGTTAGCCAATCACTATGCTAAAAAAATTAAAAGCTTTAATAGAATTTGTAATTTCACTACCTTAGATCCCCTACTGCTTGAAGACCTCATGCAACAAACTTCCGTCAAAGAAGTGTGGGGAATTGGCTACCAATTGGTCAAACAATTACGAAGCTATGAAATTTATTCATGCCTAGACTTAACTTTTGCCAATGAACACCATCTCGCAAAAGCTTTCTCTGTGGTTATGGCACGTACTATTCGTGAGCTAAAAGGCCAATCCTGTATCCAACTTGATGATCCTGCCATCTTAACAAAACGAATTTTAGCATCACGAAGTTTCGCTCAAGCTTTATCCAGCATTGAGATTATTAAACAAGCGCTTATTTTTCATCTCAATCGTGCTCATCGGCGTTTAATGAAACAAGAACAGCTATGTGCCTGCATTCAAGTCATGCTTTATGAAAAAACAGATAAACCACCTTATAAAAAAGCGTCATCTCAAGCGATTGGCTTAACATATGCAACAGATGATCTATGTATATTAACTAAGGCAGCAATGCAACAAATTGATGTTTTATATAAAGAAAATAAAAGATACATTAAGATTGGAGTTTTATTTTGTGGTTTGCACGCCCGTCAACATCACATTGATGATTTATGGCAACCTCTTGAGTTGATTCAGCAAAGACAACAACTCATGAAAACCCTAAGTACAGTTCGTAATCGATTCGGTAGTCACTATTTACAAGTGGGCTATCATTCGAGTAGCCCGTCTTGGCACATGAAACAATGTCATCGTTCAAAAAACTACCTAACCAGATGGAATGAGTTGCTCGTAATTGGAGAGAGTTCTACAGCCGTTACACAAAATACATGAACTGTTTTTGTCAATTCAGTTTAAAATAAGCTTCATTAAATTACTTAAAATTTTGTCATTTTTTAACATTGCTAAATCATCGCAAAATTTACAATATATAAGCCGAATTTGGTGTACCATTTCTGCGACGATTAAAACAAATTATAAAAAAATTGTAGAAACTTATGCCATAATAAGCAAACTTTGCAGACATCTTGCAAAGAATATTTGCAACTTTAGAGCTGGAGCAATCTGAATGAGTTCGACCATTTTGGTGATTCATGGACCGAATTTGAATTTGCTGGGAAAACGCGAACCAGAAGTATATGGTCATCTTACCTTAGGTGATATTAACCAACAACTCGTTATCCAAGCTCAAAACGCATCAATTACATTAGATACTTTTCAAAGTAATTGGGAAGGTGCCATTGTTGACCGTATTCATCAGGCACAAACCGAAGGTGTAAAAGTTATTATTATTAATCCTGCGGCTCTCACCCATACTTCCGTTGCCCTACGCGATGCTCTACTTGGCGTTGCCATTCCATTTATTGAAGTACATTTGTCGAATGTCCATGCAAGAGAGGCATTTAGACATCACTCATATTTATCCGATAAAGCAATTGGCGTGATTTGTGGTCTCGGTGCAAAAGGCTATAGCTTTGCACTCGATTACGCTATTGAAAAAATTCAACCATCTAACCCAAACTAGTTTAGGAATAGTCGCCCATGGATATCCGCAAAATTAAGAAACTCATCGATTTAATGATTGAGTCTGACTTGCAAGCGATTGAAGTTAAAGAAGGTGATCAATCAATCGCTTTAACTCGCCGTAATCCAGTCGTTGCTGCGGCTGGTGTAGCACTTCCGGCAGCTGCTGCTGCAGAAGCGCCGGTTGCAAAAACACCACGTGGAGCAGTTGAAACCTCTCCAATGGTTGGCGTGTTCTACGCTGCTCCAAGCCCAGGCGAAGCACCATTTGTTAAAGTAGGTCAAACTGTATCTGCTGGTGAAACTTTGGGTATTATTGAAGCAATGAAAATCATGAACCCAATTGAAGCAACTCAAAGTGGCGTGGTTGAAGAAATTTTAGTGAAAAATGGTGATGTTATCCAATTCGGTCAACCTTTATTCCGTTATCGCGCGTAATTACCTCGGGGACGTCTATGTTGCAAAAAGTTTTAATTGCAAACCGTGGTGAAATCGCTTTACGAATTACCCGGGCTTGCAAAACATTAGGAATCAAGACTGTTGGTATCTATTCAGATGCCGATAAGGACTTGATGCATTTACGTTTTGTTGATGAAGCAGTATGTATTGGTCCGGGTGCAAGTAGTGATAGCTATTTAAATATCCCGGCAATTATTACTGCTGCAGAAATTACCGGTGCTGATGCCATTCACCCTGGTTATGGTTTTCTTTCAGAAAATGCTGAATTTGCTGAAATTGTAGAAAGTTCAGGTTTTACTTTTATTGGCCCTCGTCCAGAACATATTCGCCTTATGGGGAATAAAGTTTCGGCGATTGTTGCCATGAAAAAAGCTGGTGTACCTACTGTACCTGGTTGCGACCATGCTGTAACCATCCACAATGCCTTGGCGGAAGCTAAAGAAATCGGTTTCCCGCTTATTGTTAAAGCGGCATCTGGTGGCGGTGGACGTGGTATGCGTATTGTTGAGCGTGTAGATACACTACTTGAATCAGTTCAAGCAGCGCAGCGCGATGCAGAAATGTGGTTTGGTGATGATACGGTTTACATGGAGCGTTTTTTACAAAAACCTCGCCATGTCGAAGTTCAAATTCTTGGTGATGGTAATGGTCATGCGATTCATTTATATGACCGCGACTGTTCATTACAACGTCGTCACCAAAAAGTGTTAGAAGAAGCGCCTGCCCCAAATCTACCAGAGCAAGCTCGGGCTGATATTTTAGAAGCGTGTGTTCATGCATGTCAGCTAATGCAATATCGTGGTGCTGGTACATTTGAATTTTTATTTGAAGACGGTGAATTCTTCTTTATTGAAATGAACACTCGTGTTCAGGTAGAGCACCCTGTTACTGAAATGGTGACTGGTGTTGACATTATTGAACAACAGCTACGTATTGCAGGCGGCCTAGGACTAGAACTTCAACAAGAAGATATCAAAGTTCAAGGACATGCAATCGAATGTCGTATCAATGCAGAAGATCCAACAACTTTCTTACCTTCACCGGGTAAAATTGAAAGTTTCTATGCGCCAGGCGGTGCTGGTATTCGTTTAGACTCTCATATCTATCCAGAATATAGCATTCCACCTTACTATGACTCTATGATTGCCAAACTGATTTCTCATGGTAAAGACCGTGAAACGTCACTTGCACGTATGCGTCAAGCGTTAGATGAAATGATCCTCACAGGAATTAAGACCAATATTCCTCTTCATAAAGATCTCATTTTGCAAGATAAGAGCTTCTGCTCTCAAGCAATGGACATCCATTACCTTGAAAAACACTTGTTAAAGCAATTGGAAGAAAAGAAGAAAGCTGAAACAGCATAATAAAAAAAGCCTCTTATAAATAAGAGGCTTTTTTTATATCTATTACTTTATGGTAGTACTCTACGTAAAGTCGCAAAACACTTCTCACCCTTCGCAGTTGAACAGAAATTGATAGTATGATCATTTTTCCATTGTACAAAATATTGAGAAACATCCCCTGTTTGATCTTGCTGCTGACCAGAACAATCCACTTTATTATTATCAAATTTAATTTGCATCACTAAAGCTGCCAACTGCTCTTTAGGATCATCGGATGGTTGATATTCATATAGACCATATGACCATTCTTGACCACTTTTGATCACAACATCATTACTACTACGGAAGTTATAATATTCCACACATTTCTTATTATTTGGAATTTCCATTCCCCATAATCCCATAATTTCAGGACGCGTAACAATACGTATAGCATTAGGATTACTTGCAGTCCGAACGGGTTGTTCGACTGGCTGTTGAGTAGCCGTTTCTGCCACAGCTAAACCAGAACAAGCCCACAATAATCCAATAATATAAATATTTTTCATAGATTTATTAATCATTAAACGCATGAAGTTAAGTTAGCATATTTTTTGACAAAATCACTGCTCCATAACCATATAAAAACAATATTTTTCAACTGTAACGTG
This sequence comes from Acinetobacter sp. 161(2023), assembly GCF_037027805.1. Lineage (NCBI taxonomy): Bacteria > Pseudomonadati > Pseudomonadota > Gammaproteobacteria > Moraxellales > Moraxellaceae > Acinetobacter > Acinetobacter sp. 161(2023). The sequence goes on along the minus strand of NZ_JAZEYD010000017.1, from coordinate 22,179 downwards.
CTACAACAAGTCATCAAACAATTTTATATTTACTTGCATTTTTCAATATAATTTTTTTGTTTTACATTATCTCAAGCTTATGCCGTTGAAGAATCAACTTGTTTGGGAAGCCACATTACAAAGCATAAACCTAAGAGTACAACCACACTGGCACACATAAAAATGAGCTCACCAGAAAGAGTTTTCCAAAAATGTCCAGCAAGAACACTACCAGAAGCCACACCTAACCCCCACATGGTACTGTAAAGAGCTTGTCCACGCCCTTGCTGTCCAGCAGAGAAATTTTGAAAAATAACTCGCATAGCGATTAAGTGAAATAGGCCAAAACTAAAAGCATGCAAACACTGCGCAAAAAGTTGGCCAACAAAGTAATGCGAAAATAGTCCAACAAGCATCCAACGTATACTCGTCACTAGCAAGCACACAACGACTAAACTACGCCATGAAAAACGTTGAAAAATTTTTGGGGCAATTGAAAACATAAAAATTTCTGCAAAAACTCCCACAGCCCATAAAAATCCAATTTCAGTCGTACTAAAATTCAAAGATTTCAGAAAATTACTATAAAAACTATAAAAAGGAGCATGCGAAAAAAGTAAAATAAATTCAATTGTAAAAAATGCAGCTACTGTCGGGCGTTTAAGTACAGGAAGTAAAGGCTCTAACTTCTTTTGTGAGGTAGGTGCACCATCTGGTTCTCGAATTGTGAAAGACCAAATAAATGCCAATGAAGCAATAATTAATAATAAAATTGGAAGCATCGAAATAGGTACTATTTCTAGAAGTGCGCCAATAACGAAGACACCCACAATGAATCCAACAGATCCCCACTTACGAATTTTGCCGTAAAGTTTAGCTTTTTGATCACCCAACCAAAATAAAGTAACCCCTTCAAATTGAGCTAAAATAGCATTTTGAAAGAAGCTAAAAATAAGCATGAGTAAAGCAATAGATTGAAACGTATTTGGAACTATAAAAATAGCCAACCATATACATGATTCCATCCAAGTCGCCAACCGGACAAGCATCATTCTTTTACCAGATTTGTCAGCAATCCACCCCCAAACTAAAGGTGCAAAAAAACGCGTTACAATAGCAATTGACGATAAAACACCAATTTCTTGATAATTAAACCCTTGATCTTGAAGATATAAATTCCAATAAGGCATAAATGTGCCAACAATGGAATAATAAAAGAAATAGAATCCGCCGAGTCTAGTTTGGATTGTAAATGGTTGGAACAAGTGGTAAACCTTTGTAATTTCAATAGGTTAAAATTCGAGATAGTTGTATATAGCAAAACATCCCAACCCTACAATTTTAACACTTTGTTTTCCAATGCAAATAACTAATTTTTGAATAAACAACTTTACCTATAAAAGCTTTTTTATTGATAAGAAATAATAAATGAAGATAAGAGAACTGTAATTTAATTTGTACAATATGTTAATTTGTGTAAAAATACATTTAATATTCACAAGGTATTTATTCATCAAATGTTTTTTATTATTTTTTTAATTTGTCTTTTTCTGTTTTTACTTATTCTAAAACAACACTACCGTTAATCACCTTTTTACATCTATTGTTTCTTTAAAAGCTTTTTTATTTCCTTCAAATTAAAACAATTAAAAATCAAATTTATAGAAAGCACTCTTTAGAGCTGAATCTTTAAATTAAGCCTAGCTTAAATATCAAATCTAAAACTCACGCCTATTCACATTGGCAACCCACCACCAGAAACATACTCAATGTCACATTCCAACAGATCATTAGTAAGTTACTGTAACAACTATCGTATCTGAGTAGTTACCAGGAGTCGTTGAAATAGTTGTACCCTGCGGAATTTTTCCATACACATTTGTACTTTGAGCATTGCCTAAGCCTGTTTTAGAAACACCTCCAGAACCTCCAACCGCGGTTACACCACCAGTAGTGTCCCATACCGTACTATAAGCCGAGTTCTGATATAGCTGATAAGGGATGTATTGACTACTACCATTTGTCATACGTCTAAAACCGCCAACAATACGGTTATTTCCATCACCCAAGTAAATGCTATATGGCGTTCCATTGTTACAAGTCGTATTCACCGCACCTTGCGCAGTGTAATCACGACTCGTCGTACCAATATCATTAATATTGCCAAAATCCACATTTGATGTTGAATCTAATTGGCACAAACTCGGTACAACATAATTAGCAGTGATAGTGGCATTTCCTGAATCCCAACCACCGCCACTATCGCCTTCACAGACAGTGCTAGAGCTTGCTTGCATGTCCCAAAAAAGCTGAACCGTACCAGTATATGTCCCTTTAGGGTATGCAATCAGCGAACCAGTGCGGGCTGGGACTTTTACATTGACCGAGTAACTAATAATATTATTTGAAGCAACCGTTCTCACGGGCCCATACCAAACGTTTGAGGTCTGATTTGCAGTAGAAGAACCTGCTCCGCCTACAGTTGCGGTTACCGTATAAGGTAATGACACGCTATTATTGGTGTTTGTAATTCCCGTAAATACGGTTTTCATACACATATAAGGTGAAATTTCAGGAGTAGTACGTCCCCCTAGACAACTAATTGTGCCGGAAAAGTTGATGTTCGCATCACTATTAATGGTGGCAGCCGTATAAGTATACGTACTATTAGTGGTTCCAGTTACCGTACAAGCAGCATGTGCAGAGCTAAAAAATGCATATAATATAAAAAATAAAACAGGTGCTAAAATATACTTTATGCCCAGCGAAAACTTTTTACTCTTCATCCAAAAACTATGACTTGCAGTAGTTATCGACATACATAAGGCCCCAATTTTTTAGCACTGTATTGCTTATTTTCATATGCAAAATTAACTTGGCATAAACCATGATCGAGAAGATCTACTTCAAGTTTGTTTTGCTTTAATAGGTTTGGAATAAATACTTCACCATCGTAGCCAACTACTCCATCTTGTTGCCCATTAATTCGAACCGTATAACCTGGCAATAACGCAGATTTGTTCTGGTCAACAAGTTTTACCACACCTGAAATAACTTGATGCGCGCCAAAGTCAACCAAGGTTCCTTGACGGTAACCTACGAATGCTGTTTGGTTAGTCGATGTAACATCCCATGCTAAAGGTAAATATGATGGATCTAGATAGATATGATGAAGCTGATAAGGTCTTAAATTTGCAATTAAGAATCGACCAGTTCCATCTGTTGCTCCTAAATTTACTCCACCATTTAGAATTTGACTTTGTGGTCCTGCATTGGTTACGACCGCGTAACCATCTCCAATTTCATTGGCCGCAAAAATCCGTCCTGCTGCTGCAACCAACGATCCTGTCGCTGAAAGTGCAACTTGGTCATTATCTCCAATTCGGTTATATCGACCTGTCAGGTAGGCTGCCCGAGCACGGTAAGAGGCATAGACCGATGCATTGTTTTGATTCGCATCCTGATCATGCTCAACATAGCCTCCCCATCCAAATGCACCGATTTGTGGGTCGCTAAATCCATTTATTTCTTGTCTATACGTTGTTTTACCACTTTCATTAGATACACTCGTAATCGCATTGACTCGGGTAGATGGTGTATAACGCAGCGCAAAGTAAATGCCATAGTCTTTATGGTTTTCATAATCTTTATACGCGGAGGTATAAAAGCCCCAGTTCTTGTTCAGGCTTCCGCTTAAATTGGCAGACACTAATTTATTAGAGTTGTCGCTATATTTAATCTGGTTATAACCCAAATAAATCCCATAGCCTGTATAAAAATTATAGTTAATCCCTGCCCTAAATATCTCATCAGCCAATGCACTGTAGCTCAAGTAATTCTGTGGTTCAGAAGTAATCTGGTTCTCTTTTAAATATCGAATCTGAGACACACGGGCAAGGTCAAAGTAGTTATCGAATACTTTGCGATAACTGGTATTAAACGAAATATTCTTGCTGATACGCCCTTCTAAACCGACTAGAGCAGAATAACCGTTTTCATCTTTATACTGGCTCGCTGCAATGTCAGCATTGATCACCCCAAAACCAAATAGGTTCTTGGCAAAACCAGTGCCCAAGTTTGTTAGGCCGTCTGTTGAAGCCTCTGCACCACCGCTTAAAGTCAGTGAGTTACTGTAACCGTATCGAATCGCACCCGAAGCAAAAGTGGCATCATCATAATCGTTTGAATACAGCCCATAGTTATAGCGTGGAACCCCGACATCTACTGAGAATTCATTAATGCCTTTTGCCAGAATTTTAGATGAAAAATAGTAAGCTTGTTTGGTCACACTCTGCTGCCCCGTTGCATCTGTGGTTACAAGGGTAACTTCATTTCCCGAAATAAACGGGAGCTGTTTAATATCAAACGGGCCTGAAGGCACCAGTCCTGAATAAATCTTTTGCTGGTTGACGTATAAATCTAAAGTTGAAGGGAGTGCAGCCGAACCGGAAAATTGCGGGAGTGCCGAGGTGACAATATCGCCTCGTTGGGTGTAAGCACTTGACCATTGGAAGCCTGCCAGACGTACACTATTTCCCCAGTCAGAACTATTAGAAATAAAGTCCCCTAAGGTATATATCCGGATCTTTTCAGGGTCTACATACTGCCATTTACTTTCCAGACGCACCCACTTTTCATGGCTATAACTAGTTTCATTACTACCGTTATATAAAACCCCTGAAGAAAAGTTACCAATTGCGCTGTTAAAAATACCTTCTGCCGAACCTGAAAGAACATTCTCGTCATTGGTTATGGTGTTATACAGACTATAGTTCAGAATAGCCGCGTTTAAGGGTTTCCTTTTAAAAAAAGGAGGACTCGTAAGTTTTTGACCATTTAAGTCAACTGAATAATCCGTCAACATGTTCGAAGGAACTTGTAAGTTTAGAGACTGCTCATTCTCTAAATATTTAAACTGGATTCCTTTTAGCTCGTTAATACACACCCATTGGTTATCAGGAGTGTGCTCATCCATTTTTACCCTTAAACTTTTTAGGTCACGAGAGCGGATATACAGCTTTCCATTTTGATCTTGGCGTACCGATATTAAATCTGTTGAAATATTCGAGTTAATAGAAATCTTCAAGAAAAGCTGTGTGTACGCCTTATCAGAATTGAACACCTGATGAGAAGAGTTTGTAACTTCCGGAATACTTGGTAAAGCAATATTGGTTTTATCTTGCAATGATTCAGCAAACGCATTAATCGGCAAGTACATAACACATAAGGCACTTACGAGATATTTCATATGTGCCTCTTTAAAGAGATGTTTGCTTGCCGTTAATATTCAATGAAATATTATATTTATGATCCGATTGAAATTTAAAATCAGGGCTAATATTAAAATTTCTTGCTTTCCCAGCAAGAATATAACCATTCACCGTATTTACTTTAATGGCATAACTTTTATTTGCTGTTATATCAACAAGTGTTAAATTACTTAAAAGTGCATGTCGGTTGCCCACATTACTAATTGTAAGATAAGAATTATTTTGCTCTTGTTGTATTGACCAAGTCAGTTTAGTCATTGCATCTTTATTGACTACAAATACAGGCAATGACGAACGTAATAGTACGTTAACTCCTTGGTCTGCTTTACGGTTGTCAATCGGTTTTGGTAGTTCATCAATAATAATACGATAGGTTTGTTCACCAGAAACGGGGGCTGGATTAATTCTAACTACACGCAAATTATAAGAATCATTGGGTTGTAATTTTAAAAATGGCGGGCTAATTGCGATCTCATCTGTAGGGATTAATTGATCTTGCCCAGCATTTTGGCGCCATTCAAACACACGTACCTGTAAATCAGTGCTTTCATTTGACTGGTTATATAGACTAATTGAGGATGCCGCTTGATCATTTAACATTTCAACACTTACAGGCGAAAGACGAATTGATGCAGCGTTCAGCATACTAGGCAAAAATAACAATAAACTTGTAATAACAAAGATATTTTTTCTCATGATTTGCCCAGAACTACTTTTCTCAAATTAGGCTAGCTCCCGGAATCAAGAGCTAGCAACGACACAATAAACTTATTAAAAATTAATAAGTCACTGTTACGGTTACGGTGTCAACATAACTACCTGCGCTTGGCAAAGTTGAACCAGCAGGAATACGACCATAGACGTTAACTGTTTGCGGTGCACCAGTACCAGTACCGCTATACGCAGTTGTTGCAATACCAATCGCTGTTGCACGGTTAGTGTCAGAGAAAAGGTTGTAAGGAATAAATTCGTTGCTTGTTGCACCACCAATCATACGACGTTGAGTAGTTTGAGCATTTTTGCCCGCATCAAAAGCCAAAGTCCATGGCACAGTGTTGTTACATAAAACTTTAATTGCAGTACCACCTGTCGTTGTGGTGTCTGCATCTACATTGCTAGCAAGAGAACTTAAAGTACCGAAATCTAAAACTGCATTTGCAGTTGTACCTGTAGCTGAAGTATTCAATACACAACTATTTGTAATTGTTGCTTTAACAGTCAAGGTGCCTGTTGCAGTTGCAGCATTTGCAGCATTGATAGACATTAAACCCAAAGTAATTGCTGACAAATAAATGAGAGACTTTTTCATGGTTAAAAACCTTTTTACATTACGCCAATAAAATTAATAGATGTAAAAACTAGCCCTCCCCATCACAATCACTAGCTTTTCTGATTGTTTTTTCAAAGCGTTATTTTTTTACTCTACTTACCGTGCATAATACAAAAAAACAACAAAAACGCTAATATTAATTTCATTCTAAATATCAATTAACAATTCAAATTCTGATGAATTTCTCAATTATAAAAAAAATTATGGCTTATCACACTTTTTGCATCAATTTTCGATACTTCTAGTCAGTTTTTATTAGTTTTACTAAAAAAATTATATTTTTTAATTAGTTAAATTTCACCATCACTTGTAATATTTTATAATTTTTTAACCTTTGGTTAAAAACAAGAACAAAAAGCAAGCTCCTGATTATTCTATATATTTTAAATGAATAAGAAAAGAATATTTTATGAAGAAGAAATCTAAGTAATTTATACCATTTGTAGAATTTTTTAAAAGTTTCAGTAATTAGGCAGAACTTTGCACTGACGAAAAAAGATGATGTTAGCTTAACTATTTCTAAAAATTAAATGAAAAAACAAGCCGAGAAATCCACCTACCATAGCAAAACCTAACTGTATATAGGCTTTGCCATACCAAGCCAGCTTCCTAAATTGATAGTCAGCACTATTAGAGTTGATCACCAGCATATTTTTAATATCCCAACTATGAAATCCTTTGGGTCTTTCAGCAAAAAAATCTAGAATAGGCGTAAACCCTAAAACAAATAAAATACCAAGTAAGGGATAAACGATACATCCCGGAAAGATAGGATTCTTCTTTCGTTCCATATAATCAAATATTATAGCCGCAGCAACTAATAAACTTTGTACTAGGGCTACTTTTTTGAAAGTATGTAGATCAAAACCTAGATAGAACATTAAAGTTAAGAAAAAGACTCCTGTTAGAAGAATAGAGCATATTAATAGTTTCCAATTCATTGCAGTCCTTCAATAATTTTTTAGAATCTTATATCGTTGTAGTAATGGCTATTGAAAATATAATTTCAATTTACCTATATTAGCAAAAAACAATTACATAGCACAGTATTGACCACCCCGAAAAATGTACAAATAACACTCAAACATCTTCCTAACTTATAAATAAATTTAAATTTATCTTTAATTTATATATAAATTTTTAGAAAAATATTTAATAAAATTTAGTTTTTCATTATAGCTAAATATTTATGAAATCTATTCATTTTATAATTTAGCTCAACCTTAAAAGCTTCAGATTAAATATTATTTTTAGTTAAAGTATTTTCTATTTAAAAGTATATTTCCAAATCAAGTGAACCGTTGAATGTACTTCTTCTTTCCCTTAAAACTAACAATTCCATACTTGTAGTTTTACTTGCTTCTTGGCAAGGTATGTACCAGTAAAACATTAGGAATTTGTTCCAATATGGCGAGTCCAGCACAAATCATTCGACATAAATTTCTCAATACATTCTTTTCACGCCATTCTCTCTGGTTCTTATGTATTTTTACTGCACTCAGCATTACATGGTTTCGAACCGTATATACCCCTCATAGTATCTATTATTTTATTTCAGATACTCTGCTTAACGGTTTATGGGTGCTCACTGGTGCATTAAGTTTATTAGGCCTCTATGATGTTTTGCAGAATAAACACTCAATTTTAAGAAATTACCCAATTATGGGGCATTTCCGTTTTTTGTTTGAAGATATACGCCCAGAAATTCGCCAATACTTTATTGAAGCGGATCAAGATGCTCTACCTTTTTCGCGTATGCAAAGAAGTCTAGTTTATCAACGTGCTAAAAATGAAAATGCAGATAAGCCTTTTGGTTCAATCATTGACGTTTATCAAGAAAATTATCGCTTCATTGTTCACTCAATAAGTCCTTGCCCACCAGCTGATCCAAAGAGCTTTCGTATTCAGGTGGGTAATGCACAATGCCTTCAACCCTACAGCGCATCCATTATGAATATCTCTGCCATGAGCTTTGGTAGTTTAAGTGCTAACGCAATTCGTGCGTTAAATAAAGGTGCGCAGTTAGGTGGTTTCTACCATGATACTGGCGAAGGTAGTTTAAGCCCTTATCATCTGGAAAATGGCGGTGATATTGTTTGGCAAATTGCCAGTGGTTATTTTGGCTGCCGTACCTTAGACGGGAAATTTGACGAGCAAAAGTTTGCCAAGCAATCTCAATTACCACAGATCAAAATGATTGAGTTGAAGCTTTCACAAGGTGCAAAACCAGGCCATGGTGGTATTTTACCTAAACATAAAATTACCGCAGAAATTGCCCAAATCCGCGGCGTTTCTCGCGACCACGATTGTATTTCTCCTGCAAAGCATTCTAGTTTTTCTACCCCTATTGAAATGATGCATTTCTTACAGAAATTGCGCACATTGTCTGGCGGTAAACCAGTTGGTTTTAAACTGTGCATTGGTCAACCTTGGCAATTTATGAGTATTGTTAAAGCAATGCTAGAAACAAAAATTGTTCCTGACTTTATCGTTGTTGACGGTTCTGAAGGTGGTACTGGCGCAGCGCCAATTGAGTTTAGCGATAATATTGGTACTCCATTACGTGAAGGGTTACGCTTTGTCCATAACACGCTTGTTGGTGCAGGACTAAGAGATCAAGTTAAAATTGGTGCTAGTGGTAAAATCATTAGCGCATTTGATATTGCCAGTACTTTTGCGTTAGGTGCAGATTGGGTTAACTCGGCACGTGGTTTCATGTTTGCTGTTGGATGTATTCAGGCACAAAGCTGTCACACGAACCAATGCCCAGTAGGTATTGCAACCCAAGATAAAGACCGACAAAAAGCAATTGATGTACCGACCAAAGCAGAACGTGTATTTAATTTTCATAAAAACACCTTGCATGCTTTATCTGAAATGATTGCTGCCGCTGGTTTACGTCATCCTTCGGATATTAAAGCCCACCATTTGGCTCAGCGAGTAAACGATCGTGAAATTAAGAACTACGCTCAATTGCATTTTTTCTTAAAAGAAGGCGAGCTTTTACAATCTGAACTGAATAGTGATGATGATAATTTCTATTATCGGATGTGGAATATGGCTGATGCCAACCATTTTTAATTTATATTAATCCTATAATTTGAGCATTACATTTATAGTGTGATGCTCTTCCCTATTTAAAACGAATATGTGATTTTTGCTTAAACTTACGTCTCCTTTTAATTTGTCTTTAATAGATTTTTCACCTAATATAAAAGTATAAATAACGTACACATTTTAATTTTATTTAATAAAAATTTTTTTAATGCTTATAACAAGAAGGTATCTCATCATGTTCAAAAAAACATTCATCTCTTCTTTTGTTGCATTGGCTGTAGGTTTAAGTAGCTATGCTGTTGCTTGTACGCGCGCTGTATATTTGGGTAATAACCAACATATTATTACTGCTCGCTCAATGGACTGGAAAGTTGATACGGGCACAAATTTATGGATTATGCCGAGTGGTATTGCTCGTGATGGGAGTGCAGGACCTAATTCAATTAAGTGGACTTCTAAATACGGAAGCGTGATTGCCACAGGTTATGAAGTTTCCACAACAGATGGCATGAATGAAGCTGGGTTAGTTGCTAATATTTTATGGTTAGTAGAATCTCAATATCCAGATGTGAAAAAAACAGATAAGCCCTTACTTAGTATCGCAGCTTGGGCTCAATATGTACTCGATAATTTCGCAACTGTCGATGAAGCCGTTAAAGCATTAGAAAAAGAACCTTACACGATTGTGACCGATAATGTCCCAGGCGAAACACGCCTTACTACCCTGCATTTATCTATTTCTGATAAAACAGGTGATAGCGCAATTATTGAATATATTGGTGGAAAGCAGGTTATTCACCATAGCCGAAGCTATCAGGTCATGACTAACTCGCCTACTTTCGATAAGCAACTAGCACTTGCCGAATATTGGAAACAAATTGGTGGCACGATCATGCTCCCTGGTACAAATCGAGCATCCGATCGCTTTGCTCGTGCATCTTTTTACATTAATGCAATTCCTAAAAATGATGATAGTAAACAGGCTCAAGCTTCTGTATTTAGTGTGATTCGAAATGCATCTGTTCCCTATGGACTCAATACTCAAGAAGAACCAAATATCTCTTCAACTCGCTGGCGCACTGTGGCCGATCATAAACAAATGCTCTATTTTTTCGAGTCTGCCCTATCACCAAATGTGTTTTGGGTTGATTTGAAAAACATTAATTTTAAAGATGGAAAAACGCGTAGACTAGATTTAGGACCTGATCAAAGTCATATCTATGCGGGTGATGCCACTTCTTCCTTTAAAATTGCAAAACCATTTTTATTTTTAAGCCCAATTACTCGTTAATTTATGTCAAAATTTATTGGCTTTAAACTAAATAATATTAAACATACTATCTTGGAATTTATATGATGAAGAAATCTCTACTCTTATTGAGTTCGTGCCTACTGACAACGGCTTGCAGCACCACACTATTTGGTACAGATAAAGCAACTGCTCCTACACAAGTAAAGACCGTTGGTCAGCTCAACTGTTTACCAACTGAATTATGCCCTAGCTTGCTCGTTAAATGGAACGAGAATCAAAAAGATCAGCTTCGCGTAGATGTTCATTTAAGTAGTAGTTATAACTTTTATGATATTAACGAGTTAATATTTGATATTGATGGGAAACGATTTACTTATCAACCCGCTCAAGCGACTGAGAAAACCAATGTAAGTCGATTAGTTCCTAAACATTCAACAACTTTCTTTATTATTCCAAGCAAATTCTTACAAGAGTTTAAAAATGCTCAAAATGTAAACGTTTTGATAAAAACGGATAAAGGAACAATCGAACGCAATATGTATAGTCCACAAAAACAATCTTCGGTTTATAAAAACTTTATGCAGCTTTATCAAAATTCAAAATAAAGCACACGCATTAAGTCATGCATCTATTCAGAATTATGGGATAGATGCATTATGTTTTAATAATAAAAATGTTTTGGCTTCGCATGTAAAAATGCTGGAATCAAACCTGTTAAAGCTGCACGTATATCAGCACGTTCATTAATTAATTGATGAGAACCTTCTTCAAGCATTAATAGCGTTTGCAGCCTAAATTTACGACGAATAAATTCAATGTTATAACGCCAATCAACTGTCTGATCGAGAGCACCTTGTGCAAGCCAGACAGGAATACGGCAAGCGGGCCGCTCTTCCATTTCTTGCATCCATTTTGACATTGCCAAAATCCAGTCCATGCCCATCATTCGAGGCTGCAACGGATCTTTTAAACGAATAAAACGTAAAAATTCAGGATTATGATTATTACGTCTAAAGTGTCTTGGTACTTGGCGCTTAATACGGCGAATAATGCCCAATCCAACGGGATTATGCCACCATGCTGTTTTTGCAGGGCGAATTAAGGGTGAAAGCAACAAAACTCTATCGACAATTGGATCTTGACGTTTTTCAGCATATTCTAACAAGTGATGCATCCAGATTGCCCCACCTGTACTTTGACCAATTCCCACCCATGGTTTAGGCAACTGATCTGCATGTTTTACATATTGATAAACAGCCATCAAAACTTGTTGATAGTGATCAAAATTTTGAATACTTGCTGGTGAACCATTGCTCAAACCATGTCCGGGTAAGTCGTAGGTAATAACACTAAAGCCTTGTTCAAGGATTTCACGAATGATGGGCTGATAAATACCACTATGCTCAAGATAACCATGTAATAAACAGACAGTACCTTGTACTTTCTCTACTTTAGGTTTGAAAACTTGCACATGTAAGCGAAATAAAGGCATCTGAACATAGCCCTGCCAATGGTCACATTCAAGTAAATGTAAACCATACAATTTGCGATAGGCCAACAAATCTCGCGATGGTTCTTCTAATGTATTTAAATTGAGTGGACTTAAAACCTGTGGCGTAAGATCACGATTAGGAACCGGCAAATCTAATTTTTTTAATACGGCAGGATTGAGAAACGGGATGTCTGACATTAAGGTACCTCTCGACAATCACTTGAGCCAAACAACATGTCGCGAATTGTCGCAAGTAATTCATAATTTGCACGACGACTATGATCGTAATTTTGCACACTTGGTTTCCAGCGTGTCAGTGGTGTTGGCATTGGAGCCACAACAGGAATTGTTTCTATACCATTTAAAGCAAATAGTCGGCGTGTACGCGGCATATGGTATTCATCTGTAACCAACATGACCGTCGGTGCCCCACCTTTTTTCTGAAGCAATAAAGAACTAAATCGTGTATTTTCACAGGTGTTCATACTTCGATTTTCTAGTAATTTTGCATCAACGCCCCGCTCTTTTAACCAAGTTTGCATATATGGCGCTTCAACACCACTCAGTACAATAGGAAGCTGATTCTGTTTTTCAACTTCTAAGGTTTTTTCTAGTCTCAGACGTGTGTAGCTGTTAACAACAATATCTTTGCCATTTTTATCTAAAGTTAAACCACCACCTAGAACCACAATGGCGTAGGGTTCTGACAACTTTTTAGGTTGAGTCGGCAGCGGATTTTTACGTACATATTCAACTGTCTGTTCAGGCTCGCTTATCGCTTTTTGATGTTCTGGTACTACAGGTTTTCTTGCTAAAAACTCAGTATATTGCTCTGTAAGCGCTTTATTTTCCGAACTATTAATAAATAACGCTTCATCAATAGGGCCACTTGCTTCATCAGCTGCATCAATTTCTGAATTTTTAGCGACTAAAGGAACACTAACAGCTGACGTTTCTTCCTCTAACTCCTCTTCTTTTTCTTCTAAAAGAATAATTTGCTGCAAAGCCTTATAGTTTTCTTGTATATAGCTCAAATCGGCTGTCTTTTTTTCACGTAAAGCATCTTCCGTCAGCTTTAAATAAGCCTGATGAGCAATCCATAAATTTGATCCAGGCTCTAAATTATCATGTTCACTTAATGCGGCTTTCCGCTGACTTTCTGCAGCCACTTCATTCACATCTACTGGAACAAAATAGTTAAGCCCAGCTACAATAAGTTTTGAATAAAACGGTGAATATAAAAAAACCACGAAACAGCCTAATAGTACAAATAGCATTGTAACTACTTGTACAAAACGTACCATTAAGTGTACTTTTAGCATAAAACTATTCCGTATGATTTTCAATTAAACCTAAACTGTTATAAAGCACAGGCTCTGGTTCTAACATAATATGGAAACGCTGATCAACATCATGTTGTACAGTCTGATAAGTTTTCTTTACATCTGTGAGAGATGCATTGGCATAATTCACCAAAACCAATGCCTGTTTATGGAACATCCCCACCATATCAAGTTGTTTACCTTTCCAACCCACCTGATCAATTAACCATCCTGCTGCAATTTTAACGTTTCCATTGGCTTGAGGATAATGAGGAATTGTTGAGAATTGTGTGATTAAACGTTCGAATTCTTGAGAGTTAACAATCGGATTTTTAAAGAAACTACCCACATTTGGATATTCTTTTGGATCAGGGAGTTTACTTTTGCGAATATGGATGACTTGATTTTGTAAGTTCTCGGCAGTCTGATTGTCTCCAACTGCTTGTTTTAAATCACCATAGTTAAGTTTTAATTGTGGCTGTTTAAGTAATTTAAAAGTGACATGCGTAATGATGTAACGGTTTGGGCCATCTTTAAAAATGCTATGACGATAAGCGAAATGGCAGTCTACCGCTAAAATTATCTGAGTTTGTTTTAATTTACGGTCATACACTTGTACGGACTCAATAAACTCACCTACCTCAACACCATAAGCACCAATATTCTGTACAGGTGAAGCACCAACTAAGCCTGGAATAAGTGCTAAATTCTGTAAACCAAACCAATTCTGTTTTGTACTATATAAAACAAAATCATGCCAAACTTGTCCTGCACCTACTTTGACTCGAACAGAATCCTGATCTTCAGATAAAACTTCAATTCCTTGAATATCAAGATGAATTACTAGTGCTTGAATCTGCTGCGGCAGCAACATGTTACTACCGCCCGATAACACAAGTACATTTAAATGATGCTGCTTAGCAAAATCCAAAGCTTCTTCAATATCCTGAATATTACCGACTTTTGTGTAATGTGAAGCTGTTGCATCTAAACTTAATGTATTGAATGGCTTAAGCTGTACCTGATTCTGAATTTGCATTGTGTTGAAAAACCTATTCTTAAACATTCAATTGTTTTTTTAAAATATTAATCCACGCCAAACTACTAGACTCGCATTGGTCAAGTACGCGCTCGAAGCCATCAGCACCACCATAATAAGGATCAGGTAAGGCTTGTTGTAGATATTGAGGATCATGCTCACTCATTAAAGCTATTTTTGCACGAATTTGATGAGTACCAAACTGAGAAACCGCACTTTGTACCATGTCATGAATATCATCAAAGTTTTGATGATCCATTGCCAAAATCAAATCAAATTCTAAAAAGTCTTGAGTTGAAAGCTGTCTGGCACGCAAAGACGATAAGTCATAACCTCTTTTTTTAGCGTGCAACTGACTACGCTGATCTGGTGCTTTATTTGGATGATAATTACTCGTTCCAGCTGAATCGACAATGACATTAAGTTGATGCGCATCACAATAATGTCTAAAAACCACTTCAGCCGTGGGAGAACGGCAAATGTTTCCTAAACAGACGCATAACACCTTATATTGTGTTTCCATTAGAAACTACTTCCAAGCATTTGAATTAAATAGAAATAAATATGGTGCATGTAAAATCCTGACAAAGCTATAAATTATTGTCAGAATCGAATTGACCATTGTGACGTGTTGCATTTTGTCAAAACTCACATGGCTTGAAAAGGAAAATAATGTTTATCAATAGATTAAAAGTTGATAAATCAGTCGACAAAGTAGCTGACCTTCTAATTTTGAATAAAATAATAAAGCCCTCCGAAGAGAGCTTTTAAAGCAAAGCAGACACTTACATTATTAATAATTATATGAGCTTTAAATCCTAAAACAGGATAGCAACTACTTCTTAATGTACAACTTATGATTTACTAATACAGCTTTAGTAAAAGGCCCAAAACAATCATTTAACGTTGCTAATTAACTCAATCATTTCCTTCGTTGGCCTTAAGCTACCTAATTGCCACTGTTCAGGTGGATATTCATCAATTCGTATCCAGACATGCTCTTGAAAAGCTGGATTTCCCTTTCCTTCTATCTCTACAAATAAATCTGTTATTCGTTTGAAAAGCTCAGCTTTACTCTCTTTATCTAGTAAACCTTCTATAGTTTGTATATTTATAAATGGCATAATGCTACCTGAATTAATGCTAGGTCTAAATTATAGACTCATACTAATTGGAGCCATCTCTGATGTCAAATCAAATTATTCCAAATCATAGATTTTCAGTAGATGCATGTGGAATCTTCAAAATTGCTGAGATATTGAACGATAGTTGGACGATTCTATTGTTGAGAGAAGCTTTTTATGGTGTAACGAAATTTAATGATTTTCTAGAAAATACAGGCATATCAAAGCAAATTTTATCTAATCGTCTAAAACACCTTATCCAATTAGAGGTATTTGAACTATCAATTTACAAAGAAGTTGGATTTCGAGAGCGAAAAGAATACTTACTCACCACAAAAGGAAAAAGCCTAAATATTGTATTGCTTGCCATGCTTGAATCTGGTGGTAATTTTATTGAAAAAGATAAAGATGTCGTTAAAGTTTTTAAGAAGAATTCAGATGATCACCTCAAATTAAAGCTTGTTGATTCATCTAATCAAATCATAGATCTTAATAATCTGGAACTAAAACTCATTCCTCGCAGAAATAAGGAATAATTTGTTCTGTTCATCTCACTTTCGTTCAACTGTAAAAAAGCCCAAATATTATGGGCTTTTAAGCAAAATGAAGACAAAAATCACTTATTTTTAAATAGTTTATCAGTCATATTTCTATCAATCTTACTGCGATGTCCATTCTCAAAATATCGATCGACATGACATAGTTTTGTCTTGGTATCACAGAACACACCATTTGAGAGTGTAAATGCTGATGTATCAAAATCGCCTTGAGAGAATGCTTTATTGGCTTTATAAGTGCCTAAGTATTTAACTGTAAGTTTTTTAGAGACACCTTTTTTGTCAGCGCAAATATATTTGTCACAAATTACACCCTTTTGAGGTGAATATACGGCAGAGCTGGTTTTCGCGATTGCGGCTGAGCTCAGCATGAAGCAAGTGCATCCAATAACACTAAATAAAGTTTTAGAAATTTTCATTTTTTAGAACCGAATAAAATTATAAATTGTTAAGGCATTATATAAATTAGTAGTCTACTCGAAAATCTACACAAGCCTATAAATAACAAAAAGCCCACCGTTCAATGGCCTTTCAAATAACTTGTGTATCGCCTGAATATCCCACTTCGACCATATAAAAATAGCGTTTATCTCATACAACACTCAACATAATCGCCTCAGAACTACTTTATTTTAAAGTGTCTTATGCTAAGTTATTTGAAGATTGAATCTTATAAAACCGTTCAACAATAATGTTCAAGAATAAGGAAATAATGTATATGAGCCATTTTCAATTTCAAACCGTTCCAAATATCATCTCTGGCTTAGGCTCTATACAAGAATTACAGAATGTTTTGTCTTCAAAAGCTTACCGTAAGCTATTGCTAGTCACAGATGCAGGCATGATCAAAAATCAGTTACATCTGCCCATTCTTCAAATTTTAGATACGCTTAATATTGAATATGTCACTTTTGCAGATGTGCAAGCTGATCCACCCGAACAAGTTGTTTTAGATGCAGCTAATTACGCAAAACAACAAAACGTAGACGCGATTATTGGTTTTGGTGGTGGTAGTTCTTTAGATGTTGCAAAAGTAATTGCCTTGCTCGCCCACCCCAATCAAACTCAAAATTTGCAAGAGATGTACGGCGTAAACCAAGTAACCACTGCTCGCCTACCTCTTATTTTAATTCCAACGACAGCCGGTACAGGTTCTGAAGTAACGCCTATTTCAATTGTGACTACTGGTGAGACAACAAAAATGGGGATTGTCTCTCCAGTACTGTACGCCGACACTGCAATTCTTGATGCTACTTTCACTCAAAATCTTCCAGCACATATTACCGCTGCAACAGGTATTGATGCGATGGTGCATGCCATTGAGGCATATACCTCTAAGCATAAAAAGAATATTTATACTGATATTTTAGCTAAGAATGCTTTGAAGTTACTGAACCATAACTTACCGAAAGTTCTTAAAGATGGTAATGATTTAGAAGCACGTCAAAACATGCTGTTCGGTTCAATGCTCGCAGGTCAGGCATTTGCAAACTCGCCCGTTGCCGCTGTGCATGCTTTAGCTTATCCACTTGGTGGGCATTTTCATTTGTCGCATGGGCATACCAATGCCCTAATGTTAGTAGAAGTATTAAAATTTAATGCACCCAATGCAAAAAAATACTATGCAGAGCTTATGCAATGGCTAGATCCATATAGTAATGGCAGTACCGATGGTTTGTGTGATCTGTTTATTGACCATATGCAGAACCACTTAGACCGTAGCGGCTTGACCCTAAAACTTAGAGAATTGGGTATTGATGAGTCGAGCTTACCTAGACTTGCTCAAGATGCCATGTTGCAAACTCGCTTGCTACAAAATAACCCACGTGACATGACAGAAGCCGCTGCTTTGGCAATTTATCAGGCGATTCATTAATGACTAAACCAGTTTTAAAAACCCGCGATCAATTTAAGTTCTTTTTAGACATTCAAACACGTTGGGCAGATAACGACATCTATGGTCATGTGAATAATGTGACTTACTATAGTTACTTTGATACGGCAGCCAATGCTTTGCTCATTCAAAAAACAGGTTTTGATATTCATGAAGCAAAATCAATTGGGTTAGTGGTCGATTCAGCTTGTAGTTTTTTTCAGGAATTATCTTTTCCCGAAATTATTCAGGTAGGTGTTGCGATTGGTAAAATCGGCACGACTTCACTACGTTATGAATTGGCGATCTTTAAACAAAGTCAAGATCAAGCCTCAGCTCAAGGACATTTTGTGCATGTATTTGTTGATCGTGAAACGCGTAAGACCGTACCCATTTCTGAGTCAGTTCGTGAAGTCTTAGAGAATTTTTTATTATAAAAAACGAGGCAAAAAGAAAATGATTTGTTCTTTTTGCCTCACCCGAACTTAGGTCATTGCGGGGTCACTAAACGAATCTTCACCCGTTTCAACTCGACCAGCAAAACGTCGGTAATAATATGGATCACTCTGACTCGTGATTTCAAAATCATACCAATGTCCAACCTCAGCCAAAGCCCAGTGTTGCTTAACAACTTGGCCAGCTTTTACGGTAAGTTGTAACGGAGCATCTTGGCGATATGCACGAGGCTTAATTGTCAATATTGCATCCTTGGTTCCTTCATTCATGAGTTCTGCGTAAACATCGCCGTTGGCAATGTCATAACACACTCGAATTTCAGGTTTAATCTCACTATCGATAATACGTTGAGTATCACCTTTAAAGTGACGGTGATAACCATTTGGACCAAGTACCCATAAGTCATAGCGGCCTAAGTTATCTTTTAAAGCATTCCATTCATCGTCTAAGGTTTTATTTGGCTCTACAATATAACGCTTTGGAATAAGGTCCAGATTGAGCTTGTCATATACATGAAAAACTGCTGTTTGCTGACCTGTATTAGAGAAAATCAATTGCACCTTACCATCAGCTTTACAGCGCGCGCTGGTGTGCAGTTCGTAAGGCAATGCCCGTGACAAGCGTATACCACTTTGCTGAATCGGTAACTTAATATCCGTTGGTACAGGTACAGCTGGCAAAGCTTCTTGGTTTTCTCTTAGCTCATCTGCCTGCAAACGTGTCTGTTTACCATTGAGCTGAGGTAAAACATCTGCATTTGGTGTTTTAAAGTTAAATGCACTGGTTAAATCACCACACACTGCACGGCGGTATGGACTGATATTCGGCTCTTTTACACCGAAACGTTTTTCTAAAAACATAAGCACAGAAGTATGGTCAAACACTTGCGAGTTCACCCAGCCACCGCGACTCCATGGGGAAATCACATATAACGGAACACGAGGACCCGGACCATAAACGCGGCCATCAGGTGTAGGCTGAGAATGGCTTCCTTCAGGCGCTGCGTGGTCAAAATATTCATCCTGCATATCGGCACTGCTTAATGTCGATTTGCCAGCGTATTGACCATTTGCAAGTCGTGATGGCGCAGATGGTGATGGTACGTGGTCAAAATAACCATCATTTTCATCAAAATTGATAATAAGTGCTGTTTTACTCCAAACCTCTGGCACAGCAGTTAATGCATCAATAATTTCTTGAATAAACCATGCCCCTTGAACTGGGCTTGAAGGGCTTGGATGTTCACAATAAATTGATGGCGCATTAATCCAAGAGACTTGAGGTAACTTACCTTCACGAATATCTCGTTTAAAAGCATCGAGATATTCTTCTGGTTTATTGCCCGGCAATGTATTTGCAATACCCTTATAAAGTGGATTTTTGGCATTATCAGTAGCCGCATCATAGGCTTTATAGGGTAGCTTTTGACCTGTATCGGCGTAGGGTTTGTTTGGTTCACCACCGCTTGCAACAGGATAACCAGATGCAATATTTGCCTTTCTAAATGTACGAAATGCACCAAGCATGTTATCGCCCCATTCATCTGGCATATTTTGATAACAAATCCAGCTTACCCCTGCTTCTTCCAAACGCTCAGCATAGGTCTTCCATGTATAACCGCGTTCTGCCGTAGCTGGATTACCATCAATCCAGTCCCATTCATTGTTTACAAATGAACGCTTGGTTGGTGTTGCACCATTTGTACCAGTCAAATGAAAAGAACGGTTTGCATCTGTTCCAGTGTGCATAGAGCAATGGTAGGCATCACAAATCGTAAAGGCATTGGCGAGTGCAAACTGATATGGAATTTCTTTTTCTTTAAAATAACCCATTGATATATCAGTTTTATAGGTTGGCCAGTTCGCCATACGCCCATTGTCCCACGCCAACTGGCTATCGTTCCACGTATGTGGCGTGCCATCTGCACGCTGTGCATTATTGGCTGTACCATCTAAGTGAAAAGGCGTTAAAACTTGCCCATTGCGTCTAAGTTGCTCCCAAACACGGCGGCCATTAGGAAGAGGAATTGTAAAACGATCGGCGAAGCCTCGAACGCCTTTTAAGGTACCAAAGTAATGGTCAAAAGATCGATTTTCCTGCATTAAAATAATAACGTGTTCGACATCCTGAATAGTGCCAGTTTTATTATTTGCAGGAATTGCTAAAGCTTTTTGAATACTAGATGGGAACGCTGCCAATGCCGCTGCACCAAAACCCATATTTAAAGAATAATTTAAAAATTTACGACGTGTAATCATGATCAGGTTCTTTTTATTATTTAAGTTTATGGAGCACAGCGCATTACAGGCTTTTTACCTGTTTCTGGCGTATTCGAATTATCATTTGTCGAATCGTTACAACCACTCAGCAGAATGGCGCCGATTAATAAAAAATATGAATATTTAAAGGATATTGTTCCTGTGCATTGCCTTTTCATGACGATATATAGTCCATTTAAAATCTAAAATGACTAACATAGAAAAGCACAATGACAGTGACATGACCTGAATATTTCAATCCAGTGAAAAATATGAAAATTCTATTATTTTCATATTCTGCACCAGATCAAAACTCATTTAAATTTAAGGTTTTAATTGAATATTTTGTAGTTCGCCATCAAAAGTTTCTATAAGACTTTTAATAACTGGCTGTTGCTGTAATAGCTCGGCTGCTCGGTGAAAGGCTTTTTCTTTACGCGCACTTTGAATGGTATATGGTGTAGATGTATTCAAAGCACCATATTCAACTGTAAATTGAGTATTCGGCCATTGCTCATTTAATGCATCAATAAGGCCTTGTTGTAATTGGGTCAGCATATTTTCATATTCCTGAGGAATATGGAAAACCGTGTTACCACCAATTTCCCCAGTCATCACACCATGCTGTGCAAGTTCTTGAACAGCGGGAGAAAGCTGACTGTTTCTAAACCAGTATTCCCATTTTTCAAGTGACCACTCACCTTCTAAAACTTGAGGAGCCAGCTTCAAGATGTCTTGAGGCATCAACTGCGCATTATCAGTTGCACTAACTTCTTTTACAACTTCAACCTTCTCAATCGCCTCTGGAGTTTCCACCAGTAACGGTTGCTCGACAACAGGTTCTAAAGCTAAATCATGAGTAACAGGCGTATCTTGGGCAAGTGAAAAATCAGTGCTAGGCGCTTCAAATAAACCTATAGGCTCAGCAGTAAAAGCTGGTTCAGGTTCAATATTTTTGGCTTGGGTTTCAGCCTGAATTTGTACTGACTTTTGTTCTGGTACCGGAATAAAATCTTCCTCCAGAACATTACTTGTCTCTTGAACAGACGCTGACTCAAATCCGATTAACTCATGATGATTTGGGTCAAATACCATTAAGTCCTGATTAGACTCAGGTTCAGGTTCAGGTTCAGGTTCAGGTTCAGGTTCAGGTTCAGGTTCAGGTTCAGG
>NZ_JAZEYD010000016.1:0-105568 GCF_037027805.1 Acinetobacter sp. 161(2023) | reverse complement strand
AATTGTGCCCACGTTTACGTGTGGCTTATTACGTTCAAACTTAGCCTTAGCCATGTTTATAGTCCTCGTTTACGTCGAACACAATTCTGAGTAAAACTCAGCATCGACATATCGCCTAAAAAATCAAACACCCAATACTTGAAAAGCAGACTAATAAGCCTGCTTTTTAAATCTTTGTAGAAAATCTACTAAACTGTATCTGGAGCTCTTATCGAGATTTGAACTCGAGACCTCTCCCTTACCAAGGGAGTGCTCTACCACTGAGCTATAAGAGCGATTATCCTTCGATGGAGCGGGAGACGAGGGTCGAACTCGCGACATGCAGCTTGGAAGGCTGCCGCTCTACCAACTGAGCTACTCCCGCACGATGCTGGTATACTTAGCACTTCAATCGAAGTTAATGGTGGTGAGAGAAGGATTCGAACCTTCGAAACTTTCGTAGCGGAGTTACAGTCCGCCCCCTTTGACCGCTCGGGAATCTCACCACATCACACTTATTTCAGTGTTATCCTTCACTTAACAACTTCACACTTTAGATGGTGCCGGCACACGGATTCGAACTGTGGACCTACTGATTACAAGTCAGTTGCTCTACCAACTGAGCTATGCCGGCGCTTCTTAGTGTTTCGTACGTTTCGTATCGGAACGGTGTGCAGTTTAGCAAAACTTCCAAGCGATGCAAGCAGTTTTTTAAAAAAAACTGCTAAAAACTCATAAAATCAATCCGTTTGATGATAATTCAACCGCTTTGATCACTGCGCGAGCTTTTATTTGGGTTTCATTCCATTCTGATTCAGGATTTGAGTCAGCAACCAAGCCTGCTCCAGCCTGCACATAGACTTTTTTATCACGGATTACACACGTACGGATTGCAATCGACATATCCATTTCACCATGCCATCCTAAATATCCCACGGCCCCACCAAAAACACCTCTTTTTACAGGCTCTACTTCATCAATAATTTCCATTGCACGAATTTTCGGTGCGCCAGATAAAGTACCTGCTGGGAAAGTTGCCTTAAATACATCTAGTGCATCGATATCATCACGCACTTCACCTTGTACATTTGAAACGATGTGCATGACATGCGAATAGCGTTCAATGACCATTTGATCAGTCACTTTGACTTTACCAATTTTAGAAACTCGCCCAACATCATTTCGACCAAGGTCAATCAACATTAAATGCTCTGCGATTTCTTTTTCATCAGAAAGTAAGTCTTTTTCTAAAGCGATATCTTCTTCTTTAGTTTTTCCACGTGGTCTCGTACCAGCAAGCGGGCGAACTGTCGCAATACCATTTTCCAAACGAGAGAGAATTTCAGGTGAAGATCCTACAATATGAAATGGTTTTTGATCCGTAATTGTTTGACCTTGTACCAAGAACAAATAAGGTGAAGGATTTAAATGACGTAAAGCACGGTAAACCTGTAAAGCCTCGCCATCAAAGTCAGAAACCATGCGTTGCCCAGGAACAACTTGCATAACATCACCAGCACGGATGTATTCTTTAACCTTTTCTATGGTCTCAAGGAATTTCGCTTTACCCGTAATCGATTCAAAATGAGGTGGTGTATGTGGCTTAGCTTGCAAGCTAACTGGTGTAGCCAACAATTGCTCTAATTGATCTAATTTTTGCTGCGCATCTTCATAAGCATTTGGCTGTGCTGTATCAGCATGGACAATTAAAAACAAGGTATCTTTCAGGTTATCAAAAACAATGACTGTCTTTGAGAGCATCAACCATAAGTCGGGTAAAGCAATTGGATCAGCCGCAGGCACATTCTTTAAGCGTGGCTCAATATAACGAACTGCATCATAGCCCAAATAGCCAACCAATCCGCCTGTAAAACTTGGTAAGTCAGGCAGAAGCTCAGCTGGTGGAACTGTAAATTGCTTCTGAAACTCACGAATATATTCAAATGGATCTAGACAATCTTCTTGTGTGATTGAACCATCAGCATGCTGTATAGATAAAACGCCAGCATTACATGAAAAAACTGTCGACTCACCTAAACCAATCATGGAGTAGCGCGCCCAGTTTTCACCACCTTCAACCGACTCAAATAAATAAGCTTGTTTTTGCTCCTTAAAACGAGCAAAAACCGATAAAGGTGTTTCCGTATCTGCCAAACGCTGACGATAAACTGGAATAGTGTTGTAACCTGATGCCTTAAGTTGTTCGAATTGCGCTAATGTAGTCATGAATTTTTCTCTAATATGGTTTCGATTTAAAACGGTGTTTTTTAGTTTCGATTTAGACACGCCATCGAAAAACCATACGCTTATTCATGCTGATCTCCATTTCACTCATTAGATAATTAACTCAGCCAAACTATCAACCACTTGCTGAGGTTGGCAATCATAGATATTTTCTCCATGATTATAGCCATAGCTAACCACAATACAATCAATTCCCGCACGACGCGCAGCCTCAATATCGTTACTTGAGTCGCCAATCATTAATGATTGCGAAGCAGATATTTTTAAGCTTTGCATGCAATGCAATAAAGGCAATGGATGTGGCTTTCTCTCTGGCAAACTATCGCCCCCAAGTACAACTTGGAAATAAGAAGAAAGGTCTAATGCATCAAGTAACCCTTGAGCAAGTTGCACAGGCTTATTGGTAACACATGCCATATGTATATTCAAAGCTTTACAATGCTTTAAAAACTCAGTGACTCCCGGATAAATTTGAGTATTCACACAAAGTTCTGCACCATATATGTCAATAAATTTCTGTAAGAGGACTTTATGCTGCTGAGTATCTAATTTTCCAAAAATATGAAGTAGAACGCTTTCACAGAGTTTAGACACTCCCTTGCCGACCCATGCTCGTATCTGGGCTTCTGTTACTAATGGCCAATTGAGCGCCTCTAAACTTAAATTCATAGACCGATACAAATCAGCAGCAGAATCAACCAGTGTTCCATCTAGATCAAATAAAATTAAATCGCGCTTATTTAGTTGTGCAACAGACATCTTCTTCTTCTCAAAATTAAAAAGGCATGCGTTTAGCATGCCTTGATTGTAAAAGCAGCAACAAATTATTTAAAGAACAACCATGCCAATAAAGCTAAAATTACTAAAGTAATAATGGTGATTAAACCAACTGAGGCATTCTTCTGTTGCTCTTTTTCTTCAGCAACACGAGAAACTGGCTCCTCAAAGCCAACAGGTGCCTGTTGTGGTTGTACATTAATATCCACACCTTCCGGAATCGGTGCAGGTTTCGGAATAGAGATATTCTGTGGCATGCCATCGCGACTAACTTCTATTTCTGCAGCACGCTCTGTAAGGCTTGGCATTCCTTGATCACTTAAATCTTGAGATGGAGCCGTATTTACAGGTTCTACTTCAATTTCAGGCAAATCTACAATTTCCTGCGCAGGTGCCAGCACAGAAAATTTAAAGCTAGCAAATTGAACAATGTCACCATCATGTAGCTGTTTTTCTTGCTCAATACGAATATCGTTTATGAATGTGCCATTCGATGAGTTAAGGTCTTGTACCCATAGCAATTGATCTTTTAAAAGCAATGCAGCGTGGCGACGTGAAATTTCAGCAGCTTGTAACAACACATCGGCATCTTGATGGCGCCCCACCAGCATATCACGATCAACACTAATTTCTTGGCCAGTAATTTCACCAGTAATTGCTTGTAATTTCCAAGTCATGCGTATGTCCTATTCATTTTTATCAATCATAACATGTCACTACGGCGCCATGCTTGGACGCAGTGTCGTTGTTGTTACGGTATTTTTAGTACGATTAACTTCAGGTTCGGGCAACTGTAAGGTTTGCTTTCGAACCACAGGCTCTACTGCTACAGGTGTTATTACTGTCGAGCTTTTGCCACCTGAAGGAACCTGTTGATAATTTTTTGGCTGAGAGCCAATATCTGGCGGTGTCATTTTTTGATTATAGACATCATCGACCTGTTCAGGCAGTTTGGCAAAGTTGCCATTTCTATCCATCGCCAATTGCAAACTGTAAAGCTGGTTATAGCGCTGCTGAGACAAACGGCGTACATCGTTCGCATCACCTACAATTGTTGGATGAATAAAGACGAGTAGGTTACGTTTTACATTACTTCTGTTATCTGATCGGAACAAGCGTCCAACATAAGGGATACTACTTAACCCAGGTATGCCTTGTCTTGAAAGCGAGGTGTCATCTGACACCAAACCACCTAAAACAACAGTTTGTCCATGCTCAGCCAAAACAGCGGTTTTAATAGCACGTTTGCTTGTCACTAGGTCAGCTGCTTGCCCACGACTATCTTGAACAGCAGAGACTTCTTGCTCAACTTCCAGACGAACTGTACCACCTTCCCCGATATGTGGAACAACTTTTAATGTCACACCAACATCTTTTCGTTCAACAGTTGTATAAGGATTAATACCTGTACTATTGGTAGTGACCGAACCTGTTACAAAAGGAACGTTCTGACCCACAACAATATAAGCCTCTTCATTATCCATAGTTACAATGGATGGTGTCGAAAGTAAATTTGATTTGGTATTGGTTTTGAGTGCTTGAATTAATGCACCATAAGCCTTACGGGAGTTCTCAAAATTACCCACAGCCACAGTTGCCCCATTACCTTTATTGGCACCACCAGCAATAGCAGACGCCGCCCCAGCCGAACCACCTGATAAATAACCAGCAGCAATCGAAGATAAACTCGCTCCCACATTACTAAAGCTAAGTAAACCAATCCCACTAGATAAATCACCTAAGGCCCATTGAATTCCAAGTTGATCTGCATCATCTCCTGAGACTTCGATAATTGCAGCCTCAATGAGTACTTGCTGACGGCGCACATCGAGCTGCTGAATCGCAGATTCAATTTCACGCATTAATTGGGGATCAGCTTTGACAACCAATGAGTTTTGGGCACTGTCCGCAATAATACTTACACCATTTTGGTTAAAGCTGGAGATACTGTTCTGATTGTTGTTATTTGAATTACCATTCAGGTTTATTGCAGGGGTAGAAATTGATGTACCATTTGAACCTGAATTTGTTGAGTTAGAATTTTGATTATTACCCATTAAACCATTCATCGAATTTGATGAGTTAGATGAATTTTTATTGTTATTTGAAGAAGAAACAGCTTGTCCTGTCACGAGTCCTTGTAAAATCTCAGATAAACTTTTTGCACTTGCATATTTCAATCGGAAAACTTTTAAGCCCCCTAAGCGGTCTGCTGAAGGCACATCCAGCATTTCAATCATGTGGCGAAGGCGCTTACGCGTTTCAGGGTCACCCTTTACTAAAATACGATTGGTTCGATTGTCTGCAATAATACGTATACGTGCACCATTAAAATCTTTCGATGCTCCTGTTGCACTCATCGCTTCAAGTTGAGTAATGATTTCTTCTGCTTGGCTCGATTGAAGGTTGATCGCTTCAATATCGTTTTGCCCAGTTCCGTCTAGATTACGAATAATATTTTCAAGCTGATAGATGTTCGTAGCTCGGTCCGAAACAATCAGCGCATTGGTTCCCGCAATCGCCGCCATATGCGCAAACTGTGGCATTAAAGGGCGAAGTGCTGGAATTAAGTCATTTGGATTCGTATTTTCAAGCCAAATCACTCGTGTAACGATTTGATCACCGCGAACCTTATTTCGAGAATCGTAGGGAATTCCCGAATTTTTAACATTGCTATCCGGCACCAGCTTAATGGTATTTCCAGAAGGAATCGCCACCACCCCATTTACATTTAAGACCCCAAGAAACAGGTCATAAACTTCATCTTTATTGAGGGGTTTGTTCGATATTACTGTGACATTGCCACGCACTCGCGGATCTACTGCAAAGTTTTTCCCCGTGATGTCTGCAACTTCATTAATAAATGCAGTTAAGTCAGCATCACGTAAATTGATCTTCCATGTTTGGGCATAGACGCTGCTGCTCACTGTCGCAATCAATGGGGCTGCTGCAAGTAATGCCCAAAGTGGACGTTGATGATTCAATAAAGCCATAACTTGCGATATTTCCTAACTCTTATGGTGACGTGTTATCACTAAAAATTTTGTTGTATGGTCATCACTTGATCACCACGTTTTATTTCTAATTTCACTTGTCCGGCTCGACGAGCCTGTTCAAGTAACTGCACATCCGTTTGTCCTTGCCCAACCGTTTGACCATTTAAAGAAACAATTCGGTCACCCGGCCTTAAACCTAACTTATTTCGAAGCGCAGTGGGTGTACGTTCTGTAACTTCAAAACCTTCGCTTGAGCTCCCGCTTACCCCCATATCTTTAAGATACTGCTCTCGGTTACCTTGCATCTGCTGGATTGCCTGCCCAAGCGCTTCTTGAGTTGTATTGGTCGAAGGTGCCTGTTGAGCAGGGACAGTTGAATTCGCTGGGGTTGCCTGTGGATTAGGTGGTTGATATAACCCATTTGGCAAACCTTTAAATTGAAGCTCACGCGTACTCCCATTACCTTGACGTAATATCACGTGATCCCAATAAACTTCTGCTAGCTGATAGGATGTAGAAGCTATTGTTTCACCCACCCGATATCGGTCAGCAGTATTATCAAGCTTAATAACAGCTGAAGAAAAACGGTTCGGATAACCCACTATCACACCCTGCAATTCTAGTTTGACATTTTCCTGAGCTGCATTGGCTGAAGGTTCATTAAAAAGTGAAAAAGTACTAATGTTAGGAATTTGCGGTTGCTGTGATCCTAACTCTACCCGATCAAACTGCATCATTTGAGGAGGTGCAATGACCCACCAAAATAATGAAGCCAATTTCCAGCACAGCCATAAAACTAAAAAAGCAAATACGACAACACTTAACCGATTTAACTTTTGCCATTGTAGTTGCTGTAATTTTTCAATCCATACTTTCATTAGTTACCCCCTTGTATTAAGGGTTGACGAGAACTAATGACAAAAGTATCTAAACCAGCTTTCCCATCATAAGATGGGATATTCAGTAATAATCTTTGTGTAAGCTGCACATCAAGCATCATATTGGCATCTAATAGAAGATTTGCCATTTTTTGACTGCGTTGATCACGTATATCAATCTGTAATTTACCATTTTGGTCCGTTAATTGCCCATTTAAAGAAGGCATATTCATCCGGTCTTGACGGTCACTAATATTATAGATTAAAGCACCACCACCCCAATGCAATTGACCATCAACTGCGGCGAAACCTTGCTCTTTTTTATAATTAAAATCAATATCTTTTAACTGGATACTGTTCACTGGCCATTGCCAGTTCACAATTTGTTTTAATGTTTCAGGCGCAATTTGACCATTCATTGCCCTTACAAGTACTTTTTTACCAACGCCATAGGCCATTACCCCAGATAATTGGGTATTTCCACTATGGATATCTACATCAGCAGCGAACCTTAATAAAAACAGGTCAAGAGGTCTAGTTTTCCAATGAATCGAGCCTCTCAAAGTACCGCGCCGCCAATCTGCTTGGCCTTGCCAGATATTTCCACTTACATTGTGTAGAGTTTGATTATTCTTTGAAAATTTAGAAATAAGCCAAGTCGCTGGGATCTGTAAAATAATAAAAATTAAAAATGCAATGAGGGCAAATAACCACCACTTCCATTGCTTAGACTTTTTCTTCATTCAGCCTTACCAACATGCAAATTATCGTCCTTATTTTGAGAGTAGCTCCCTAGTCTGACATTATGCATACTTTTTCAACATCGCCAATTCACTTCATATAAAAAAACCAAGCAATCGGGCTTGGCTTCGGTATTAAGACTATAAGTTGAACGTATGACAAAATCATGAAAACGTGTTGATTGACTTAATAAGTGCACATTTGATCTCAACAATGTATTTAAAGATGAATTTAAACACTCAAATTCTTAAATAATATTTACCGCAAAATTTTTAGATATTTTCACGCATAAAAAAGCCAGGCAAATTTGCCTGGCTTTTAAAAAGGGCAATACGATTAGATTAAGAAATCTTCAAGTTTTGCGCCTTTTTCAATTTCAGCAACTAACCAGCGTGGTTGTTTACCACGGCCAGTCCAAGTCTCTTCAGAATTGTTTTTGTTGCGGTAGCGCGGCTCAACAGATTTACGTGTTGTCTTCTTACGTTTTTGAGCACCAAACTCAAGAAGCTGTTCAACACTAAAACCTACATTTTCAGCGATCTCGATAATTTGATTATAAGCATCTTCGATTGCTTGATCTTTTTTACTTACAATTAAAGCTTCTGCTTCTTCTTGTAAACGTTTTAACTCTTCAACAGATAATTCACTGATATCCGGTTTCATTAATAAATACTCCAGTCTTACAGACAATTCAAAATAATACAGACAAAATTTAAAAACATAAAATCAAGACTAATATTATTTATAATCTATTCAATAAGCAATAGTTTGAAAGCCGTGTTCATCAGAATAATCAAAAAAATTACCTTTTAATTACATTATCAATTATAAATGACATATATTTTATTAATATTTATTTAAGATAAATGTATTAAGTCATGTCCAACAGTTTTTTCTAGCTCAATAATTTTTTGTTTTATTTCCTGAGGTATTTCACATTTTCGTTCTGTTAATTTATCTACGCAGACCATAACAGCTTCGCCAGTAGCCACGATTTGTTGTTGTGTCTCGCTCCATAATATATAAGCCATACGGAATGCACTATTACGGAGCTCTTCCACGCGAACACCGACTTTCAATACATCTGGATAAAAAACTGGCTTTAAATATTTACACTGACTTGAGGCTACAACGGTATATAATTGTGGGGTTAATATATTTATCGCTTCCATATATAAAATACGTGAGCTTTCAATATATCGATAATATTGCACATTATTGACATGACCAAAAGCGTCCATATCTCCCCACGCTACTTTTTGTTCATATATTATCGGGTAGACAGACAGTTCTTTCATTTTTGCCTCATATTTTAAATTTTAAAAAATTCGCATCATTTTCAAAGATTAGGTTTAACTGTTTGATTAACACCTCATCTTCATTAAGCGTAGACTTAATACGTAAATAGCTCATTAAAATATTATCTGGATATAATGATAATAATGTTTCAGCCTCTGCTTGACGTCCAGTTGCCATATAGACATGCCATTTTGCAAAAGTTAAAACTGGCAAATTCATATATTGATTTTCAAACTCGATAATTTTTTCTTCGACATCGGCATAGTCTGGAACCTGCTTAAGCAATTGTTGCTGGAACCACAGGTAAAATACTTC
Source organism: Acinetobacter sp. 161(2023) (assembly GCF_037027805.1). Lineage (NCBI taxonomy): Bacteria > Pseudomonadati > Pseudomonadota > Gammaproteobacteria > Moraxellales > Moraxellaceae > Acinetobacter > Acinetobacter sp. 161(2023). The sequence continues at coordinate 96,339 of NZ_JAZEYD010000016.1, read as the reverse complement.
TGGATCGAACTGCTCTTTTAATAGGTGTAGTGTTAATGCCGCATGCTGCATGCTCATATCAGGCATACGCGCCAATAGTTTGAGCCATAACAACTTACTGCTATACGGTCGAGTTTGAATCTCAGACTCTAAATCCAGATAACGTTGTTGCAATGCATGCTGGTCATCAATAGAAGCCTCATCAAACTGCTGAAGAAGTTGCTGTAGCCATAAATCACGATGCTCAGCATCTAGCAAACCATACTTCATTGAACGTAAATATACCCATGGATGTTGTAGCGCCAATTGCCCCCATAACGCGGTTAATCTTTGCTGGTAGGCAGTTTCTATTTCCTCAAGCCAAGGCGACAACTGATGTTGGTATAAAAACTCAAGATGAGTTAATGCACGATCAGCTTCGTTTTGGGCTAAAAAGATTTCGATTCGTTCTAACTCTGCCAATTCAAATGCCATAGGCGGTGACTGATCTAAAGCAGCTAATGCTTTTGGATAGTCTCCATTTGAAACTAGAAACTTGGCATCAATGATATTTTTTAAAAGCGCTGACTGAGTAAAAACACGTTCAATAAATACACGTTGGTCTTCAGCGGCCTCTAATAACCAGACAATACCTAATTGTTCATAGGGATGTAGGTTTTTAAACTGGAAAATATTTTCACTTTTCCTCTGCTCACGAGAGGAATAACGCTTAATCCAAAGCCACACCAGTTGAGCAATAAAACTTACTACCACAAAAGCGAGGGTTAAGCCCCAGACATTTGTTTGCAACTGCAATTGTCGCCAGTAGATATAGACATACCCCATTCCATAGCCATAACTCAATAAAGCTAAAGCGGCAAAGAGTATTAAGCTGATTACAAAATAAACCGACAGGAGGTGTTTCATATCTCCTCCTTATGAGCCAATTAGACCAAGTGTAGATAATTTAGGAACAGGCACTATCGACAAATGTGCCACTTTAGCAATACGTTTTTTTAACTGCTGACTCGTTGCATCAGGCATTTCATCTAGCTTTTGCATCACAGATTGCAACTCGTTTTGGTACTCTGTCATTTTGCCTTGATTGAGCGCCTGTTCAGCAATTAATAATCTTAATTGCACTTCTTTGAGCACTACACTTCGATTCATTAAATTAATAGACGGCGTTTCTACTTTTTCTATACGGAACCATCTTTTCCACCAAGATACAGACTCGGATTGATCCATCTCAAGTTTAGGCTGAGCTAAGGCTTGCTGAATATTTTTATCAATCGTCTGTAATAAATCATCAATCAATTGATGGCGTTGATTTTGGGCCAAACTGAATTGTTGAACTGCTTGTTTATCCTGCTCAAGTGATTGGTTCAAGCTATGTTGCAATGCAGGGGCAATTTCATAGTGCGCAAGGGATTGCTGTAACTGACTTAATTGATCAACTGCATAAATCAATTGTTGTTGATCAATTGCAAATTGAATTAAATCTAACTTTTGTTTAATTAAAACTGTAGGAGCAATACCTGCTGGTGGAGTATCTGGGTGGGCCACCGAACTTAGTTTATCGCCAGTATTTACAGGTTGATTCTGTAATTGGCGCTGTAAAGCAACCAATTGATCATTTAGATTGGCATAGTGTTGTTCTGATTGAAGCAGACTTTGCTTAAGCTCGGGAACAGTACGAGAAATTTGCCACATATCGTAACTGAGCTTAGCCAACCAAGCCATGCCCAGTAAAATGATGATAGAAACAAGTTTTCTCATACGAATCCTTATAATGCCTGAATGTGATGAATCATCCCCGAAGGCGATAAATTTTCAAGTTGAATAATGTGAAAATGAGCCTGTTGTTGATCGCGATATTCTTTAACAATTTGAAAAAGACGTGGCCCTAAAACCAAATATACACAATCAGGTTGTACATTATTTTTTGAACAAAGCTCTAACCAATACTTCCAGCTTGCCTCACTCGTAATTAAGACCAGCCATTTGTTTAAATTATAATTTGAATTCTGTGTCAGATGTTTGAATGTGTAATATGAGGCTTCTGGACACTGCCGATGATATAAAACGAAATTTAGAATCTGAATGCCTTGCTGCTGCAAGGTCTCCATCATAAATTGACGTCCACCCTCTCCTCGCCAAAAAGCGACGCTACCAGTCGGCTTCATGTTATGAAGAATAGGTAGATTTAACATCCCTTCAGAGGTTTCAACATCTGGAATATGTGCTTCTATTCCATACTCATTTAAACAATTGGCGGTTGACTGTCCAACGGCAATCCACTGAATATGTTTCAAGTCAGCTAGTTTTAAGCCGCTTTGTGCTAAATACTTCATCCCCACATCAACAGCGCTTGGACTAACGACAACAATAGCTTGTACATTAACTAATTGTTGGTAAAGCTGAAGTAAGTGTTCGGAAAAGGATTTGGCAACGAGTTCTAAAAGAGGTAAAGACTCAACCTGATAACCTTCATTTTGCAAAGCATCTGTTAATTCAGCTGCACGAGAATCAGGTCGAGTATTAATAAACAACATGGTTTAGTAGAGAGCCTTTAATAGCTCGCCCGCACCTTGATCAAGTAAGTTTCGAGCAAGGTTTTCACCCAGTTGATGAGCATTGCTCGCTTCATCTGTCAGTTCAGCACGTAATAATGTTTGCCCATCAGGACTTCCGACACGACCTTCAATATGGATTTGTCCATTTTGTAGCGTGGCATAACCTGCAATCGGAACCTGACAACCACCTTCAAGATAAGCATTAAAAGCACGCTCAGCACGTACACAAACATCGGTTTCTTCGTGTAATAGCGGTTGAATTAAAGCTAATACATCTTGGTCAGCTGCACGGCATTCCAAGCCCAATGCACCTTGACCCACTGCAGGCAAACTAATATCTGGTGTTAAACAATGACGAATACGTTCTGAAAGACCTAAACGCTTCAAACCAGCGCTAGCTAAAATAATAGCGTCATATTGACCATCATCCAGCTTTGCTAAACGTGTGCCAACATTTCCACGCAAGTCAATAATTTGCAAATCAGGACGTTGTTTTAAAATTTGAGATTTACGGCGTAAACTCGAGGTGCCCACTTTTGCACCTTGAGGTAGGTCAGCAAATTTTTCAAATTGATTTGAAACGAAGGCATCTAATGGATCTTCACGTTCACAAATTACGGCCAAGGTTAGACCTTCTGGCAAAGCCATCGGGACATCTTTCATTGAATGTACAGCTAAATCTGCACGCCCATCTAAAAGTGCTGCTTCTAACTCTTTAACAAACAGCCCTTTCCCACCAATTTTTGCTAAAGGCGTATCTAAGATTTTATCGCCCTGCGTGACAAATTTAACCAACTCCACCGTTAAATCTGGGTGAAGCTCCTGTAATCGGGCACGAATATATTCTGCCTGCCAAAGAGCAAGTGGGCTTTGTCGTGTAGCAATTTTCAAGGTTTTCATAAATTCAAGCATGGGCTGGTCAAACGATACACCCTAAACTTAACTTGATCCCTTAAAATTGCAAGTAAAATCTCGCACGCACCAGATAACTCTTTTTAGGTTTAGAGCTGATGAATCCGCTCTCTAAGCATAGATAAATGTCGACGACTCACCGAAAGTCGTTCATCTAAGCCACGTAATCGAACCTGATATTGCCCAGAGCTAACGAGTTCCAATCCATCTAAATATGCAACCGCAACCAATGCATTTCGATGAATACGAATGAATTGATCTGCAAATTCGGTTTCAAGCTCTTTTAAAGTTTCATCAATTAATACACTGCCATTTTGATGACGCACCGTGACATATTTTTGATCGGCTAAAAAATAATAGATATTTTCAACAGGAATCAGCTCAACTCCACGATAGGTTTTTGCAGCAATTTGATGTCGCTGTGTTTTTAGATCATGTAAAAAATCATGTTGTGGTAAAGCATTGAGCTGTGCTTGAGTAAGCTGAGTCAACTGACTAAAAACTTGTTCAAGCTCTTGAGGATCAATTGGTTTAAGAAGATAAGCTTGAGCCTGAGACTTAAATGCTTCCAACGCATGTTGGTCATAGGCCGTACAGAATACAATCGCAGGTCGAGGATTTAGCTGGCTTAGCTGTTCCGCACAGACAAGACCATTCATACCTGGCATTTGAATATCAAGTAAGATTACATCCGGTTGATGAAGCCGCGCCTGTTCCAAGGCTTCTTGTCCATGCTGAGCTGTTGATACAACTTCATGTCCCATCTTTGAAACTAAACGTGATAATCGCTCCACTGCAAGTGGTTCATCATCACAAATCAGCACCTTCATTCATCCTCCTTGTCACCGTTAACTTGATCCATGTTTTTATGGTTAACTCTGACTAACTTATTATTTTGTTTGATATTGATAGCTCATAATGGTGGTATATAAGGTTTCACCTTTATAAACCTGAAATCTTACGGAATTCCCATAATATGCTTTCAGGCGCTGTTTTACATTTTCAAGCGCGATTCCATGCCCTTTCCTTGAATTTATTGTATCGTCTGTATATGGGTTGGTAATGACTATACTGACCTGATTTTGCAATATTTCAACCAATACCCCTATGGTTGCTTTACCCAGCATTGGTTCTACCCCATGAAAAATACTATTTTCTAACAAAGGTTGTAATGTCAATAAAGGAATGGTGACCTGTTTCAGTTGCACAGGTGAAAGCTCGATTTTCCAATCTACTTTTAAACGCTCTCCCAAACGCACTTGCTCAATCATTAAATATTGTTTACTCAGCTCGATTTCTTCATGCAGACTCACCAATTTCAATTCTTGGAAGCTGGCGCGAAATAAACGTGACAGACTAATGAGCATGCTTTCTGCTTTATCTGGGTCTATCGCAATCAAACTCACCACATTATTTAAACTATTAAATAAAAAATGAGGGTGAATTCGCGCTTGCATGGCCTGAATACGGGCATTTAACTCCACAGACTGTTGATGCAACCACTGTTCTCTGACATATAAATAACGTAAGCAGAAAGCCCCGAGTAATATTCCATAGCTTAGATATAAAGGCACATTGGTAAAATAAATGCTCCAGTTCTGTGTTAAAGAAGCATGTTTATTTAAAAGGCCAAACTGAAAAAAATTACTCATTAAGGTCGTCAAAACAACAATACCTTGCAGCATGACAAAACCGATAGCCAAGGCAAATTCTTGATGTAACCTGCTAAAAAAAGCTTGAAAGCGTTCCACCAAGGCAAAAAACGACAATATGACCCAGTTAATAAAAACGATGTATTGTAAAAGGCGTCCACCGCTTAATGCTTGCCAAGACTGTGCTTCAGCCAATGCTAAGACCAGTGCCAAAACATTACTTGCAACAATTAATTCGAATAAGTGTTGCCAACGCCCGTTTTTCGTAAAAAAATAGGAAGCATTTTGATTTCGGTATGCTGTAGGAAACAACTTTGTTTGTTGAGCTTCGGCAAGTGATATACTCTTTTTTATTTTACTGAGCCACCATGACCACATCTTCAAATCCCCCTAATTCAGTAACCCCAGACCAAACTTCAGGTATGTGGGGTGGTCGTTTTTCTGAAGCGACGGATGCTTTTGTAGCCGAATTTACCGCCTCTGTTCAGTTTGACCAGCGTTTTTATAAACAAGACATCGCTGGTTCGATTGCGCATGCTACCATGCTTGCGAAAGTTGGCGTACTCACAGAAGCAGAACGCGATGACATTATTGAAGGTTTAAGCACCATTCGCTCAGAAATTGAGGCTGGAAACTTTGAATGGCGCATCGATCTTGAAGATGTTCACATGAACATTGAATCACGTTTGACTCAACGTATTGGCATTACAGGTAAAAAACTACACACAGGTCGTAGTCGTAACGATCAGGTTGCAACTGATATTCGTCTTTACCTACGCGACGAAATTGATGATATTTTAAAATTATTAGAACGCTTACAAAAAGGCTTATTAGGCTTGGCTGCCAAAAACGTAAGTACAATTATGCCGGGCTTTACACACCTACAAACAGCTCAACCAGTAACTTTTGGTCATCACTTGTTAGCATGGTTTGAAATGTTGATTCGTGACACTGAACGTCTTCAAGACTGTCGTAAGCGCGTTAATCGCATGCCACTTGGTTCAGCTGCTCTTGCTGGTACAACTTATCCGATTGACCGTGCTTATACAGCAGAACTTTTAGGTTTTGAAGCTGTATCTGAAAACTCTCTTGATGCTGTATCTGACCGTGACTTTGCAATCGAATTTAACTCTGCTGCTGCACTGATCATGATGCATTTATCACGTATGTCAGAAGAACTGATTCTTTGGACTTCTGCACAGTTCAAATTTGTGAATATTCCTGACCGCTTCTGTACTGGTTCTTCAATCATGCCGCAGAAGAAAAATCCGGATGTTCCAGAGCTTATTCGTGGTAAATCTGGCCGTGTATTTGGTGACTTAATTAGCTTACTTACGCTCATGAAAGGTCAACCATTGGCTTACAACAAAGATAACCAAGAAGACAAAGAACCTTTATTTGATGCAATCGATACGGTTCGTGGTTCACTCATGGCTTTCGCAGACATGATTCCTGCATTGGTTCCAAATATTGAAATCATGCGTGAAGCTGCACTTCGTGGATTCTCGACTGCAACCGATCTTGCTGACTATTTAGTGAAAAAAGGCGTTGCTTTCCGTGATGCGCATGAAATTGTAGGTAAAGCTGTTGCGTTAGGTGTTGCTGAAGAAAAAGATTTATCTGAGTTAACACTTGAGCAGTTACAGCAATTCTCTGACCTAATTACAGCCGATGTGTTTGATAAAGCATTAACACTAGAAGCTTCTGTAAATGCACGTGATCATATTGGCGGAACTTCACCAAAACAGGTTGAAGCTGCGATTGCTCGTGCCCACACACGTTTAGAACAGTTATACGCTTAAGGATAAACCATGAGTCGACAAGTATTTTGCCGCAAATATCAAAAGGAAATGGAAGGTCTAGACTTCGCTCCTTTTCCGGGTGCTAAAGGCCAAGACTTTTTTGAAAATGTTTCTAAGCAAGCATGGCAAGAATGGTTACAGCATCAAACTACGCTGATTAATGAAAAGCGTTTAAATGTGTTTGAACCAGATTCAAAAAAGTTTCTTGAAGAACAACGTGAGAAGTTTTTCAATAATGATGAAAGCGTAGAAAAAGCTGAAGGCTGGAAACCAGAATAATCGGTTTGTTTTAGCTTACTCATCATTAAAAAGGCGGGTCTATATACATAGACCCGCCTTTTTTTACGTGAAACTTACACAAGCATAAAAAGCCTTACATAGAGCGAACAGGACTCTACATGACATAAAAAAGCTCAGAACTTACTATCAATTCATAGCAAGAAGAACACGATCCCTGTCGTGTTTATGTACTTGATTTTCTGTCCTGAACTTCCCCCCAAAGTTCGGGACATTTTTTTATCTATTATTTTTAAAAATAAAAAAGCCTTGTTTTAAACAAGGCTTTTAAATATTCCAGCTCAAAATTACTTTTCGTGGACTTTAGCTTCAATTTCTTCAATTTTAGTATGACGAGCATCAAAGCCTTTTGCCATATAAATAACTTGCTCAGCAATGTTACGTGCATGATCCCCAATACGCTCTAAAGAACGTAGAACCCACATGACATTAATAACACGAGCAATATGACGCGGATCTTCAATCATATAGGTCATTAATGTACGCGTTGCTGACTGATATTCACGGTCAATGTCAGCATCGGCTAAAAGTACACGTAAAGCCTGATCTGCATCTAAACGCGCAAAAGCATCAAGAGCATCATGAATCATGACACGCACTTGGTTACCAATATGACGTGTTTCCATGTAGCCACGAGGCGAACCGCCCTCTTCACAAAGGTTTTGTGCAATACGGGCAATTTTTGCTGCTTCATCACCAATACGCTCAAGGTCAGTATTGGCTTTGCTCATGGCAATAACCATACGCAAATCGATCGCTGCTGGATGACGGCGTGCCAAAATTAGCGTAAGACCTTCATCAATATCGCGTTCATATTGATTGACGGCGTTATCTTTAAATTGAACATCAATCGCTAAATTTGCGTCTGTATCAAGCAAAGAATGAATTGCATTTGCGACCTGTTGTTCGACCAAGCCACCCATGGTCATAAACTTTGTGTTTACATCTTGCAAATCTTCATTAAATTGAGAAGAAATATGATGGGTTAACACCGGATTACTTGGACTCAAGGAAAGCCTCCAACATGATGGCGCAGGAATAAAATGATTGAGCATTAGAACACAGCAATCATTAAGTTTTTATGACAAAATTAAATTTCAGATAAAAGCTTTTTATTACTGATAGGTTAACCAGTTATTTAACTCGGCCAGATCTTTTTCGCCTAACTGGCCTACCGCAGCTTTTAAACGAAGTACATTCAATAAATAGTCATATTGAGCATTAAGATAATCCTGTTTTGCAGAAAAAGCATTACGCTGAGCCAATAAAACATCAACCATACTTTTTAAACCTTCGTTATAGCTCGCTTTTGAAGCTTGAGAAACTAAAGAAGATGAATCCATTGCAGCTTTTCTTGCTTCGAGTTTTGCTTGGTCTGTATCGACCTGCATAAAGGCACTTTTTACATCGACATTGGCACGGCGGATGGCCGCATCAAGTTGAGCCTGCGCTTTACTGGCCTCTACAGTCGCCTTTTTAATTGATGTTCGGGTCCGTCCACCATTAAATAAATTCCAGTTCATTTCTACCCCAACCTGATCAAATTTTCCATCAGTCGAAATGAGCGTCTCTGGTGTCTGTTTGGTATAACCATAGCTTGCAACAGCATCAAGTTGAGGATAAAGCGCGGCCTTTTCCACACGGCGCTGATCTTCACTATATTGTTGCTGTAAACGGGCTTGCTGGATCTTTAGGTTTTTTTGCTGGGCCAAAGAAATCCAATCATTAAGCTCTGCTGGATAAGGCTTTTGAAAACTAAAATCACTTCGTAATACAGCAAGCTTATCTTGATAAGAACCAATATATTCAGAAAGCTTTTCTTGGGCTAAAAGTAATTGAACATTGGTTGAAATACGGTTGGCTCTAGCATTTTGATATTGAGCATTTGCTTCACTCACATCACTACGCGCCACCAAACCTTCTTTAAGTTTGGCATTCATCATATTGAGCTGCTCAAGCAAAGCTTTTTCTTCTTGTAAGTAAGCAACACCAAGAGCTTGCTGACGCAATACATTAAAATAGGCTTCTGCTACATTTAAAACATGATCTTGTTTTTGCAGTCTTAAGGTAATTTCACTTAAAGCAACCGAAGTTTTAACCTGTTTATAACCTTCCCAAGCATCCATTCGAAACAGTGGCTGACGTGCACTTAAAGTCGCTTGTTTGGTGGTCGATGTATTACTCACCAAAGCATCTGACAACCCTTCTTGATCAACACCCAGAAAGTTTGAACGTTTTACTGTTTGGCTATTACGATTAATCTTTCCAGACAAGGTAACTGTGGGTAGTAAAGCACCCGTTGCCAAGCCTAAATTGAGCTGATCTGCTTCAAATTGTTGTTGATTCGCTTGCCATGTCGGATCATTTTGTTTCGCGCGCTCATAAGTTTCAACTAAATCTAGAGCAAAACTCGAAGATGCAAAACTCCAAAGGCCAACAGCGACCATTAATTTTATTTTCATTGTTCAAATCAACGATAAAACTTGCCTTTAAGACTAAGAAAAATTCGAATCAAACTCAAGCCATTAAAAGTTTTAGTTTTTTTAAGCGTTCTCAGTTTTTGACAAAATTAAAATACAAATAAAAATCAAAAGCATGCCTATCCAACCCAACCATGAAACATGCTCACCCACCAACACAATGGCAAAAATCGCAGCAACTAAAGGTTCAAATAAAGTTAAGGTCGTTGCTTTACTGGCATTTACTGTTTTTAGTCCAAAACCAAAAAGTAAATAGCCCAAAAACATAGGAATCAGCATCATATAACCAGCAACAAGTAAATTGGTTGAACTTTGTAATAACCCACTACCTGTAACCAGTAAAGTAGGAAGCAAAATAACTGCCCCACCACCCATAATCATGCCCATTGCAGCTTTAGAGGCAACACCCCGATCTATTAATCTTTTTGCAGCCCATGAATAAAGTGAATAAGTTGTAGCTGCGACAAGCCCAAGAAAAATACCGAAGTATTTATTCCATTGATTTGTACTATCTAGAACCACATGACTTTCACCCATCGACAACATCGTTACACCAAGCACACCGCAAATAAAACTTAGAAACCAGATGGCAGACAAAGCTTTGCGATCAAAGAACCGCTCTAAAATTGCTGCGATCAGTGGAGCAGAACCAATTGAAACCACGGTGCCAATCGTAATACCTGCATAATGCATTGAGGAATAAAAAGCCAAAGGATAAATACCAACAGCCGCCACGCCTAAAAGCAGTATTAAAAGATTTTCCCTTATAAATCGTCGGTTTTCACGTATCGCTCGTGATGCAACCAACGCTTGTAAAAGACCGCCGCCACCCATCGCTACGGCGCCAATAGCGAGTGGGCCAAGTGTCGGTGCAAAAGCTGCGGCAGTACCAGTTGTTCCCCACAAAACAGAAGCAACTAAAATTGCAATTGTGCCCCCATAGCTACTATTTTTAATGAGGCTAATCATGTGAGCATTCTCTATTTAAAATGTCTTCTGCCATTTGTTTTGCTAATAGAAGTTGACGACTATTTCCTTCTAAGCCTGCTCGTGCCATAGAACCTTCTAAAAGAAAAGAAAGCTGCGTGGCCACATAACTAATGCGCTGTGAGTCTGGTATCAATTTTTTTAAATGTTCAGCAACAATAGCTTCGACTTCTTCCTTATGTTGTCTTACCGAACTTCGCCCTGCACTATTCGCAGGAAACTCAGCCGCAGCATTCAATAACCCGCAACCTCGAAAGCCTTTTTCATAGGCAAATTCCGCATGGTCTTGATAGGCATCAAATACGGCCAAGATAGCTTCTTTAGCTGTTTTTATTTTTTCTAACCGCTTTTGGTAGAGATCAAGCCACTCTTGATGGCGCGCAGCAATGTAGGCATCAACAAGCTCACCTTTTGAAGAAAAATTATTATAAAGCGACATCTTAGCAACATCTGCTTTATTCGTAACCGAGTTAATGCCAGTTGCAGTAATGCCGTCGTTATAAAACAAGGTTGCAGCAGCATCGAGAATTTTCTGTCTTGCAGATTTATCATTCATAGCTTTATTATTAAGTAGACCGACCTACCTAATAATAAAGATTTCTAACAATGATGCAATCTTTTTCCAAGTTATAATTTGAGCAATATTCACTTTGATAAAAATACAATGATGAAAAAAGTTCTAATGATGAGTATGTGCAGCGCATTACTTTTAGCTGGATGTAATAAAACATCAGAGCAAGATCAGACTGTATCTAAAGAGCAAAAATCAACTGAGCAAAAGGCCACTCAAAAACAAGACAGTAGCTGCTTACAAATTATGGTAGCTATGCACACGATTAATCAAAACAGCAAAATAGAAGACTTAAATCAAATTAATGAAAAGCTTAAAACGTGTGTTCCGTCTTTAAAAAATGATGAACAGCTTAAGCTGATTGATGCCTCAACAGCCATGTATCAACGTTTTTTTAAACAAGACTACACTGAAAAAACAGGCAGAGCGTTTGAAGCTTTTGGCTATGCTGTTTTAGAACATAAACAACAAGACCTTAAAAAGGTCATCCAAACTCAGAAAAAGCTCTTCAACCAACTGAGCCCACGTGATCAATATTTACTTCAGCATGAAGGCCAAGCCTACATTGAACTTCTCTATCAAGGCGAAGGCATGTTCACCTATCGACGTCAGCCAAACTATTTAGTTGATGTTTTTTCTAAAGCCTTACCCGCAGACCAAAAAGAGTTCTTAACTCGTATGGCAAAAGATAATCAAAATATTTTCTATAACGATGGTGCGTTGGCTATTTCTTGGAAAGAACTCACTGAACGGGCATTGTTTTGGGAAAAATTTATTCAAAAATATCCAAAAAGCCACTTTATTGGTGATGCTAAATTACTCTTTAACGAATATCGTTATTTTATTTTCTTTGGTCTAGATAACACGCCAGTGTCAGATGAATATGCACCAAACACATGGTTTGATAAAGATGCACTTCAACAAATTCGGTTTCTCTCTACACAAAATCAGTCGAGTTTAGCGAAACCAGCCCAACTGTTTCTTAAGTTTATTGCTACGCCTGTAGAGGAGCGTAATAAGCAATTTAAAATAGATTTAACTGATAAGAATGGCGATAAAAAATCAAATTATCAAATGACTCATGAACAACTTGAGCAGCGATTAAAATTAGACTCCCCATGGAACACTGAAGTCTATCGCGACTGCCATATAGATGCGGTTTGTATAGATACAAATTGACAATGCCACCCAACCTAAAACATGTTAGTCTGTAAATCGCTTGACGGAGCGCGAGTAATAACTCGCTGAGATTGTGTAAATTTTGTGTTATCGCAACACAAGTTTGAACATGAGTACCGTTGAACCTGATCAGGTTAAGACCTGCGTAGGAATCAAGCCATCTAAAAACATAAGCCTTAAATTTATCTAGCAAAGATAAATCCGCCATCGTTTTTGGTCGTGCTTGATTCGTTGATGTTATTCATAAGGATCATGTAATGAACCAGTTAACGAATCTTTCTTCTGCTGAAATTTCAGCACAACATGAACAAGATGCAAAAGATTTAACCCGCATCTTACCCGCTTCTAAAAAAGTTTATATTGAAGGCTCTCGTCCTGATATTCAGGTTCCAATGCGAGAAATTTCTTTAACAGATACTCCAACTGGTCTTGGCGGTGAACATAATCCCCCTGTTATGGTCTATGACACTTCAGGTGTTTATACCGACCCAAATGTTCAAATTGATTTAGACAAAGGTTTACCTTCAGTTCGCCAAAACTGGATTGAAGAACGTAACGATACTGACGTACTTTCTGGCTTAACTTCAACTTTTGGTCAAGAACGTTTAAAAGACATTCGCACCGCAGATATTCGCTTTGCTCACATTCAAAACCCACGCCGCGCTAAAGCTGGCAAAAATGTCTCTCAAATGCACTATGCCAAGCAAGGTATTATCACACCTGAAATGGAATATATTGCAATTCGTGAGAATCAGCGCCAGTGTGAAGGTGTTGATATGCGTCAGCATCCTGGACAAAATTTTGGTGCAAAAAACTTAAAAGAAATTACACCTGAATTTGTTCGTCAAGAAGTTGCCGAAGGTCGAGCAATCATTCCTGCCAACATTAACCATCCAGAACTTGAACCAATGATTATTGGTCGTAATTTCTTGGTTAAAATTAATGCCAACATTGGTAACTCAGCGCTTGGTTCTTCAATTGATGAAGAAGTTGCAAAAATGACTTGGGCAACCCGTTGGGGTGCCGACACCATTATGGATTTGTCAACAGGTAAAAATATTCATGAAACACGTGAATGGATTATTCGTAACTCACCTGTTCCAATCGGCACCGTACCTATTTATCAAGCGCTTGAAAAAGTTGATGGTGTTGCAGAAGACCTAACATGGGAAATCTTCAAAGACACACTAATTGAACAAGCCGAACAAGGCGTTGACTACTTCACGATTCACGCAGGTGTATTGCTTCGTTATGTTCCACTTACAGCAAACCGTTTAACAGGTATTGTGTCTCGTGGTGGTTCAATCATGGCGCAGTGGTGCCTAGCGCATCATGAAGAAAACTTCTTATACACTCATTTCGATGAAATCTGTGAAATCATGAAAGCCTATGACGTTTCATTTAGCTTAGGTGATGGCTTACGTCCGGGTTGTATCCAAGATGCAAATGACGAAGCACAGTTCAGCGAACTTAAAACACTAGGTGAGCTTACTCATCGTGCATGGGAACATGATGTTCAAGTCATGATTGAAGGCCCTGGTCACGTACCAATGCATATGATTAAAGAAAACATGGACCTTCAGCTAGAAGTGTGTAAAGAAGCGCCATTCTATACGCTTGGGCCATTAACAACAGATATCGCTCCGGGTTATGACCATATTACATCTGCAATTGGTGCAGCCATGATTGGTTGGTATGGCACAGCTATGCTTTGCTATGTGACACCAAAAGAGCATTTGGGTTTACCAAACAAAAAAGATGTTAAAGACGGGATTATTACCTACAAGCTTGCGGCACATGCTGCTGACCTTGCGAAAGGCCATCCGGGTGCTCAAGTTCGCGATAATGCCTTGTCAAAAGCTCGTTTTGAATTCCGTTGGGATGATCAGTTCAACTTAAGTCTAGACCCAGATACAGCGCGTAGCATGCATGATGAAACTTTACCAAAAGAGGCTCATAAATCTGCTCACTTCTGTTCAATGTGTGGACCGAAGTTCTGCTCGATGAAAATCACCCAGAATGTTCGTGACTATGCCAACAACCTCACTAATAGCAATTCAGAGGTTGAAGAAGGCCTCAAAGCCATGAAAGAGGTTTATCAAGAACAAGGCCAAAAACTGTATCATAAAGTGTAAATATTCAAAAAAAACACTTGCCTAGCCATGATTCTCGGTTAGGATGAAATAAATAGATTTCGTCCTGATCGAATCATGAGTATTGTTGAACGTCCAAGTTATACATCTAAAGATGTCGAAGTAACATCACGCGAATCTCTATTCCGTGGTTTTATTCAAGTTGAAAAAGTCAGCCTTCGACATCGTCTATTTAATCAAACTGAATATACTCATGTATTACAACGTGAACTTGTTCATCGTCCTGAAGCGGCTGGCGTTCTACTCTACAACGATCAAAGACAACAATTTGCACTTATTGAACAATTTCGAGTTGGCGCGATTAATGACGCCTATTCACCATGGCAACTGGAAATCATTGCAGGTGTATTAGATGGAGACGAGACTCCTGAAAGCTGTATTCGTCGTGAAACGCTTGAAGAGTCAGGATGTACAGTTAATCATGTACAACATCTATTTAGCTTTTATCCATCTGCTGGGGCGTGTTCAGAACTATTTCACTTATATGCTGCTGAAACAGACTTACCAACAAAAGGCGGAGTTTTTGGCATGCCTGATGAAGGTGAAAATATTCTTTTACATTTGTTTGACTACAGCGAAATATCAACATTATTGAGTCGAGGACGTTTGAGAAATGCTCCTGTCATTATGGCGTTACAATGGCTATCTCAACACATCACAACGATAATAAAATCCGACGAGGTAGGACGGTGACTTTTCAAGTCTCAACACTTTCACAAAAAGACCATGTCATTATACAAATTACAGATACTCACTTATTAGAGTATCCGCACTTAGAATTTGTGGGAATGAATCCTGAAGAAAGTTTTCATGCCATTATTCAACAGATCCTGAAAAGACATCCTGAAACTGATGCCATTATCCATACTGGAGATCTGGCTCAAGCACCAACGCCTATTACCTACAAACGTTATATTCAATATATGCAAACGTTAGGCCTGCCATTTTTTCAGACACTGGGTAATCATGATAACGTTGACCATTTTCCATTACATAAAGAAAACCCTCAGGAACCTGTGGTCATTTGTTTAGGAAGCTGGCGCGTTATTTTATTAAATAGTGCGGTAAAAGGTCAGATTGATGGGCACCTGTCGCCAGAACAACTACAAAATTTAGCGACATTACTTGAAGAGTTTTCGGATAACCCTGTTTTGCTGGCTTGTCATCATCATCCTTTCGCAATGAAATCTAAATGGATTGATCATCACAAGTTACAAAATTCTAATGCGTTGCTTACAACATTAGCTCCATTTAAAAATGTAAAAGCTTTAATCTGCGGGCACGTTCACCAAGACTCACTAAACACTTGGCAAGGGATCGAATTTTTCTCGACACCCTCAACAAGTGTTCAGTTCAAACCGTTTAGTAATGAATTTGCCCTAGACCAAAATGCACCTGGCTACCGTTACATTCGTCTAAAAAACGATGGTAGTTTTGAAACAAAAGTCTTCCGTCTTGAAAATTTTCAGGGCCTTATAAATACTGATATTTCAGGCTATTAGCTCTATTTCTTATATACTTATATGCAATTATGACTAGGCTAAACACGTTTTGAAAATATTTACGAGGTGGAATGACTATCATCTTGCAGGAAAAATCTATATGATGACGACCCGATGGGGAAATCCATCGATGGTTTTCTATAAAAACACTTGCATATCACCATATTTTTTGCGTATAGATAATACGTGTATGATGAGGAATGCCCTATTATGGCGAATGACAACCACAACCAAGTTTTGGATGAACATACAGAAGTTGTAGTGGAAGGCGAAAAAGCTTCTGCAAAACGTGCACGTAAAGTGAAACCTAAAACTTCTGATATAGGCACAACTGCAAGTTTATTTGGTATTGCACCTTATCAACCTAAGAAAAATGAAGAGTACATGTCTGAAGGACAGCTCGAGCATTTCCGACAAATTCTGCAGGCATGGAAAGCTGAATTAATGTCTGAAGTTGATCGTACGTTGAATACGATGCAAGACGAATCAACTGCATTACCCGATGTAAATGACCGTGCGACCCAAGAAGAAGAGTTTGCAATTGAATTGCGTACACGTGACCGTGAACGTAAGTTGATTCGTAAAATCGAACAATCTATGGAAGCAATTAAAAACGAAGACTACGGTTTCTGTGAAACATGTGGTATCGAAATCGGTGTACGTCGTTTAGAAGCACGCCCAACTGCAACTCTATGTATTGATTGCAAAACTTTGGCAGAAATCAAAGAGAAGCAAAATAACGGTTAATTGTGACTGTTGAGAATCCTCCAGTCGAGCACAGCTCGACTCTTGCGCAGCGGCGAAACAATGTTTCGCTGATTCGCTACTCAGGTCGGTTTGCGCCATCGCCAACCGGCCCTTTGCATTTTGGATCACTTATTACTGCCGTTGCCAGTTATTGTGATGCAAAAGCCCATCAAGGCACATGGCTTGTTCGGGTCGAAGACACAGATATCCCTCGTATTTATCCGGGTAGTGAAGATCATATTCTCACATCACTGGAAGCTTTCCAGTTCGAACCCGATGCAGAAATCATCTTTCAAAAAAACCGTTTAAACATTTACGAAAGTGTATTAGATCAACTTAAAAAAGAGGGTCTTGTTTATGCTTGTCAATGTACACGCAAAATGCTGGGTTCAAACGCAATCTATGCTGGAACTTGCCGCGATCTGAATCTTGATTTTCAAGACCAAGCAATTCGGGTAAAAGTTCAAGATCAACAAATCTGTTTTGATGACCGACTACAAGGAATTCATTGTTCTAATCTGCAACACGACCTTGGAGACTTTGTTCTTAAACGCCGTGATGGGATTATTAATTATCAACTTGCTGTCGTCGTGGATGATTATCTGCAAGGCATCACCCATGTCGTTCGAGGCTCAGACCTACTAGATAACACTGAACGTCAGATCTGGTTGGGTGAGCTCCTAAGCTATCCTAAGCTGAGCTATATGCACCTCCCCCTCGCCATGAACGATCAAGGGCAAAAGCTCTCTAAACAAAACCTTGCTCAGGCACTCGATTTATCTAAAGCACCTCAATTGCTGCAACAAGCCATACAAGCACTAGGCCAACCTAAGGTTGATTTAGACCAACCTAAAGTTATGCTTAAACAAGCGGTAGCGCAGTGGAATATAGATTTAATTCCACATGTAGAGCAGCTCAGCGGAACATACCTATAAATAAAAAAACCCGATATCAAATCGGGTTTTCTCATGCCTAAATATTCAACTAGAAGTTTGATTCTTCCCTTTCCGGGTTCACTTCTTGTGTCGAAGAATCAATCTTTAAGATCAAGCTAATCATCGCAGCACACATCATTAAAGATGTACCACCATAACTAATAAATGGCAGAGTCAAACCTTTAGTCGGCATCAAGCCCATGTTCATGCCCGCATTTACCAATATCTGGAGCAAGAAAATAATACTAATACCGTAAGCTAAATAGCCTGCGCGAAGGTAATGATGTTTCAATGCACGATGACCAATTTTGATGCAGCATGCCAACATCAAGAAAGACAAACCAATGACAATCGAAATACCAAAGAAACCAAACTCTTCGCCTAACACTGCCAACATAAAGTCAGTATGCGCTTCTGGCAAATAAGATAACTTTTGTACACTGTGCCCTAAGCCTGTACCAAACCATTCACCACGACCAAAAGCCATTAGTGCATTTGATAACTGGTAACCTACCCCTAATGGATCTGCCCATGGGTCAGTAAACGAAATCAAACGCTGGAAACGATACGGCTCAAACAAAATCAAAAATACGATACCGGTTACAATTGCACCTAACATAATTAAGAACTGTGTTGGCGGTGCACCAGCTAAAAAGAATACCCCGACCATCATCAATACAATTACGATCGTAGCACCCAAGTCAGGCTCAGCAATAATCAAACCAACCGTAATTGCCATGACCCCACTTAAACGTAATAAGCCTTTCCAATGAGTACGAACCTCTTTGGCACGGCGCACAACGTAGTCTGCGGTAAAGATTGCCATCATGACTTTGGCAACCTCGGTTGGCTGTAAGGTAAAGCCACCGATCTTAATCCAACGTGTAGAACCATTCACTTCTGAACCCACCACCAAAGCAGCAAGCAACAGAACCATGGTCAACAGCCACAGCGGGAAAGTATTTTTAAACCACGTATTGAGTGATATCCGATAGGTCAAATATGCCACCACAGCCGCAGCGACAATCGAAATACCATGACGAATCACATAGTGAAACGGGTTTTCATGCATATATTCAGCATAGGGCATCGAAGCAGACGCCACCATCACTGAACCGATACATAACAATGCAACGACACAGAAAATCAGGACATTACGTGGCGTCACTTCCGCTGGCCATTTAGGCAATATCCGTTCATACCAATGATTGATTTTCTGGATTGTGGTCTGAGCTAAGCCTGCCATACTACATTCCTAATCATGTTTCTTTAAACCAACGAATTGACACAGGCAACAAACTGCTGACCACGGTCATTATAACTTTTAAACATATCAAAACTTGCACAGGCTGGTGATAACAACACCACATCTTCAGCTTGTGTTTCACGTTGACACAGCTCTACAGCCTCTTTGAGCGTTGCTGCATGCAAAATTTTGGTTGCGCCCTGAATTGCTTGTTCAATAACTGGAGCATCTTCACCAATCAATACCACAACTTTGGCATATTTTTCGATAGAAGAACGTAATGGACCAAAATCCTGACCTTTACCCTGCCCACCTAAAATCAAGGCAACCTTACCTTTTTTAACCTCAATTGCAGCACCTAAACCGTCAATTGCTGCAAGTGTAGCACCAACGTTAGTCCCTTTAGAGTCATTATAATAACGTACATCATGTACAGTTCTCACATACTCACAGCGGTGCTCTAATCCTTTAAATTGTTTTAACGTTTCAAGCATAGATTCCATAGGTAAACCAATTGCTTCACCTAATGCCAAACAAGCTAAAGCATTGGCTACGTTGTGCATGCCTTGAATATATAAATCTGAGCTTTTAATTAAACGCTGCAAACCACGTGCAAGCCAAAGCGTGCCATCACCATCTCTTAAAACACCATATTGATTTAAGTCTGGTGCATTTAGACCAAAGCTTTGCATTGGTGTTGTATCTGGAACAAGGGGGCGACTTAAAGCATCATCACGATTAAATATAACTTTTTTAACGCCTTGGAAAATACGATGTTTTGCTTGGTGGTAGCCCCACATATCACCATGACGATCTAGATGGTCTTCACTCATGTTAAGAACCACAGCAACCTCAGCATTTAAATGTGAGGTGGTTTCCAACTGAAAACTTGATAGCTCAAGTACAAGCAACTCTGGTTGGTCTTTTAGCAAGTCTAGAGCTGGGCGTCCCAGGTTTCCACCCACAGCAACTTTTTTACCCGCATCTTTAGCCATTAAACCAATTAAAGTCGTGACTGTACTTTTCGCATTAGAACCCGTAATAGCCACAATAGGCACTTCTGTCGCACGGCGTAATAATTGAATGTCGCCTACCACTGAAATACCTTGAGCAATAGCTGCCTGAATTTCTGGTAATTGCGGTGCAAGGCCTGGGCTTAAAATAATTTCTTCTGCTTGTAATAATAATTCTTGGTCAAGTTGACCAAAACTGGTTTTAACGCCAGCTGGAATCTGATCATGACCAGGAGGGGTTGGACGAGAGTCCGTTACTGCAACTTGGTAGCCTTGTTCATGCAGGAAATTAACAGCAGAAACGCCTGATATTCCCAAGCCTGCGACAACTTTTAATCCACCACGTTGTATTAACATTTTTGCCCCACAATTTATCAATCGACAGAATGGCAAAAATGTTAGCACTTTGCTGTTTTGAATGCTTTTTCAGTTTGAACTTTATTCATCTTTTTTTGTGTCAGTGCGTAAAAAAGCCATCAATATGATGGCTTTTTATACAGAAAATTAACGCCACTTCACCGTTTGTACTGGAGCGGACTTTTGTGCAGGTGCATCATCAGTAGAACAGCCACAATTACCACCACAGCCAGCAACTTGTTTAGGCTTCAACCATGTCGCCAAACGTTGCCAACCTAACCGTTGGCACTGGGTTGATAAAGCCAGAAATACTGACGTCGATGTTTGAGGAAATACCTTTTTAAAGACAACAATGGCACTCCACAACACCAATACAGCAACAATAAGGTAATCAAACATAAGCACCTCCAATTAACCCCAAATGCGTGATGCAATCTGGTAAGTTAAAAATGACATGAGATAAGCCAAACCAAATAAATAAGTAGTCATGACTGCCACATGTTTCCATGAACCTGTCTCACGGCGTACTGTTGCCAAGGTTGCCAAACAATGTGGTGCATAAATAAACCAGACTAATAAAGATAAACCAGTAGCAAATGACCAGCCTGTGCCATCTGCACTAATCAAATGGGCAAGCCCCTGTGCAACAGCATGATCATCTGCACCAGATAACGCATATACGGTACCCAAGGCTGCTACAACAACTTCACGTGCAGCCATTGCAGGAATCAAAGCTACTACGATTTGCCAGTTAAAGCCAAGCGGTGCAAATAAAGGCTGAATAAAGTGCCCTGCCATACCCGCGAAGCTATAATCAATAGCAGGTAACGTTGTGCCTTCTGGTGCTTGAGGGAAAGTACACAAGAACCAAAGAATAATGGTCAATGCAACAATAATCCCACCGACACGACGTAAGAAAATCTTTGCTCGCTCCATCAACCCAATAGCAATACTTTTTGGGTCAGGAAAACGATAACTTGGTAATTCCATTAACAAGGCATGCTGTGATTTATCTTTGCGTAAAAACTTCATCACGAAGGCAACACAGAGCGCACTTAAGATGCCCGCCATGTATAAACCAAAAAGCACTAAACCTTGTAAGTTAAAAATACCTAAAACAGTTTGACTTGGAATAAAAGCACCGATTAACAAGGCATAGACAGGCAAACGTGCCGAACATGTCATGAGAGGTGCAACCATGATCGTGGTAAAACGGTCACGTGAGTCACTAATACTTCGGGTCGCCATAATGCCGGGAATCGCACAGGCAAAACTCGATAATAATGGAATAAAAGAACGGCCACTCAAACCCGCCTTAAACATTAATTTATCGAGTAAGAATGCTGCACGCGGCAAATAACCAGATTCTTCCAACACCAAAATAAAGAAGAAGAGAATCAAAATTTGTGGCAAGAATGCCAACACTGTGCCTGCGCCTGCTAAAACACCATCTACTACTAAACTTCGTAGCACAGGTTGATGGATGGCTCCATTTAACCACGTACCTAACCACGGAATTACGCCATCTTCAATAGCAGCTTTAAAGGGTTCAGCCCAAGCAAAGACCGCCTGAAAGACAATAAACATCATCACTGCCAAGCTGAGTAAACCCAACACAGGATGTAAAAAAATTCGATCTAGAAAGTCAGTACGCTTATCATCATGATCAACAAAATTCACCACATCTTTAAAAATCATTTCGATTTTCTGATGATGCCCACCACTTAAACCACTCATTTCAGTATGCGGTACGGTATATTTTTCTTGGTCGAGCGCATGTAATAAGTTTTCAATGCCTGAGTTACGTACGGCAACTGTCTCAACAACCGGAACACCTAAACGCTCAGATAGTTTCTGTGTATTGATCTGAATACCACGACGACGCGCTTCATCCATCATGTTCAACACAACCAGAATTGGGCGTCCTAATTCAATGATTTCAAGCACCAAACCTAAATGCAGTTTTAAGTTTGTCGCATCGACAATACATAAAAATGCATCTTGTTGTCCTTCTTCAGCAATTTTACCTTGGCAGACATCACGGGTAATTTCTTCATCTGGACTGGTTGCCTGCAAACTATAAGTTCCTGGCAAATCCAGTACCCTAACTGCACGGCCAGAAGGCAGCTGAAAATGCCCAACTTTACGCTCTACGGTTACACCCGCATAGTTAGCAACTTTTTGTCTTGTCCCAGTTAAGTGGTTAAACAGTGAAGTTTTACCGCAGTTTGGGTTTCCCACAAGGGCAATACGTAGCGCATCACTCATGCGGGTACTCCTTCTAACTGAATCTCGATTTTTTCCGCTTCTGCTTTACGTAAAGCGAAACGAGTAAAGCCAATTTGGATTAAGATCGGATCACCACCAAAAATACCCTTGGTAATCACTTCCACTCGTGTGCCTGGCACAAAGCCCAGACTTTCCAAACGAATTGCGACCAAATCTTGCTGCTCGGACTCTATCGATATCCGATTCACATTGGTGATGGTCGCCGCTTGCTTCACTTTTAAAGCTGATAAACGCACCGCATCCGATCCTAAACCTTTTTTTCTAGTATACATATAAATGAGAATAATTACCAAATAAGGTTAAATTTCACTTCTTATTTAGTTTAATCGACAAACCTTAAAGTTTCTTTTACAGTACAGAGGTTTAGAGGATGTAGTGTATGTTAAATAAGAAACCGCGTATTCCAAGCCCAGTTCAAATTCCTGAACATTTAAGCTTTTTACAAGGTTTTCGCGACTATCTCGTTGCCCAGACAGTGAGTCCACATACACGAAATGCTTATTTATCAGACCTCATTCAATGTAGTGAACTCCATAAAAAAAATGCTCTTCCACAGTGGTCAAGTGATGACATCGCCGATGTTCTTATTGAACTGACAAAAGCAGGAAAAAGCCCCCGCTCCATTGCTCGCTGCTTATCTGCTCTACGCCAGTTTTACAAATTTTTACGTGAACAGAAATTACGTAGTGACAATCCGGTTGCAACCCACCACTCTCCTAAAATTGGACGAGCATTACCTAAAGATCTATCGGAAGAAGATGTAGAAGCGCTGATTCAGGCACCAGATATTAATACAGCACTTGGCTTACGTGACCGAGCAATGTTTGAAGTACTTTATGCATGTGGCTTACGTGTTTCAGAACTACTTAACTTGCGTCTAGAACTCATTAATTTAAAACAAGGCTATTTGCGTGTTACGGGTAAAGGCAATAAAGAGCGTTTGGTACCGTTAGGTCAATTTGCCTGTGAATGGGTAGAACGTTATTTGAATAATGCTCGGCCTCAACTCTACAAAAGCTCGACTGACTATCTTTTTTTAACTCAACAGGGTGGAATTATGAGCCGTCAGAACTTTTGGTATGCTATTAAACGCTATGCGCTTCAAGCCAATATTCAAGCTGAACTTTCACCTCATACCTTACGTCATGCCTTTGCAACGCATCTGCTCAATCATGGTGCTGACTTACGCGTCGTACAAATGTTGCTTGGTCATAGCGATTTATCTACAACACAAATCTATACGCATGTTGCACAAGTACGAATGCAACAATTACATGAAAAACATCACCCTAGAGGATGATAAAGCTTTAAAGCTCTAGATAAGTATTTCATATCAATCATTTGATTTCGTTCACAAAGGTTAAGAAAGTTTTAACAATACGCATTAGATTTTTTGTTATGCTTAGCAGCTTCTGACTATAAATACTGATGAAATAAGGGTTATCTATGTCTTTTACCCGCTCTCAAATTTTTCTTGCCTGTACTCTGGCATCTAGCCTTTTGTTCAGCGCTTGTTCTAAAGAAAACAAACCACAAAAAGAAGATTCGCTCACAGCGACTGCACCTGCTACAGGGGAAGCTTCAACCATTATCGAACGTAATGCCAAGCAGCGTTTGATCGAAACTTTGCAGAAACAATTTAAGAATGCAAATATCAACGCCAAGATCTTAGATATCAAGCCGACTGAGGTTCCTAATTTATATTGGGTAAATCTCGAAGGGATGACCTCGGTTTATACGACCAGTGATGGAAAATATTTAATTCAGGGTGATGTCATCCGATTAGGAGGCAAAGAGCTTCATAATATTGGAGATAATCTTCAAGCTTCAGAAAATAAAAAGCATCTTGCAGCTTTAAAAAATGAAGATCTGATTGTTTACCCTGCAAAAGGTAAGGCTAAACACGTGATTTATGTGTTTACCGATGCAAGTTGTCCTTATTGCCATAAGCTCCATGAACACATACCCGAAATTAATGAAAAGGGTATTGAGGTACGCTATATTGCTTGGCCACGTGGTGAGCAATTTATGCCGACCATGGAAGCTGTATGGTGTAGCGCAGATCGCAAAGCTGCCTTTAGCCAAGCAGTACAAGGTGTAAATATTCCACCTGCTCAATGTAAAAACCCTGTTCGAGAGCAATATCAACTTGGCTTAAACATGGGTGTAAATGGTACACCTGCGATTTATAATGTTGATGGCGAGTACTTGGGTGGATATCTAACACCAGATGAATTAATTAAACGTCTGGATAAATAATCTACTCAAAGTTGATGAATGATTAATCGTTCATCTCTTATAAAAAGCGCTGCTCTCATTGCAGCGCTTTGTTTTTTCAACAAATAATACTTTACCTATCAGTGTTTAAAGACTGATCTACTCTTCTTTTCCAAACATCGCACTCTAATTCATTGAACAGGCACTAAAAGCGCTAGAGTCTGGCGTTTTTTTTAGCTATGATCTAGCTTCAACTAAATGATTAAATGATGAATGGAGTGTGACGTGAAACCAGTTCGCCTGGCAATACTCGGTCTAGGAACCGTAGGTGGAGGAGCCCTTAAACTACTACAAGAAAATGCCGCTGAAATTAAACGTCGCACCGGTCGAGAAATTCAAATTACCCACGTTGGAACACGTCGTCCTCGTCCAGATCTCGAACTGGAAGGGATTAAACAAAGCGCAGATTTACTTGATATCGTTCGTCAACCAGACGTTGATATGGTTGTGGAAGTGATGGGTGGTATACACCCTGCTTACGAAGTTATTATGGAAGCAATCAAACACGGCAAACAAGTCGTGACTGCAAATAAAGCTTTACTCGCTGAACATGGCAACGAACTATTTAAAGCAGCAGAAGATAATGCTGTACAAATTGCCTATGAAGCAGCAGTTGCTGGCGGCATTCCAATTATTAAAGTCATCCGCGAAGGCCTTGCTGCAAACCACATTGAATGGTTGGCAGGCATCATTAATGGTACAGGCAACTTTATTCTGACTGAAATGCGTGAAAAAGGTCGTGCATTTGATGATGTATTAAAAGAAGCTCAAGAATTGGGTTATGCAGAAGCAGATCCAACTTTTGACGTTGAAGGTATCGATGCTGCGCACAAACTTACAATTTTAGCGTCTTGTGCTTTTGGTATTCCTCTTCAATTCGATAAGGTCTATACCGAAGGTATTAGCAAAATTACCGCACAAGATGTGAAATATGCCGAAGATCTCGGTTTCCGCATTAAACACCTCGGAATTGCACGTCGTGCTGAAAAGGGTATTGAACTACGTGTTCACCCAACCCTCATTCCAGATGAGCAGCTTATTGCAAATGTAAACGGCGTTAAAAATGCTGTTTTAGTTCAAGCTCATGCTGTAGGCCCTACACTTTATTATGGCGCTGGTGCTGGTGCTGGTCCAACAGCTTCTGCTGTTGTTGCCGATGTAATTGATATTGTTCGTGACATCTCTTATACCGAAGACGGTGCAGGAACAATTCCTCAGTTGGCTTTTGAAGCATTAACAAATGTGCCAATTTTAAGCCGTGAAGAAATGACCACAGGTTATTACATACGCTTAAATGCAGAAGACCAAACAGGCGTACTTGCAGATGTCACTACCATCTTAAGCCGCGCTGGAATTAGTATTGATGCCATCATGCAGCAATCCCGTTTAAAAGACCTTATTCCAATCGTGATTCTGACCGATCCAATCGTTGAATCTAAAATGGATGAGGCTCTTGCACAAATCCAAGCATTACCTGCTATTCGTGGCGAAATCGTAAGAATTCGTTTAGAATCGCTCGATAGTTAATCAGGTTGAGGGAAAGATTCCCTCTCCCGCTTCACCTCTAATTGGAACACCATCATGTCTAATGCCAATCGTTATACTGGTCTTGTAGATCGTTATCGTGACCGTTTGCCAGTTTCGGCAACTACTCGTGCTATCTCTTTGGGTGAAGGCAACACCCCACTCATTAAACTAGAGAATATCCCACGTATTATTGGCAAAGATGTTGAAATTTATGTGAAATATGAGGGTTTAAACCCAACTGGTTCATTTAAAGACCGTGGTATGACCATGGCTGTAACCAAAGCGGTTGAAGAAGGCTCTAAAGCGATTATCTGTGCATCTACTGGTAACACTTCTGCTGCTGCTGCTGCTTATGCTGCACGTGCAGGTATCAAAGCATTTGTTTTGATTCCAGAAGGCAAAATTGCAATGGGTAAAATGGCGCAAGCGATGATGTATGGTGCGATCACTATGCAAATCCGTGGTAACTTCGATGATGGTATGCGTCTTGTAAAAGAAGTTGCTGATCAAGCGCCAGTAACGATTGTAAACTCAATCAACCCTTACCGTTTGCAAGGTCAAAAAACCATTGCTTATGAAATTGTTGAGGCTTTAGGCCGTGCACCTGATTATCACTGCTTACCTGTTGGTAATGCGGGTAACATCACAGCTCACTGGATGGGTTATACCGAAGCGGTAGCAAATCAACCTGCTGATCAATTTGAACAAGTGATTTATGATGCAGCTACTGATCAATTCACTGGTCCAAAACCTGAAGGTTTACCAACAATGGTTGGTTACCAAGCTTCTGGCGCAGCTCCATTCTTACGTGGCGCTCCAGTTGAAAACCCAGAAACAGTTGCAACTGCAATTCGTATTGGTAATCCACAAAGCTGGAACCATGCAAAAGCTGTGGTACGCGACTCTAAAGGCTGGTTTGATGAACTTCAAGATAGCGAAATTTTAGAAGCTCAACGCTTACTTTCTATGTATGAAGGTGTATTTGTTGAGCCAGCATCTGCTGCTTCTATTGGCGGTGCGATTCGTGACATTAAAGCAGGTAAAATTGCTGAAGGTTCTGTAATTGTATGTACAGTAACTGGTAATGGCTTGAAAGATCCTGACACTGCAATCAAACAATGTGCTGATGCAGTTATGTTGTCAATTGATGCAACAATGAGCCAAGTAAAAGATTCGATTTTATCTAATATGTAAAATCTGAATTTTCATAAAAACGGCTGGTCAAAACAGCCGTTTTTTTATGTCTTTTTTATAGTCATAAAAAAACGCTTCTTGAGAGAAGCGTTTTTAGAATAATTAAATTAAATACGTTTTGGTAAATTACTTAACCAACCCAATAGGTTAGTGGCATCATTATTACGTGCTTGCGAACTTGGCTCACCAAGCAATACAATCACTGCTGGGCGCGAGTTTACAGTCGTATGCATGACAACACAGCGACCTGCTTCGTTAATATAACCTGTTTTAGACAGGTTGATATTCCAACCACCGTTACGAACTAGAGCATTGGTATTGTTAGATTTCAACACACGATAACCCAAGTTAAAGTCATAAGTTGGTGTTGTTGAAAATTGACGAATCAAACCATATTGAGAAGCTGTACTCGCCAAGATTCCTAAGTCACGCGCAGAAGATACATTACGCGGATCTAAACCTGTTGACTCATAATAATGGGTTGCGTTCATACCCAAAGAACGTGCTTTAGAATTCATTGCAGCTACGAATGCAGGACGACCACCCGGATAAGTACGCGCTAAAGCCGCCGCGGCAGGGTTTTCAGACTTCATTAAAGCAAACAATAACACTTCTGCACGGTTCATTTTGTCGCCAACACGCAGTGTTGAACTTGAATTTTTACCGTTTGCTCCAGCAAAATCAATTTGCTCAAGCATAATTTCTTCTGACATATTTAAACGAGCATCTGCTGTTACCACTGCTGTCATTAACTTGGTAATAGATGCAATTGGCACTGAAGCGTTCGTATTTTTACTAAATAATACTTCACCAGTTTGCGCGTCCATCACCAATGCGGCACGAGCACTTACACTCGGCTGGGCATTGTAGCCAGAGGTATCACGGATTTGAGCAAATTTTGGTGCAGATGCCACAACCTTGGGTGCATTACCACCACGTAAAGTTGTAGTTACAGATGTTGACCCTTGTATAGTTGGCTCATCATCTTCATCATTCAAAAGTTGACTAGCGTCAGCTGAAGACCAATTTAAACTTGCACTCCCTCCACTCCCTGAGGACGGGTTATTGACGAGTTCTGCAAAGCTTGTTGAACTCAAACTAAGCAAAATAGACATGCTTAGCACATGTATTAAAGACTTTTTAGAATTTTTCACGGCACAATACTCGACTCAGGGTGATACACATTTGCGCTTACTATAATTATGCCTTACATTTGAGGTATAAGGTATAACGCTTTTACCGACACAATTGTGCACAACTATTCGCTCACTATATAAGAATAGGATTGCTAATTTTGTCATTCCATTGCAAGCTAATTTTGCTTTATGTAACAAAAAACTTGTTTTTTGAAAGAAAGGAGGTCTTCTTGATTACAGTTTTAGTTGTGGATGACCATGAACTTGTACGTACAGGCATCTGCCGTATGTTAGAAGATCATGCCGATGTAGAGGTCATTGGACAAGCCGAATCGGGTGAAGAAGCAATTGCTATTGTTCGTCAGAAACATCCTCAAGTTGTGCTTCTTGATGTCAACATGCCAGGCATCGGGGGCGTAGAAACGACACGCCGTTTACTACAAACCGCACCAGACACAAAAGTTATTGCTGTAAGTGGTTTATCAGAAGAACCATACCCTTCTCTTCTGCTTAAAGCAGGAGCTAAAGGCTACATTACTAAAGGTGCTCCAATTACAGAAATGGTTCGGGCAATCAACAAAGTCATGCAAGGCGGCAAATACTTCAGTGCCGATATTGCTGAGCAGTTGGCGAGTTCCTATCTGTCTGACACACAACAATCACCTTTTGATGCTCTATCCGAACGAGAAATGCAAGTTGCAATGATGGTTGTAAATTGTATTAGCGCTCAAGAAATTGCGGACAAACTTTTTGTAAGTGTCAAAACGGTGAATACTTACCGCTACCGTATTTTTGAAAAACTTGCTATCGATAGCGACGTTAAACTGACTCATCTTGCGATCCGTTATGGTCTGATCAAGCCGTAATCAAATTTATATGCTATTTCCATTAAACTCTTCGTTGTCCAATACGATTTTTCGTTTGGGCACGTGGTATGGTTTATATCGTCTTATTATTGCGGTTAGCCTCAATATTATTTTGGTTTTAACCGATGCTCAAATCGACAACAGTCTACAACAACCCGCTTTATATTCTTACACACTGCTTGGCTATTCCATATTAAGCCTTCTTCAGCTTTTGTGTTTTAAGTTTGTTGCAACTCAAGCAACCAAGCAGCTTATTTTATTTTTTGTAGTCGATGTTATCTGCCTGAGTTTACTTACATTTTCTGTAGGTGAACCAAATCTGCAACTCAGCTTGCTGTATGTTATTGCTATATTTACTTCGGCAATTTTACTCAGCGCAAGAATGTCTTTACTCATTACATTACTTGCGGTCATTGCGATTATTTACCAACGTTTTGTCGGTAGTTTATTTGACTACAATAATCTAAATACGATTGGTAATAGCGCCTTATTAGCCTTCTTATTTTTTGTGGTGCATGGCATCGGGCAAATTGCGGTACAGCGCTTTAAACTACTTGAAGCGCTGACTTTCCACCAATCCATAGAACTCTATCAACTACAAAATATTAACCGCTATATTTTGGAACAAATTGAAGAAGGCTATCTTGTTCTAGATGAAAACTATGACATTGTTCTAAGTAATCCAGCAGCCTGCTCTTTGTTAGGTATTCCGCCACAGTTTGCCAGTGAAAAATATCCTTTAGCGAAATGGCACCCTGATTTATTTGAAATTCTTAAGTTTGATAACTTGCAAGAAGGCGATCGATTTATTTTTGAGTCTCGACTATCGGCCTATTCTATTAACATTAAAGTGCAACATCTTGTAGTGCCGCAACAAGCATTGACGCTACTCATCTTACAAGATGCACAGCAGATTAATCAGCAAGCTCAACAACTCAAACTTGCCGCCTTAGGGCAGCTTTCAGCCAGTATTGCACATGAAATTCGTAACCCGCTAGCAGCCATTGTTCAGGCAAATGAATTATTTAAAGATAGTGATTTAGAACAGCAAAATACTTTACGCCGTATGATTGGTAAGCAAACAAAACGCATCGACAGTATTGTTCAAGACACATTAGGACTTGCTAGCAGTGAAAGAACTCATCCAATCCAGATTGAATTAAAAGACTTTATAAAGACGTTATTAGACGAAGATTTATTAGATGTTAAACATTCTATACAGCTTAAAATCTCTGATTCATCCTTAAAATTATTATTTGACGAGAAACAGCTAAGACAAGTGCTGATTAACCTTGTCAGAAATGCTTTGCGACATAATGCACCCGATTCACCACATGTTCTGATCAACATTCACTCACAAACAAATAAAATTTATATTGATGTGATCGATTACGGCGAAGGGGTTTCAAAACGTGATATATCTCAATTATTTAAACCATTTTTTAGTACCGAAATTAATGGAACTGGTTTAGGATTATATTTGTCTCATAGTTTTTGTGAGGCAAACCATGCAAAGCTCACCTATGTAGAGCAAAAACAAGGGGCATGTTTCCGAATGGAATGCCCAATAATATATTGATTTTTTATTAGGTTTTTGGGGAAATGGCAGAACAGCAACCACTAGTTTTGCTTGTAGACGATGAAGAAGATTTGTGCCTTTTAATGCAAATGACTCTTGCACGAATGGGGATTAAAACACATCTTGCTTATCGGGTTGAACAGGCCAAACAACTCTTTACTCAGTTTCATTACGATGCATGCTTAACCGATTTAAACCTACCCGACGGTAGCGGTTTAGAATTGGTTAAACACGTTTCTCAAACTTACCCACACACACCAATTGCAGTCTTAACTGCATACGGCAATATGGATATTGCAATTGCAGCGTTAAAGGCAGGAGCTTTTGACTTTGTAAGTAAACCGATTAACCAAATTCATTTAGATCAGTTATTAAAAAAAGCGCTAAATCAGCCAAAACCAGAGCATGAGTTTGGTGAAACAACTTTGGAAAATGACCTATTAATTGGTCGTTCTCCCCCAATACAAAACTTACGGACAGCTATTAAAAAAATAGCCCGCTCTCAAGCACCTGTGTTTGTTACAGGCGAGTCTGGTACAGGTAAAGAGGTTGTTGCTAATCTTATTCACCGCTTGAGTAACCGCAGTGAAGGCCCGTTTATTGCGATTAACTGTGGAGCCATCCCAACTGAGCTCATGGAAAGTGAACTTTTTGGACATAAAAAAGGCAGTTTTACTGGAGCGACCCAAGACAAACAAGGTCTTATTTTGTCTGCTCATGGCGGCAGTTTATTTTTAGATGAAATTGCCGAATTGCCATTAAATATGCAGGTTAAATTGCTTCGGGCAGTGCAAGAGAAAAAAATTCGTCCCGTAGGTTCAGATCAAGAAATTGATGTTGATTTTCGAGTAATCAGCGCCAGCCACCAAGATTTAGATTTGTTAGTCCGACAAGGTAAATTCCGTCAGGACTTATTTTTCCGTATTCATGTGATGGATATCATGTTGCCGCCACTACGTGAGCGCGGTGGCGATATTTTGTTATTAGCCAATCATTTTATTCAAAAGGTTTGTATGGAATGGGAAATTCCAAGTAAACAATTAACCACGACGGCTGAAACTTATTTATTGCAGCAAGATTTTCCGGGTAATGTTCGTGAATTAAGAAATATGATTGAACGAGCTATTACCTTAAGTGATGATGAATTTATTGATTTAACACATCTAGCACCTCTTCTCAGAGGCAGTAGCGTTAACTCGCAAATCACAACTAAACCATTGAATGACACGTCAACTGCGATTGCCCAAACTCGGCCAAAACTACCAATGGAAGGTTTAGAACGCTACTTAGAAAATATTGAAAAAGATCTTCTATTGAACGCACTGGACATGACACATTGGAACAGGACTTTAGCAGCTAAAAAGCTAGGAATGACTTTTCGTTCTTTACGCTATCGGCTAAAAAAGTTTGGCTTAGATACCGAATTGGGAGAAGAACTATAAAAACTACTTTTTCTTTAGAAATAAATCTGCAACGCGATCTAAATAGACGTCTTCTTTCATTTCGGGGGGCAAAGGATAGCTCTGATTAGGCTGAATACCTTGCCCTTCAATCATATTGCCATTTGGCGTGTAATAGTGTGAGACTGTCATTTGTAGTGCCGCACCACTTGGCAAAGGAAATAGTTTCTGCACGACGCCTTTTCCATAACTTTTCTCGCCCATGACCCACGCACGCTGGTGTTCTTTCATGGCCGCAGTAAAAACCTCGGCTGCCGATGCAGAACGATGATTAATCAATATACCTAATTTTATATTCTGAAATTCATTGCCGGGCAGAGCCTGAAATTGCTGATTACCTTCCGAACGGCTTTTAGTTGAAACAATAATTCCATTATTTAAAAATAAATCTGCCGACTCGACTGCTGCCGATAACAATCCACCTGGATTGTTTCGCAAATCGATTAAAACAGCTTTTAAACGTGGTGAACTATTTTCTTCAATTAACCGTTTAATTTCATTTGCCGTGTCTTGCTGGAATACTCTAATTTTGAGTACTAAAACCTGATTATGTAGCATTACAGGTTCGATATCGGTTTCTATTTTTTTATTACGAACTAAGTTAATGTTTCCACTTAACTCTTCTGCTTGTACTTGAAGCGTACTTCCGATAGAACCATAAAGCAGCCCGAGCACCTGATCTTGGTTTAAATTTTTTAAGTCTTGGTTATCAATCTTGAGAATAGTCTGACCATTTCTCAAACCTAATTTATAGGAGTCTGAGCCAGTTTTAAGATCACGAATCATCCATTTATGGACATGCAATTCAGGGCTTAAAGCAAAATCAACCGAGGCGAGGTCGCCTTCGGTATATTGAATGAGTTGACGATATTCTTCTGCTGACAAATAACGCGAATAACGATCTAGCCCACTCACTAGCCCTTTAATGGCTTGTTGAAATAAGGCATCGTCAGACTTCACGTCGACATAGTTATCTCGAACAATTCCATAGATTTGAACAAACTGTTGAATCGATTCGATCGGCACCTCTGCATAACTATGTTCCGGCTCTTCCGAATCCGAATGCAAAGGTGACAATTTCTCTTTTACAACTGGTGCTGCAAAAGCAAATTGGCTGCAACACAGCAACATACTTACAATAAGTTTTTTATATTTAATGTGTTGCAGCATCCAATCACCTTTGGTTTATGCAGATAATGTAATCAGGTTACGTCCTTGCATTTCAGCAGGAACAGGAATCTGCATTAAATTGAGAATTGTTGGTGCTACATCGGCAAGCACGCCACCTTCTGCAATTGTTGCTTGTGTTGGGCCAACATAGATAAAAGGTACAAGTTCCGTTGTATGTTGAGTGTGAACTTGACCACTCTCGTAGTCTTGCATCTGTTCAACGTTACCATGGTCAGCAGTAATCAACATATGGCCTTTCTTTGCCATGACCGCTTCATAGACACGTCCTAGGCAAAGGTCAACTGCTTCAACGGCTTTAACAGCCGCATCAAAAATACCTGTATGACCCACCATATCACCATTGGCATAGTTCACAACCAATAAATCGTATTCACCAGAATTAATGGCTTTAACCAATTCATCAGTTACTTCATAAGCACTCATTTCAGGCTTAAGATCATATGTCGCAACGTTTGGAGATGGAATTAAAATACGTTTCTCACCCGGATATTCATCTTCACGCCCACCACTAAAGAAGAACGTTACATGAGCATATTTTTCAGTTTCGGCAATACGCAACTGAGTCTTTCCAAGAGAAGATAGATATTCACCTAATGAATTTTTGAGAGCTTCTGGCATGTATGCAACTGGCGCATCAATGCTAGCCTGATAACGAGTTAACATGACAAATTTAGAAAGATTTGGTACAACTTTGCGTTCGAAGCCAGCAAAATCTTTCTCTACAAATGCACGAGTAATTTCACGAGCTCGGTCAGCACGGAAATTCATAAATACAACGCTATCACCGTCTTGTACTTTAGCAACATCACCAATACGAGTCGCTTTTACAAACTCATCGTTTTCATTGGCTGCATAAGCTAACTCTAACCCTTCCACTGCTGTTTGCGCAGTACGAAGTGCCTCGCCTTCAGTCAACAAGCGATAAGCTTGCTCAACGCGATCCCAACGGTTGTCACGGTCCATTGCAAAGTAGCGGCCAATCATGGTTGCGATACGACCTTGACCTTGGTATTGAGCAAATAATGAATCTAGTTTTTCTAAAGACGATTGAGCACTACGTGGAGGTGTATCACGGCCATCAAGGAAAGCATGTAAATAAACTTTTGCACCACGTTTTAATGCAAGCTCACACATCGCCACAATATGGTCTTCATGGGAGTGAACACCACCGTCTGAGAGCAATCCCATAATATGAACGGCACCACCAGCGGCTTTCGCTTTTTCAACAGCGTCAATGAGCACTTCATGTTTAAAGAAATCACCAGTACGAATATCTTTAGTAATACGAGTAAAGTCTTGATACAAAACACGACCAGCACCAAGGTTCATATGGCCGACTTCAGAGTTACCCATTTGTCCATCAGGTAAACCAACATCTTCACCAGAACCAGAAATTAGACTATTTGGATGCTTTGCTGTCATTGCCGCCAAATTCGGTGTTTTTGCTGCAAGAAAAGCATTATCGTCAATCGCTTCACGGTGACCAACACCATCCATAATGACCAGAACGTGAGGGATCTTGCCAGCAGTTGCATCCGTCATAATCTATTTCTCTTTTGTCTACAATTTCGTCACAATATCTTACCGAATTTTCGGTCAAGACTCTATTTTTTCCTATGGCTTTCACCAATATCTACGATTGATGAAAACCATACATATCAATTATTACTAGCGAGCGCGGTAAAGCAAATAATTTCCGGCAACAAACATTAACAAGATAGGTACGAGTACAAACCATGCTGGCGATGGAGCATAAACCAAGCTGGCATAACCCAAGAAATCTTGTAAATAGTAGAAACTCAACCCAATAAATAATGCGATCACCAAACGGAAACCCATCGATTGTTGGCGTAATGGCCCAAAAATAAATGAACACGCCACTAAAACGAGAGCGATCAACGAAAATGGTGAGGCAACTTTTTGCCAGAAAGCCAATTGGTAAGTCTTTGGAACCTGACTATATTCATCCATATAACGCATAAAACTAATCAGCTGGCTTGGTGATAAATCTGCAGGGTCTAAAGTCACCATATGCACATATTTAGGTTGTAATGCTAAAGCAAGCGCTTGCTCTTCATGGTCAGTTTTGATGGCATTTCCTGCCGCTAAAATGTCCATTTGTTTCGCTTTTTTCAACGTCCATTGACCATTTTTTACGAACTGTCCTTGCTGAGCATTAATCACTGATTGCAAGTAATAGTTTTTATCAAAATCAACTACTTGAATATCTTTTAAATTTCCCTGAGAGTTAGCATAATTAATATAGATAAATCGCTGCCCTTCACGTGACCAATAACCTTTAACTTCGCCTAAAG
This sequence comes from Acinetobacter sp. 161(2023), assembly GCF_037027805.1. Taxonomy (NCBI): domain Bacteria; kingdom Pseudomonadati; phylum Pseudomonadota; class Gammaproteobacteria; order Moraxellales; family Moraxellaceae; genus Acinetobacter; species Acinetobacter sp. 161(2023). Next base: position 60,138 of record NZ_JAZEYD010000016.1, on the reverse strand, counting down.
TCGCTACAGAGCGGTGACTCTTAACACTTTCTGCTTTTTCATTCGTATATGGAATAACCCATTCACTTAAGACAAAAGACAAAATAATAAGTAGTAAAGCTGAGCGCATCACCCAACCGACAATACGCCATAAGCTAATACCAGCGGAGCGCATGACGATAAGTTCGCTACTGGTCGCGAGTGAACCTAAACCAATCACAGCGCCAATCAAGGCAGAAATAGGCAAAATTTCATATAGATAACGAGGCGCTCCCCACAACACATAGATGAGAGCTTGCCATGCGTTATAGTCTGGTTTGAGCTCACCCAACTCACCAAGGTACGTAAATAAGATCTGTAAAATCGACAAAACGACTGTGGTACCAAACATCGCAAGCGCAGTGGTTTTCGTCACATATTTGGCGACTATTCGACGTGCTAACATTATAATTTCACTCGCTTGATATGTTTCTTGATTTTTGGTCCCAATTTCTGCTTACGAGAAAATAAAGCAGCTGCAACGCCATAAACAACCAACACAGCAGGATAAGCCCAAATATCGAGTTCTTCTTTACTAATACGGGTCTTGATTGCAATCATTAATACGATCAGACTGGAAAAAATAAAAATCGCTGGAATAAGACGGTAATAACGGCCTTGTCTTGGACTCACTTCAGACAATGCTACTGAAAGCATTAACGCAATAATAATAGTAAATGGTCCGAATAAACGCCATCCCAGCTCACTTCTGACTACTGGATCATTCGTTTTTGAAAAGAGTTTCATCGTTGGTAATGATTCTACTTCACCACTTTCAAACTTAACGTCTTTATCATTTTCAAGTCTTAAACGGTAAGACTGAAACTCTGCTTGTGTATATTTTGGTTGTCCCGGGAATATTTCATATCGACGGCCTTGCACCAGATCAACCACATTCGCTGTGTCATTTGCAACTTCTACACGAGTCGCTTCTTTTGCCAAGATCATGACATCTGGCTTATCTTCTTTAGTCGAGCGTTGATAAAAGAAAATGTCTTTTAGATTTTTTCGATCTTCAGATAGCGAACCTGCATAAATCGTATAGGGTCCAGAAGAAATAAATTCTCTTGGGCGAACCAAATCAAAGCCTGTGCGAACCGCTTGAGTGGTAGTTAACTTTTCAAACTCACGTAGCCCCCACGGCGTCATCCAGAGCATAAGCACAGACTGACAAACCATATAAACAAGTGCCATTGGAATAAGTAATCGCGCCAATTGATGACGACTCACGCCACTACCATTGAGTACTGCCATTTCATGGTCAACATATAAGCGACCAAACACCAACATTAAACCAATGAAAAAACCCAGTGGTAAAATAAGTGTTAGAAATTCAGGTAAACGGTATCCAACGATGCTAAATAAAATACTGACATCTAAACGCCCCTGCGCCGCCACACCAAAGTATTTGATCAGACGACCGCCCATCATGATTAAGGTCAATAAGGAAATGACCACCAATGAGGTAGAGACAACTTGCTTGACGAGATAACGCCGAATAATCAAAGTAATACTTCCAAAAGGCTAATCGGGACGAATGCTAGTTTACCCGAATGTTAAAAATATAAAACCGCACATTGCAACGCTATGCTTGAAAGTGTTTCAATGTTTTAATTCATCATAACTTTCTATAGGCAATCACGACAGCCATGAAATTTACAACTTATACAACTTTTCCCGAACAGACATCTAATGAATCTTTGTGGATTTTAGTTGATTCGGAACAGCTACAAAGCAACGTCAACACATATCAAATCAATAACCTAGAAAGCGTTCTTGCTGCTACCCAATTTAAAGGCAACTTCAATGAAACTCTGCCTTTATTTGGTCAGATTTCAAATCAGCCTCACAGCCAATTACTTGGCTTAGGAAAAACAGCTGAACTTCAGGCAGTTAAGCTCGCTAAACTTGCTCAAACTATTATCAAATCGACACAAAATAAATTTAAGCATATCGGAATTGATATTGCTGCATTACCTGTCGAGCTCCATTATTTATTTGCTTTAAGCTTAACTCAAGCAGCTTATGGTTATGATGAGTTTAAATCGAAAAAAAATGAATTTGTGTTACAACAGGTTGATTTAATTAGTTCAAATACGAGCCTAGATGAACAACAATTGGCTTTAGTACATGCGGTACAGTCTGGTCAGTCGTATGCACGTGACCTTGGCAACCGTCCGGGTAATATTTGTTTCCCAGAATATTTGGCAGAACAGGCACTAGCTTTAGCCGCAGAATTCCCAGACTTACTTAAAGTCACTGTCTTAAATGAGCAGCAAATGGCTGATTTAGGCATGTATGCTTTCCTTGCAGTGAGTAAAGGGTCTGAACGTCCGGGCCGTATTGTTACTCTCGAATATCAAGCACAGATTGATCAAGCTCCGGTTGTTCTGGTTGGTAAAGGCGTAACTTTTGATACGGGTGGTATTTCTTTAAAACCAGGCCTTGGCATGGATGAAATGAAATTCGATATGTGTGGTGCAGCCTCTGTACTGGGTACGATCCGTGCACTATGTGAAGCAAAACTTCCTATTCATGTGGTGGGTGCAATTGCAGCAGCAGAAAATATGCCTTCTGGTAAAGCAACCCGTCCGGGTGACATTGTGACAACCATGAGTGGTCAAACTGTTGAAATTTTAAACACCGATGCAGAAGGCCGTTTGGTACTGTGTGACACATTGACTTATATCAAACGTTTCAATCCAGCTGTAGTGGTTGACATTGCGACCTTAACAGGTGCGTGTGTAGTCGCTTTAGGCAAAGTACTTAGTGGATTGTTCTCACCAGATGATGCCTTGGCAGCCGAACTCCAACAAGCTGGCGAGCAATCTTTTGATCGTGTATGGCGTATGCCCGTGATTGAGGATTATCAAGAGTTACTTGATTCACCATTTGCAGATATTGCAAACATCGGTGGTCCACACGGCGGTGCAATTACCGCAGCATGTTTTCTTGAGCGCTTTACACGGGAGTATCGTTGGGCTCATTTAGATGTCGCCGGAACAGCATGGCTTTCAGGTGCAGCTAAAGGTGCAACTGGCCGTCCAGTACCACTCCTCATGCAATTTTTAGCAAATCGTGTAAATACGAATGGCTAAAGTTAGTTTTTATCTGTTTGAAACCAGCGAAGAACGGCAAGTCGATAGTGCTTGCCGTTTATGTCGGAAAATTTTACAGAAGCATCCTAAAATCTGGTGGTATTGCCAAGATGGGCAACTACAACAGACTCTTGATGAAAGATTATGGGAATTTGACCCTATCAGTTTCATTGCACATGGTGTTGACCAGACTGATGCGGCTGTATGTATTTCGGCTAAACAACCGCTTGAACAAGGCCTGTTGGTATTTAATTTTAACAATCATGCACTTGAACAAGTTGATCATTTTAGCCACATTATAGAAATTGTTGAAAATAATGAAACAGCCAAGCAAATTGGTCGAGAAAAATTTAAAATGTATCGCCGTTTGGGTATAGAACCGCGGACCTTTAAATTATAACGCGCTAAAATGTAAATACTGTTGATCAAGGAGAAACATGGTGGCATTAAATGTCGGGCAAGATTTTAAAAAAAGATGGTTAAATGCGCCTGAAGCTGTCCGTCATGCCTATCAACAGGATCTGGCACGTATTTGTGACTTACTAGAGCCTCAAACGCCTATTCAGCTTTGGGTTTTAAATGATGAAAAAGCGCAGTTAGAATCACAGCAAAAAATTGAACAAGCCTATGCAGACCGCAAAGCAGAGCTTATTGAGCAAGCCCGTATTCGTCGTCAACTTGCTTTAGAAAAAGCGCTTGCGGACAAACGTGCATCAGAGGCTGCTTATGCTGCTGAGTTGCAAGCAGACGAAATTCGCAAGTTTAATGAACAGACTGAAATATTACACACATTACGTAATCATTTAGAACAAGAAGTTGCAGAACAAACTGCGCGTTATCAGAAAAACCCTGAAACACCCGTAGTCAATTACTCTGCTGGCGTAAAACTTAGTATTACCGATGATCAAATCTTATCTGAGCTTGAAAGTCTACGCCTTCGTTTAGAACTTGAAGCTGAGAGCTTAATTGAACAGTCTGTAACGGCTTTCCGAGCCAAGCTAAATTCGGCAGCCCAAGAAGAAATTGAATACATTTTAAAGAATTCTAAGTTTTCTGATGAAAAAATAGAAAAGTAAAGTTTTTAAGACTCTCTTTGTCATCAAAATGACATTTAATTGTCACAAAATAGACATAAATATTATTCTTGTAGATCAATTGATTATAAGAATAAAAAGTAACTATTTAAGATAATTAATGAGGGTAAGAGATGGACATTCTGCATCAGATTTCAAAGCAAGTTGAACAGCTTGATCAGGGTGAACAATGGACGTTTTCAGCACAAGAATTTTATATGAGTCATAACGACTTTAACTCTTTATCTATATTACTTACACGCGAGTCCGAAAACCGTGATTTTACAATTACTCGCACTCAGCATAACAAGCCATGGGTCGGCACCCACTCTGTTACGCTAACCAAGCATTAAATTTTCAAAATAAAAAAAACCGGAACATGCGTCCGGTTTTTTTTATTTTAACGATCTAGCTTTTTATTTTAAAAAGCCATTTTCAGCTAAAAAAGCCATACTAATATTGGATTCTGTTTTTTGTTCAGCAGCTTTATCACCTAGCAATAAACGCTCGATATAACGCGCTAAAACATCGACTTCAAGGTTTACTTTGCTGCCTACTTGCCATGTTCCAATGTTAGTACGCTCTGCTGTATGCGGAATTAAGTTTAAGCTTAAAATATTTCCACGTAAGTGGTTAATCGTTAAGCTAATTCCGTCAACGGTCACAGAACCTTTTTCTGCTAAATATTTAGCTAGTTCTGCGGGTGCCGTAACTTCATAATAGATTGAGCGAGCATCTTCACGCACTACGGTAATTTCACCCACGCCATCAACGTGACCACTTACAATGTGTCCACCAAAGCGTGTTGTCGGCAACATTGCCTTTTCAACATTGACACGTTGCCCAACTTTCCAGTGACCCAAAGTTGTTCGATTCAAGCTTTCACGAGAAACATCAGCTGCGTACCAGTTTTCGCCCCATTCAATCACGGTGAGACAGATTCCATTGGTCGCAATTGAGTCACCCAAATGTACATCTGACATATCCAGATCAGTCTGAATACGTAAACGCACATCACCACCTACGCTTTGCAGGCTTTCAACTTTTCCTAAACTTTCAATAATGCCTGTAAACATGGCTCAATCTCCAAATCTTTTTACACTGCTTAAATTGCAGTGCTTACCAAAGTGCGAGCTGTGTACTATTACCTGAAGTATCTACACCACCTAGCTCGGCGAAGTGGTAAAGCTGGCCTAATAACTGACGTAATGGTGGTCCTGACTTGGCATGAGTATCCGTAATCACAATAAACTCAAGCACGCGTGCACGTTCAGACTGTCGCTGTTTACTTACTCGATAGCGCGGAACATCTTGTGTTAACAAGGTGACTTTGCCGCGCTCCAGATTGGCCATAAGCAAATCTTTCGGCTCGATATTACCATCAGTTGAATAACTGGTCAGAATATAGCGGGCATTGATGGTTGAAAGTAGTTTTTCATACGCATCTTTCGCATATTTAGAAGAGTTATATGGACTTGGACGCTCTTTACGCCATGCTCTGTCAATTCCACTCTTATAACCTTTAGTATCTGGTGATGGTAAATCGACCTGATCCCATAAAGTTAGTGCGTTTAAAACATGGTAATTACTACTATATGCATGTTGGTTATAAGGTGGATCGAGATAGGCAACATCGACTTCAAAACCACTCATTTGATTTGCTAGATGCTGTGAATCTACACACCACATTTCAGCAGCAGGACGTTTACGGTCACCAATCTCGCAAAAACGGCTTGGTGTTAACCAAAGTAATGACTCAATTCGTTCTAATGCAGTTTGAGTACGTCCGCCCCACCCTTGATGAAAGCTTTTAAATACACCACTGGTGTTACTGACAAAACTTGCTGAATAGAGCAATGGCGCGAGCAATGCACTCATCTCTACATCATTAATTGCGCCTTGAGATTGCCATGTTGCAATCTGCTGGCGAATCGCATCAATACGCATACCATTACGGCGTTTAAAGAACAAACGGTCACGAGCTGGATCATAAATATCATCATTACGTGGGCAAAGGTTATGCGTTACCCAGCCTTTAACTTCAGGTAAGCGATTTAAATAATCGATTGCCTTCTGATAACCACCCAACTCTTTAAAAGCAGGTGCATCGGTACAAGCTAAAATCGCATGATTTAATGCATGGCTATAAGGTTCCCAGTCATTTGCAATCACACGGTAACCATTTTGACGCGCCAAACGAGATACGACACCACTGCCGGCAAAGAAATCGGCAAAAATCGGAGGATTCTTTTTCTTGCTATTCAGCGTCCCTGTAATTTCAAGGGCTTCTAAAATTAGATGGAGCAATCGGCGCTTATTACCCAAGTAAGGAACAAGCTGATGGAAAAGATATTCGTCTGTCGTACGGGCCGCATGACGACGTTTGTGATAAACCGAAGACTCTGGATTCATACTTTCTCTTGCGTAGGGATTAACCTTAAGCGTATATCTTGATCAAGTTGTGTCACATCAAGAAGTGTAAAACGAAGTTGTTGTGCCATATATTCAAACTCTGCATTGAACATGGCTCTTGCACTTTTCCCCAAGAATGTCGGGGCAATATAAATGATCAATTCATCGACCAAACCTTCTTGTAAAAAGGCAGTAGATAAGGTCGCACCGGCTTCCACCAACACATCATAAATTTGATGTTGCTTAGAGAGGATCTGTAACAGCATTTTTAAAGGCTGAATTTCTAATTGTATCACGCCTAAATCGGCAAGTTCTTGACGATATGGCCCCATCACCATCACAGTTTCAGGATTTTCTAAAATTTTAGCAGCAAGCGGCAGACGACCTTGGCGGTCTAAAATAATCCGTTTTGGCTGTGCAATTGTCTCAATATCAACACTGTCCAGACTTCGTACATTAAGCTGACAGTCATCTGCAATCACAGTTTCAATACCTGTAATCACTGCTCCTGAAATGGCACGCCAATGCTGGACATCTTGACGTGCAACTGCACCGGTAATCCACTTCGATTCACCAGATGCCATTGCAGTACGCCCATCTAGGCTTGAAGCTACTTTTAAGCGTACATAAGGCATGCCCGTAGACATCGCCTTTAAAAAACCTTGGTTTAATTTTTCTGCCAAATCTTCACAAATGCCAACTTCTACTTCAATTCCGGCATTTTTCAGAATCTGAACCCCCTTACCCGCAACAAGTGGGTTTGGATCAGGACATGCCACAACCACCTTTTTAACCTGTGCCTTAACCAGTGCTTCGGCACAAGGAGGAGTTCTCCCATAATGTGCACATGGCTCAAGCGTCACATAGGCTGTTGCACCTTGAGCCTGCTCAGCTGCCTGACGTAAGGCAAAAACCTCTGCGTGCGGTTGACCTGCTTTAGGATGAAAGCCCTCACCAATTAACTGATCATCTTTGACAATGACACAACCAACATTTGGATTAGGCTTAGTCGAATATAGACCTCGTTTGGCAAGTTCAATAGCTTGCTGCATCCAATATTGATCTTTTTTCAACTCAGACATAAAAATCTCAAATAATTATTGTTCACGTTGCTGCATTTGCTCAATTTGACGGCGAAAAGCTTCAACATCCTGAAAGTCTTGATAAACAGAAGCAAATCGGACATAAGCGACATGGTCAAGTGCAAATAGGGATTGCATAACGACCTCACCAATTGTTCGAGACTTCACGTCACGCTCACCTAAACGGCGAATCTGCAATTGAATATCACTTAAAACAGTTTCGATCTGTTCTTGAGTGACCGGACGTTTTTGCAAAGCATGCATTAACGAACGGCGTAGCTTGGCCTCATCGAAAGGTTCATTTTTTCCATTCGATTTGATCACACGAGGCATTACCACTTCATAGCTTTCAAAAGTGGTAAAACGTTCACCGCAACTTACACACTCACGACGTCGACGAATCTGACAGCCTTCGGCGGCTAAACGTGAATCGATGACTTTACTATCTGCGGCGTTGCAAAATGGACAATGCATAGCGGATTTATAGGGTCGATTACTTTGACCTAGTGTAGCAAAATTTCTACACTTACAGAACCAGCATTCTATAAGACAAAAAAACAGTCCGAAGACTGTTTTTTTCATTGGAATATATTACGAATTATTCTATGCGTTCGCCATGTTGGCTCAAATCCAGACCCATGCGCTCATCATCAGCGTTAACACGGATACCAATCACAAGATCAATCACTTTAAGAATTACAAAAGTAGCAACACCACTGTAAATCATAGTTGCCAATACGCCTTCAACTTGTACCCATAATTGACCAGCAAATGTTGGAGCTAAAGTCACGCTGGCTGCTTTGATAATTTCATCACTGTAAAATACGCCAGTTAAAATCGCACCGACAATACCGCCTACTGCATGTAAACCAAAGGCATCCAAAGCATCATCGGCTTTAAGTAAACGTTTAAGTGCAGTAATACCCCAGAAGCACACTACGCCACCAATAAGGCCCATGACTAAAGCACCGCCTACGCCGACAAAACCTGCTGCTGGCGTAATCACAACCAAACCAGCGACAGCACCAGAAGCACCACCTAATACAGATGCTTTACCACGAATCATGCGTTCAACAACTAACCATGATAATGCAGCAGCAGCGGCAGCAACTTGAGTCACTAAAATCGCCATGCTTGCACGAGCACCAGCACCTAATGCACTACCACCATTGAAGCCAAACCAACCCACCCAAAGTAAACTTGCACCGACGACAGTTAGAGTCAAGTTATGTGGAGCCATAGATTCACGGCCAAGGCCAATACGTTTTCCAAGCATGTAAGCAGCAACTAGACCTGCAACACCTGAGTTAATATGTACAACCGTACCACCAGCGAAATCTAATGCGCCTGCTTTAAACAACCAACCATCTGTTGCCCAAACCCAGTGAGTAATTGGCGCATAAACAACAAGTACCCAAATCGTAATGAATGCCATGAAAGCTGAATATTTCATACGGTCAGCAATCGAACCACTCAAAATTGCGACAGTAATGATGGCAAAAGTCATTTGGAAAATAACAAATAAGCTTTCAGGAATTGTTCCGCTTAGTGCATTAAAGCCTACGCCATTGAGCATTGCCTTAGACAAGTCACCAAAGTATGCACCTGTGCCAGAGAACGCGATTGAATAACCAGCAATCACCCAGATTAAACTTACCAAAATTGCAGCAGAAAGGCTGAACATCATGGTACTTAAGACATTTTTCTTACGAACCATACCGCCGTAGAACAATGCCAAACCAGGAATCGTCATCAACAGTACCAAAGCTGTTGAAACTAAAATCCAAGATGTATCGCCTGTATCGAGTTTTGGTGTTGGTGCTGGAGCTGCCGGAGTTACTGCGGCGGCTGGTGCTGCTGCAGTCGTTGCAGGAGCTGCAGACGTTGATGTTGCTGTAACCTCAGATGTCGGTGTTGTTACAGTCTCTTCTGCCCAAGCGGCAGTACCACCTAAAAGTGCGCCTGTTAGACTCAGCGCCATAAGCATTTTTTTCATTCGTGTCCCCCAACCTCATTTGCGAGTTATTTTCTACTCAGCAAGCTTTGTGCCAATTAGACAGCATCTGGTCCAGTTTCACCCGTACGGATACGGATTACTTGTTCCAGGTTAGTCACAAAAATCTTACCATCGCCGATTTTTCCAGTGCTTGCCACACGTGTAATTGATTCAATTACCGCATCGACCATTTCATCACTAATCGCAATTTCGATTTTTACTTTAGGTAAGAAATCAACCACATACTCCGCGCCACGGTAGAGTTCTGTATGTCCTTTTTGACGACCAAAACCTTTAACTTCAGTTACGGTAATCCCTTGTACACCAATGTCAGAGAGCGCTTCACGCACATCATCCAATTTAAACGGTTTTACAATTGCAGTTACAAGCTTCATGTTTGTTTCCTTCGGCTTCTTTTCACCAGTAAGGTTTTATGTTCAATTTTCATGCCAATATTTCAAAGGTTGAGGGAAATGAATCTATTGCATGAACTTTCTTTATAACCTATTTAGTGATCAAGATGTAGATGAGCTATTAAAAATAAAATGAATTTTCAGTATGGTTACATGCTGATTTAATGTTCTATTTATAGTAAAAGAATTGAAACCTATATCCCACGTTCAAGCAGTGGTAAACTGTAAAGCATAAGGTAATACAACACTTTGGATATTTCATGCTAGAAACTTTATTACAGGCCATTTTGGAACAAATTGATGAGCCTAAAAAAGATTTGGAAAAAAATTTACGTGCATTATTAAATGAAGCAGTCGAAAAGTTAGACCTTGTTTCCAAACAAGAGATTGACCGTCAAAAGACCGCACTTCAATCTGCCAACCAACGTTTAGCAGAGCTACAGAAACAAGTGGGTCTATTAGAAGAAACTTTAAAGAATAAAAAATAAGCACCAATGTAGCGCACTTATACTTTACAACGATTAAAAATGAAGCACCATAATGGAACAATAAGATGTCTTTTTCTAAAATTTATACACGGGGACTTTTGGGTTTACATGCACCTCTCATTGAAGTAGAGGTCCATGTGAGTCAAGGCTTACCTTCTCTTACCATTGTAGGACTAGCTGAAGCGGCCGTAAGAGAAAGTAAAGACCGAGTTCGCTCAGCAATTATTAACAGTGGATTTCAATTCCCGACTAAACGCCTGACCATTAATCTTGCACCAGCAGATTTGCCCAAAGATGGGTCACGTCTGGATTTACCAATTGCTATCGGTATTTTAATTGCCTCTGGTCAGCTCCCAGAAAACTGTGCCGAAGATTTTGAATTTATTGGAGAGTTAGCACTTGATGGCCATGTAAGGCCAGTGTCAGGTACTTTAACTTTGGCAATGGCTTGTCAACAGGCTAAGCATAAAATGCTTTTACCGTTTGATAATAGTCAGGATATTAGCCATTTACCTGACTTTAAATGTTATCCAGTGAGCCATTTAAAAGAAGTCTGTGAACACTTCCTGGGCACAAAGTCTCTATCTTCGGTTGAGCCTACGACCACTTCAAACCAAATGCCTTATAAATTTGATCTTGCAGATGTAAAAGGTCAACTACGACCACGTCGTGCGCTCGAAATTGCTGCCGCTGGGGGGCATTCTTTACTTTTTAGAGGCCCACCCGGAACAGGTAAGACTTTACTCGCCTCAAGGCTTCCTTCAATTTTACCGCCTCTGACTAATCAAGAAACGCTTGAAGTTGCGAGTATTTACTCTATTTCAAATACATCACATACTTTTGGTCAACGACCATTTCGAGCGCCCCATCATACAGCATCAGCAATTGCACTCGTTGGGGGCGGCTGTCAGTTCCACAAATAAATCAGAGTTTACACAAATAAACTAGAGCAAGAATAAAAAGTATATTATCTATAAGCTTTAATTTTTCATTTTGTAAAGATATATGCCTGTTAATAATGACAAAATAACGACTATTGATTGCTTCCCAAATGATAATATTAGTCGAGTGGTTTATAGATATGGTGGACTTGTTCGAAATGAAGATAACGACTCAACTAATCCTTTTGTTGAAGTGTTATTAATTGAGATTAGAAAAAGTGATCAATGGTTGTTTTTAGATAAGTGCTCAACATTCCTTGTTCCCGTACTTGATCTTGATGCTGTTCAACATGGCAGTATTTGGGATGGAAATGTTTTAACCGATCAATCCTATCGATTTTCAGGAAAACTCATTACAAAACGATTTTCTTTCGACTTCACCAATAATAAACCTAAGAATATAAAACTTACGGACAGAATCCCCAATACGTCAGAGTTCTACATTCCATTAAAAAACTATTTTCTCCCCAATAAAGTTGATTATGTTCTACAAGGCTATCCATTCACTAAATACACCAATGATTCATATCGTAAAGTGAATCATTGCCTAATGCATTCCAATGATGGAACTCAAGTCATCACATCATCAATTCATATTTTGCATAGCTTATTCGTCAATCGGAAGGATATTAGGGGACTTTTATTAGGAACTTCGAGTCAATCCATCATTAATCGTTTTTTAGAATCTTATACAACAGAAATTGTGGACGATAATGTTGAATATAAAATTAAAATCAGAAAGCCATATGAAGATATTGGTGAGACTGCAATTATTTTTCTTGCTAATCTAGCCTTAAATCAGCATGTTCAGACGATAGTTGATAAAATCCAAAGAAGTATGGAGATTACTGAGTTTAATCATCTTCAGCATGCCACAGGCACACGATATCCAATTGTATTTCCGCCACATCCCACAAAGCTTTTCCTTGAAGCAGAAGGAATTTGGCTAGATGACAATAAGACACGGTTTTTTATCACTAGAGTGAAAAAATTTGATCCTATTAACGATCACATGATTGATGTCAACAAAGACCTGACCAATACAATTTCAAAGCCTGATGAGAAAAACCCTCGACCTCGTGAAAAAAGTCAAAATAAGAATGAGCACATCAATACTCAAAAACCACCATCAAAAACAAGCGGTGAATATCGTAAGCGTTCTGAGGTGGAAACTGGAAATACACAAGGTATTCTGAAGTATTCTTTTAATGAACCAATCAATGATCCAATTGAAGTCGGAGCATCTAATCAACCTTATTCAGATAAATCAGAAGAGGTTGAAACATCTTCTGATGAACCCTATGGTAATCAAAATACTAAGATCAAAAAATCTGAAACGACAGATACACCACCTAGCAGAGATGAACGTTTTGACATTGAATATATTATCCAATCTCTCCAAGAACTTGCCTCAGAAATGGACTCTCCTCTAGAACATATTTCTGCAATTAATGAACATGGTGAAATGATAGCGAGTATTAATTTGCTTCAAATCAAAAAACTTGTGCGTGAACCCAAGCACCCCTCATGGATTGATTATGATAAAGGGCGAAAATTATTGTTCTTACAACTAGATTTAAAAGATCAAAATAGTTTTTCCTATCTCATCGATATACATAAAAATAAAAATCATGAAGCATTTTGTGCTTTTCTTATTTTTACTCAGCATAAGTTAACAAGTGAACAAATTAAAAAAATCTGCATTGAACTAGAAGGTGCCAAGGGAATAAAAAAATGGGCACTCTACTGTGATAGTTTCATTCATAAAATGATTGCAATAAAACATTTATACTCAACACCAGATGAGTGGAAAAATCGATTTAAGAAACTGCTCTTAACTTTAGGTAATACAAAGTCAAATATTTTATAAAGGTATATTTAAAAATCATCGTATTAACAACAGGAATAGAAAGGCTAATAATTATTTATTCCTGTTGGTTGACCAAATAAGAACTAAAAGACTAACTCAATACCTACTCCATATAACCACCCCTTTTCAGAATTTGTAGCTTCTTGAAAAGTTGTTAATTTCTGCCCTTTTTCATATTGATAAGCGACATCAACAAATGGTCTGATACGCTTATTAATCTCGTAACGAGTTTTTATACCTGTCTTTAACTCAGACAAACCTGACTTTGCAGCAAAATCAGAATTATCATTAAGCACAATATCTGCTGCAATATATGGCTGAGTAATTAGCTTTTGAGTGAGTAATAGATCTCGATCAAACTCAAAACTGGCTCCCCAAAAATTATTTTCACCACCATAAATGTAAGCTTTTGTCTCAAAGAAATAAGGAGCGAGACCTAATAATCCAATAACGCCATCAATGCGATTACTATTACGGTTATTTTTGTCCTCACTATACCTTACCCCAGCTTGTACATCCCAAAATGGTGCAACATTTCTACTGTAAAGAGCTGATACATCATATTTGGGATCATTACTCTCCGCTTTATTCATATTAGCTTCAACAAACATTCGATTTTCATCTGTTCCAATCAATGTTTCGAAACTCGAACCTAAACTGCCCTTACCATCTTTATCAACTATCCACTCATTGGAAAATTTAGTTGTTTGATAGATTTGCCCACCATGCTCGTTCAAATGTTTATTATGATTTTGGCTAAAAGCTAAAGTTTCAAGTTCTTTGCTGTTTGAAGACTTTTGATCAGTATTACGTTCAACATAGCCTAATCCGCCTGATTCTCTTAAAAGCACATTCATACTTGACGTACTCTTATTTAAATTCTCAGTCGAATTATCATTCGCAAATGCCATACCCGCTAAACTAAATAAAGCAACAGATAAAATTGTTTTTGAATATAACTGTTTAGTGATGTGCATGTTGATTCACTCCCTCATGGCTAGTTTGAGGTTGGGCAACGATACTTTTCTTATCATCATCATTGCTATCTACATTTGCCACAATGAGTTTGTTCATCATTCCAGCTGCCATGTGATATAACAAATGGCAGTGGATAGCCCATTCACCTAATTCATCAGCAGTAAGTAAAGTTGTAACTGTTTTCCCCGGTGGCACAATGATAGTATGTTTATTCGGCATATTACTTGGATCTTGACCATTTTCAAGCTGCATAAACATACCGTGCAAGTGCATTGGGTGAGCCATCATACTGTCATTCACAAATTTCAAGCGTATACGTTCCCCGTATTTCACTTTGAATGGTTCTGTTTCATTAAACTTCTTACCATTAATTGTCCAAATATAGCGCTCCATGTTCCCACCAAGACGGATTTCCATTTCACGTTCTGGGGCACGAGTATCTGGTTGAGGATTTAAAGATTGTAAGTCACTATATTGAAGTGCTTTTTGACCAACAGGTGTTGAAGCATTTGCCCAGCCATATACAACATCACTATTTTTCTCTTGTGTAGATGCACTCATTTGCATGCCATGGTTCATTCCAGACATTGACTGATCTTTTGAGCTGCCTGCCATAGACGACATATTGTGGTCCATGCCTTTCATTGAAGACATGTCATGGTTCATTCCAGACATTGGCTGATCTTTTGAGTTGCCTGTCAAAGACGACATATCGTGATCCATACCTTTCATTGAAGACATGTCATGGTTCATTCCAGACATTGGCTGATCTTTTGAGCTGCCTGTCATAGACGACATATCGTGATCCATACCTTTCATTGAAGACATGTCATGGTTCATTCCAGACATTGGCTGATCTTTTGAGCTACCTGTCATAGACGACATATCGTGATCCATACCTTTCATTGAAGACATGTCATGGTTCATTCCAGACATTGGCTGATCTTTTGAGCTGCCTTTCATTGAAGACATGTCGTGATTCATGCCCACCATAGAAGACATATCATGCCCCATCCCCATATCTTCCATAGTTAATAAAGAACGAGGACGTGACTTCGGCATTTTGATTTGATTTATTGGAGGAGTATTCTCATCATGTAAGGAACCAACTGAAAAACCACTCCTATCAATTGATTCTGCTTCAATTTGATAATTCGATTGTTTGGGTTCTACAATAACATCATACGTTTCAGCCGTTCCTATTCTGAACTCATCAACTGGAACAGGTTTCACTGGTTGCCCATCTGCACTGACTACCGTCATTTTCAAGTTAGGGATTCTGACGTCAAAGAATGACATTGCTGAAGCATTAATAAACCGAAGACGTACTTTTTCACCCGCCTTAAAATTACCAGTCCAATTTTGTTCTGGAGTCTTACCATTCATCAAAAAAGTATATTTTGTCACATCAGACATATCGGTCTTAAGCATTCGCATCTGATTCCACATCGAACGATCTTGCCAAGTTGCCTTCACACCATCACGTTTAACTTGCTTGAAGACATCAAATACTGTTTCTCTTTGATTTTGGTAATAATCAGCTTCTTTCTTGAGATTCTTCATAATCTGACCACTAGTAGAATTATGAAAGTCAGAGAGTAAGACTACGTAGTCTCTACCAACCTTTTCTCCTGCTGTTAAAGGCGCTTTATCCTTTGGATAAATAACTAGGGGACCATACAAACCATCTTGTTCTTGCCCTTTGCTATGCGAGTGATACCAATAAGTACCATTTTGGCGAACCTTAAACTTATATTCGTAGGTCTTATTAGGGGCAATACCGTCAAACTGATTAAATCCGGGTACGCCATCCATGATGCCCGGTAGAATTAACCCGTGCCAATGAATAGAAGAATCTTGTTTTTTTAGCTTGTTATGGACACGAATAATAGCATCATCACCTTCCTCAAATTCAAGAAGAGGTGCAACAAATTTCCCGTTGACCGTAATTCGTTTTAAAGGCTTACCTGTGATATTCACCGTTTGCTCAGCGATTGTTAAATCATATTCTTTAACCGCTGCCACAACCCAAGTTGATGAAAATAAACCTACTCCTATTAAAAGGACATGACTTAATTTTTTAGACATTTATTTCACCTATCTAATATAAAGATGGGGAGCTCAAGCAAACCAATTATTCGCTTTAATCTCCCCAATCTTTCATTTATCGTATTTGTTATTTATTTGATGTATTTGACATGTTCATCTTTGAGTGGTCCATGTTCATCATATTTGAATGATCCATATTACCCATTTTAGACTGATCCATATTCATCATCTTAGAGTGATCCATCTGAGACATATCAGCCATATTGCCATGCTCATGCTGACTATGATCCTGTTGGGTTTTCTCATCATTCTTCATATTACAAGGTTTTTGGCATTTCTCTGACATTTTTGAGTCCGCTTTAGTTTCAGTGACTACAGTGGTTCCCTGTTTAGCATCGGCTGCCCAAGACTGAGTTCCTGCAATTAAAGTTCCAATACACAAAAGTGTAGTTAAGCTACGACGGAATAGAGTTTTCATGTTTTGCTCCAAAAATTAACTTTATGTAAATACCTTAAAGGCCTTCACTAAACATCTATGTGACATGAAAATGACATTTTTGTAATCTACAACGAATCACGTATTTATAACGTTATTATGTTCTTAATGAGTGATATGGGATTTTTATCAATGAGAATCTTACTAGTTGAAGATGAACAAAAAACCGGTGACTACCTTAAACAAGGTCTATCTGAAGCTGGGTATATAACGGATTGGGTCACAGATGGATTATCTGGTAAACATCAAGCGCTTTCCGAAGAATATGACCTCATCATTTTAGATGTGATGCTTCCAAAGCTAGATGGTTGGGATATCATTTATGATATCCGAAAAAGTGGCAAAACTATGCCTATTCTTTTTCTTTCAGCACGTGATCAAATTGAAGATCGTGTGAAAGGCTTGGATTTAGGTGCTGATGATTATCTAGTCAAGCCTTTTGCTTTTGCTGAGTTATTAGCACGAATTAAAAGCTTACTCCGACGGGGACAACAAAAAGAAGATAGTAACCTTATTACAATTGCTGATCTTGAACTTGATCTTCGTAAACGCCGCGTCACTCGCGCTGGGCAACGTATTGACTTAACAGCTAAAGAATTCGCGCTGATGGAATTATTTATGCGTAGACGTGGTGAGATATTACCTCGTACGCTCATTGCCTCTCAAATATGGGACATGAATTTTGATAGTGATACCAACGTTGTAGAAGTCGCTATCAAACGTTTGCGCAGTAAAATTGACAGTAATTTTAGCCCAAAGCTGATACAGAACATACGTGGAATGGGGTATGTTTTAGAGGTAGAAGATGACTCGTAAATTGTTTAATGCAATCAGCTTTCGTATAGCAATCATCTTTTCTCTTTCTACTGTTATCATCTTAATGATTATGGGGTTGGTTATTCACAAGCTCGTAATGCATCATTTTGAAGCTCAAGACCGAACTCAATTAGAAGGCAAAATTCAACTTATAGAGAATCTACTTGAACAGAACCCATCTAACTCTCAAGAACTAAATTTATATTTAAAAGATGCCTTAATTGGACATCACGATCTGATTGTTCAGATTGAACGTCCAACAGGTCAAGTTATTTTTAGCTCAGCACCATCAGTAATTCATCCCCAAGCACTCAACAAATCAAAACAAGATCCATGGCTTGAATGGAAAATTAAAAATAAGACTTATCGTGGCTTAATTTATAAAAAGACTTTTGATCATAATGACTCGTTTATATCAGCTCAGATTATTGTTGGAATCGATACCTCTGAGCATCTACATTTCTTAAATGACTTTAGACGTCAACTTTTATACATTGGATTTGTGGGTACAATTTGTTTAATGTTCTTAGGGTGGTTCGCAGCATGGCGAGGGCTACGTCCAGTACAACAAATGGCAAAAGTAGCAGAGGGTATCTCAGCCCAACATCTTTCTGAACGTTTAGAAGTCGAAAATACTCCAACCGAACTTAAATCACTGGCTGTCGCTTTTAATGATATGTTAGATCGGCTAGAAGCCGCAGTAGAAAAACTTTCAGATTTTTCATCTGATCTTGCTCATGAAATAAGAACACCTATTAACAATTTGATGACTCAAACTCAAGTATGTTTATCTCGTAGTCGAAATATTAATACTTATCAGGAAGTTCTATTTTCAAATTTAGAAGAGTTTGAGCATTTAGCTCGCATGGTCTCTGATATGCTATTTTTGGCAAAAGCAGAACATGGTCTACATTTACCTAACCTACAACAGGTTAATTTAGTTAAAGAAGTTTCAGCATTATTTGATTTTTATGATGCTATCGCTGCTGAAAAGGGAATGTCACTAGAACAGAGTGGTTCAGGTAGTATAAAAGGTGATCCTTTAATGCTACGCCGCGCTTTGAGTAACTTGTTATCGAATGCAATTAAATATGGCAAATCAGATTCGGTCATCAAAATCACATGCCAACAAAACTTTGATACAACAACATTCATCATTGAAAATGAAAGCTCCCCACTATCATCAGAACAACTTAATCGGTTATTCGATCGTTTTTATCGAACAGATGTATCTAGACAGAGAGTTGAAGAAGGTACTGGCCTTGGTTTAGCAATTACCAAATCTATTCTTGATGTGCATGGAGCTTCCATTCAAGCGACTTATAACGAGGGACATATTTCTTTTAAAATTATCTTTAAAAATTAGTGATATCTCGGTTATTAAGCACTCATTCTAATGAGTGGTAAGTCGTGATTATTTTTGATGACGTAATCGTAAGGCATACCAATTACCAATGCAGAGCTTAGGCTCATTGCTAATGCAGCAATCATAGGAGAGAGTAACTAGTTATTGAATACTTTGTTTTCACGATGGTGATGATCCATAAAAGCCTCCTTCACATTTAATTTTTTAAATTAATAATTTCATTAAGATGGAAATAGACTCCCTCTTATTAGTTTATTTAATGATCATTGTTTTATTTAAAGTCAGTGTATCACTTGCGGTTTTTTAATTTTTAAAATGACAAAAATGTAATTTTGAAGTCATCGGGATGTTTCTCTCATTCTTTAAT
Organism: Acinetobacter sp. 161(2023); assembly: GCF_037027805.1. Taxonomy (NCBI): domain Bacteria; kingdom Pseudomonadati; phylum Pseudomonadota; class Gammaproteobacteria; order Moraxellales; family Moraxellaceae; genus Acinetobacter; species Acinetobacter sp. 161(2023). Next base: position 40,675 of record NZ_JAZEYD010000016.1, on the reverse strand, counting down.
AATAAGCATAAGACAAGTGATGATCAGGTGATCCATGAATGCATTTCATTTGGTCATTACTGAGCCCAAGATTAGTTTAAAGAGGATGAAGAAATGAAAATTTTCAAAAATAAAATGTCAGCTCTACGTAACACTCTCGTAGGTGCAACACTGATTGTTACTGCTTCAAGTGCATTTGCACACGTGAAACTTGAAAGTGCGACACCTGCTATTAATGCATCTGTAGCTAGCCAACCGAAAAATATAACTTTGAATTTTGGTGAAAAAGTTATGTTAATGAACGTCAAGTTGCTTGATGCACAACGTAAGGACATTCCTTTAAATTATAAAATAACTCATGATATGAAAAAATCATTTGACGTCGCTGCACCTAAACTAAAAAAAGGAAAATATACAGTCGTGTGGACCACAATGGGAGCGGATGGCCACAACATGAATGGCGAATATAATTTCACCATTAAATCAGCAAAATAAAAATCAAGTGCTAATAGCAACATGCCAGCGAACTGCTGGCATGTTGCTATTACGATGGAGAAAATTATGATTCCTGAATCTTGGATATATGCATCATGGCTTGTTAAAGTCATTTTATATTTAGGGATTGCATTTATTATAGGTGGTGCTTTCTGCTATTTCTTACTTGGACGTTATGTTGAAATAAAGGGAACTATTCTCAAATACATAACTATTGGTACAGGATTAGGTCTTTTTTCAAGTGTTCTCGGCTTCTTCATTCTTATAGGAAGTTTTGCCAACACTGGCCTTTCAGGTATGTGGGATAGCAACTATATAAATATACTAGTCAATACTCCTACTGGACATGTCTATATCATTCGATCAATCAGTTTTGCACTTTTACTCATATTTATGATAGTCAAACTTAGTAAAGGGACGATTGATATTTCCAAAACTGAAGGAGCAATCTTTACCATACTGCTCACACCAATCGTTTTAAGTTTTTCACAACTCGGACACGTCACGAATTTACCCTTATTCGCTCAAGCTTTGTTATCAATACATGTACTTGTAATGTCCTTATGGATGGGGTCGCTTTATCCATTATGGAAAACAAGCAAAAAAATTAATGGCTTACCACTTAAAGAACGTATGCATCTATTTGGGCAAATAGCAGCCTTTATTGTAGGAATACTCATCGCTTGTGGTCTTAGTATTGCTTTATTACTCTTTAAAGATTTTAATACTCTAATCAATACACCTTATGGGCATGGATTTATTATTAAAATATTATTTGTCCTAAGTATTTTATTGTTAGCAGCCTTTAACAAATGGTATTTCACACCTCGCTTACAAAACCCGAAATTTGCGAAACAATTGGGCTATGCCATTTTATTTGAGATGTCATTAGGTCTATCAATTCTTTTAGCCACTGGTTATATCACCACTGTAGTCGGTATTGAATAATAAAGGATCACGCTATGACTTTATGGGTTAAAAACAACTTTATTATACTTATATCCTATGTATTAATTAGTTTCTAAGCTGGGCTAAACCTGCTTCAACTATAACGATGCATGTCCTTGATGATAGTGAGTTAAGTAAAATTACTGATCAAAATCACTCAGATAAATCATCTCTCTCACATAGACATGAACCCCTTATGAACAAAAAAAAGGTACCACAGAATTTAACTAAAGAAAATAATCCCAGAAAATAGGAAGTTTATAGTTTATCTAAACTAAATAGTAGAGCTCTTGCGAAAGTATACTTCTACGCGATTTTTAAATTAGCTAAACCTTATAAAACATAGATTACAACTGTTTGAATTTTAATGAAATAAAGAATTAAAATATATTGATTTATCAAATTATTTAGATAAAAACCTCCCAACAAAAAACTGAAAAATTTGAGATTTTGGATCGAAATTTAAACCTTATCTAGTACAACCCCTTATTTTTAAATCTAAGATTAAAAATAATTAATTTTATCCGACTAAAGTTTATAAAAATTGACTTTAAATTCCTAAGTATTAGCTAAGTTTACCTAGTTCACAATTATCTTAATTATCTGTAATAGGACTAATACCGTGCAAAAAAAACTACACTATTTAATGAATAAAGTTCCGCAAGTCACATTGATCTTTTGGCTCATCAAAATGATGTCTACAACTGTCGGTGAAACGGGTGCAGATTATCTTGCATTTAATTTTCATTTAGGCTTGCCTGTTACAGCACTTATTACAGGCTTATTATTATTATTCGCCTTATTCTTTGAAATCACATCAACTACTCAAAAACATTGGTTGTATTGGCTCAATGTACTCTTAATTAGTGTGTTTGGCACACTAACAACCGATTTGTTAACTGACCAATTTGGTGTTCCGCTTATTGTATCTACCCTCGTCTTTAGTGTCACCATGATCGGAGCATTTTGGGTATGGTATCGCTCTGAAAAAACTTTATCTATTCATCATATAAATACACCCAAACGTGAAATGTATTACTGGATAGTGATTTTATTTACTTTTGCCTTGGGAACTGCTGTTGGTGACCTTGTGGCTGAATCATTTAATTTAGGTTATTTAAACGCTACCTTGCTGTTTAGTGGGATCATTTCGAGCATTGCTCTAGCATTTTTTGCTAACAAAAAGTACAGCGTGTTGTGGTTTTGGTTGGCTTATATTTTAACAAGACCCCTAGGAGCCGCTTTGGGAGATCTATTATCACAACCGACTAGCAACGGTGGATTAGGTTTAGGTACTAGCATTGTAAGTATCGTCTTTTTAGGATGCATTTGTACTGCTGTTGCTTACAGCCATCATCAAGCAAAACAATCGCAATATCTACGCTAAACACGTACATTTGTTTAGCTCTAATATTTATGGAGTATCTAAGATGAACAATATCACCTCAAGTAATCCCCCCCTATCGAGCACCCAACTTAGCTTAACTAAAGTTCCTGAGATTGTTTTATTGTTTTGGATTATTAAAATTGCAGCCACGACCTTAGGAGAAACAGCAGGTGATGCCGTATCTATGTCGATGAATCTTGGATATTTAGCAGGCACAGCTCTTTTCGCAATCCTATTTATTGGCTTCGTTACAGCTCAAATTAAAACTACTAAATTTAACCCATGGTTGTACTGGACAACTATCATTGCGACAACAACTGTTGGTACGACATTAGCCGATTTTGCAACTCGCTCATTAGGTATAGGCTATGCAGGTGGAAGTTTATTGCTGCTTGGTCTCTTATCACTAAGCTTATTGAGCTGGTATAAATCAAGCGGTACTGTTGCAATTAGCTCATTAACTACACCTAAAGCTGAAGGATTCTACTGGTTAACTATTATGTTATCCCAAACATTAGGTACTGCACTAGGTGACTGGACAGCTGATACAGCGGGTTTAGGTTATCTCGGTGCTGCAATTATCTTTGGTGGATTGCTTGCCATTATTGCACTTGCACATTACAAAACTAAGATTTCATCAACAGTACTATTTTGGTTAGCATTTATTTTAACTAGACCTTTGGGTGCGGTCGTAGGTGATTTTTTAGACAAACCGATTGCTAAAGGAGGCTTAGAGCTTAGCCGTTACTCGGCATCTCTCACTTTAATTATATTTATTGTCGCATGCCTCATTTTATTTAAACAACGTGCTGCAACAAAAACACATTGATTTCGCTGATATGATATTAGAACCTTTGGATCAGGTTTAGTTTTTGAAATTAATCAAATACATCTTGAAATGTATAAAACGTTTCTTTCTGGGTGGCTAAACTATGATCTTTCAGGAATTATTAACGTTCCAAATCATTAACAATAATACGTTCGCAAGAATGTCAATTATTCAACTCTCTACAGTCTTAGGTCAATAAAATGAGAATATTATTAGTCGAAGACGATGAAATGATTGGTATAGCTATACAAGATGCTTTATTGAAGGCAAGCTATGCTGTAGATTGGGTTCAAGATGGTGAAAAAGCCTTAAGTGCCTTGTCATTTATCGATTACGATCTTATGCTCTTAGATATAGGGTTACCTCTAAAGAATGGTATTGAAGTTCTGAGAACGCTACGTTCACAAGAAAAATATTTACCCGTACTAATCATTACAGCCAAAGACCAATTACACGACCGAATTATAGGTTTAGATGCTGGAGCAGATGATTATTTGATTAAGCCTTTTTATGTACCTGAGCTCATGGCTCGATTGCGAGCACTAATTCGGCGTAACAATGGTAAAGCAGCCCCAATATTATCAAACGGCATTATTACATTAGATAGTAGCACCCGTGAAGTCACTATTAATAACCAGCCTAACATCCAATTTATGTTGTCGAATAAAGAATACGCTCTACTTGAACAGCTTTTAATTAAACCAGGTGCTATTTTGTCTAGAGGTGAATTGGAAACTCGGATATATGGTTGGGGCTATGAAGTAGAAAGTAATGCTATCGAATTTTTAATTCATGGTTTACGAAAAAAACTAGGCAAAGAGATCATTCAAAACCTGCGTGGTTTAGGATGGCGAGTGGCTAAACCTATATGATAAAAACTAGTCCATCTATTCAATTAACATTATTTCGCCAACTAACTATTGCAGCTACTCTTATTGCATGCTTGTCAGGTGTTGTTTCATTTATCTTTGGTTATGTATCAGCCATGCATCAACAAGATGACATGTTAATGCAAATGGCTCATCTAAAGCTTAACACACAAATAGTACAACCAAAAATTGCAGCACAGACGTTAAGTGATGATGATGCAACAGTTTTTCTAAATATCATTGATGTATTACCAAAAACTACGATGCCAACAACTGGATTACAAACTATTGAGCTCAATCACACGTCTTATCGTGCTTACATTAAGCCTATTAACACCAACCAATATTTAAGAGTATTGCAAGAAATAGAATACCGTAACAATACAGCCATATATCAATCTTTGGTTTCTTTATTACCTTTTTTATTGCTTATTCCCTGTTTGTTAATGTTAATTAAAATAGTTATCAAGCAAACAATTGAACCCATTGAGCAAACTGCTCTGTTATTAGACAACCAAATTAGCACAGAGTTGGATGGCATTAATGTTACCCGCTTGCCTAGGGAAATTCAGCCCTTTGTTCATTCAATCAACAATTTGTTAGGGCGTGTGCGTACCCTAATCCAAAAAGAACAACAATTTCTAGCCAATGCCGCACATGAGCTTAGAACTCCTCTAACTGCACTTGGGTTACAAGCAGAGCAATTTAATCCTGAGGAACTGAGTAACCAAGCCAAACAAACTTTAAATACATTAAAAAAAGGCATTGATCGATCTCAGAATATGGCTAAACAGCTATTGACCTTCGCGCAGGTACAAGCTCAGACCACTCATCCACAAACCATTACGCCTGATGAAATATCACAAGTATTACGTAATGTGTTAGAAGACCTACTACCAATTGCTGAAAGCAAAAACGTTAAGATAGAACTAGATATACCCATTTTAAATTCGAACGTTGCAATCAATCCTTTTGATTTTAATGCCTTGGTTAAAAACTTATTGGAAAATGCCATTCGTTACACACCTAACCAAGGAGATGTATCGTTAAAGCTAATAAAACAAGAACAACGACTTTTACTACAAATTATAGATACAGGCATAGGTATACCAATCGAATTACGAGAACAAGTATTTACACCTTTTTTCCGTATCTCACAACAAGGGCAGGGTTCTGGACTGGGATTAGCAATTGTACAATCCATACTTAATCAAAATGGCAATACTATGAAGATTCAATTTAAGGATGAAGATAAAAAGACAGGAACTTTTATACAGATTACGTTAAAAATGGACTGTTCTAAGTTGTATTATTCGGCAACCAATAAGACTGTCCATTGAATACAACAGTGAAACCATCCTCGATCTCAGTAATCATTTCCGTTTTAATCTTTAGGGCATCAATGTAAGGAAGTTGGTGAAAATATCTAAGTCCATTTCTAACCCAACTTATAATAAGTTCACTGTCACTTAAATCAGTTTGGGTAAGTGCAACAAGTGCCATTTCTAGTTTTTTCTTTTGTTTAGTCTTTAAAAAATCAGATTTTTTCAATTTTAAATAATCAATGGAAGCACCGTAATTCTCATTTAAAAAGTTAATGAATCCAGTGAGTGCAGCAGCTTGACCTGAATACTCAGCCAAATATGCCTTGATATGTTCCAAATTAGGTAATTGTGTATTCTCTTGTCCGATTGACAGCATCAATGCCACAGCAGGCTTTACAGCCAACCTCGCTGAACGTATTGAAGTCTCACCTCGTTTGATTTTTTCTTCTAATTTATTCTTGTATTCCAGTACAACATCATAAGCCAAAGATGGTTGCAAAATACGTTGCACAAGCTTTTCCATCTGATCTCGTTCTGAACAACTTTTTTTGTTATCCATATCTATTCGAATGTCATGCACCTCTTCAAGCCATTGCATCACCAATTCAAATTTTCTAAGCCCACTACTTCGTAACTTTACTAATAACTGCTCTGGGGTAGGCACTGATTGGTTCCAATCTATTTCGGTTTTCATAAAGAAATGGGTATGTTTATTTATATATAATGCAGCTTTATGTGATCCAACTTTCTTTTCTAGCCAGCCTATATAGTTTTCATACTGCTGTTTTAAGTAACTAGACTCAAATACTTTCTGATTTTGATCAAATTTATTCCATAAATTTTGATGCCAATAACAATCATCGCATAAATCAGCACAACCTGCTGCAATCATACAATGACATGCTTTACAGAATTTCTGAGGCTTATCTCTACATTTTTTGCACATTCTTTGTCCTGATACATCAGACTCCAATAAGCGATGTTTTTGGCACGATGGGCATGTCTCATAATCTCGTGTCGCACATTTTGGACATACCCGTAGATCATCATTAAATCGTGAAATTCGGGTCATTTTTTGTGATGGCGTACCACACCGTTCACAAGGCTCAATGGGTCTAAAATACACGGAACAACTATTACACACCACACCATATTCGGTCAGCTTACCTATTGGTTTATTTGTCTGATTACATCGAATACAGGGTTGTTTCTTAATACATTCATTGCAAATGGCTTGTTCATCATCTCTAGGGAGTCGGGCAAAGTCACCACAACTTGGGCATAATCGTTTTTTAAAGATACGAGCATAACAAGTCGAACAATATTTCTTGCCTTTATATCGTTTTTTTATGAAAGAAACCGGCTGGTTGCATCCATGACAGTCATGTGCAATAACATTTTCAGTCAATATGCCTCGCTCCACTATTATTGCTTCTTCTTAATAAATTTAACCATTGACGTTGTACACTTGCTTTAGATTTTGGCTTAGTAACAGTTATTGCTGCACGAGAGACAGGATAATGTCTTGTAGGCTTAATCATTAAATCTTTCATCTGTTGGAGCTGAACAGGCAGCTTCTTACGCTTATCCCAAAAGTTTGCATGACTAATTCCGTATTCCTTTGAACGCTGTATTAGTAAATTACTTGGAATATCCATAATCTGATCCAATATTGAAAGCAAAACTATTCGCTCCTCAGTATTCAGATATTCAAATGCCAAAGGAGTAATTGGATTTGGAAGATGTAAGTTTACGTCAAAACTTTCAAATAATTGAATCACATTTTTATTGGGCGTATTGACCAATAATCTGATCTCACTGAGCCATGCACGAGCAATTTCAAACCATACTTGAGAAGTCACAGGGGTTTGATTATAAAAACCAAATTTTTGTTTTAAGACTTGCTCTGCTTTATTTTGGAAGTTTAAAGCATTTAAATTGATGTTTTTGTTTTCCTCACAACGCCTTAAATCAAAACCACATGTCGTACAGATCGCTAAACAACCATGTTCCATATCGGCTTTAAATGGTTGGATCGTCACACCACATTCAGGACAATGGTCAATTAAACTTAACTGATGCTCAACACAACTACAATGCCACCCCATACGCCACATTAAACGCAAATAAGGCGGATTTTCACGACTTTTCAAGCATTCAACACACACTTGCCGACCTGATGTATTTGAGCGGTTTCGTGTGCCCAAGGATAAAACCCAAGGGATATTTTGATTTGGATCATAATTTGGCTGTATCTGAGAAACGACGCTACTCAACATCGATTGCTGTATATTCTGTTTTGACTCCAAACTATGAGATAACAGAGCATCGAACCTGTCTGCATCTACTCCTTTGTCTAAATCAATCGTTAAAGCTCTCCATTTCCCCCATAAAGCCTCAATGAGAACCATAGGTGAGCAACCTACATCTAAGGCGGAACGAATCAACCACGATGAAAATATTTCCCCTTGCTGAATGGGAGTTCTGATATACCAACATTGTTCAGGTTGACTCATCTCTACCTCCCTATAATGATTTAGCAAAATTAACTCAGGCTGAGATTTATATTTCTAATATTTCTTAAACCCTCCGTAGGTTTAAGCCATTTAAACTTATGTACGATGTCATAGGTAATTTCTTCATCACCTTGTAAAATGGCTTCTTTGGCACACTCCACCAGTAATCGATTTAAATCCCCCAAATTTCCACCTGACACTTCAAAAATCAACGTAGCAATCTCTTTGGATGCAAGATTAGACTGTTTTTTTAACGGCAATAGTCGAACATAGCTCACTAATAGTCTTAAAAAGTCTTGATTGAGTTCCCATTTGGGTAAATTCACCACATCAAAGCGACTGGCATATTGCGGATCAGTATGCAGTATGGTGATTGCTTCACGAGTACCGACACCTACGATATTCAGACTCAATTCATTACTGAGGTTCTTGAGCGTATTCATGACTTCGGGAAGCAATTTGGCTGAACCTGTCAGACAATTATGAATTTCATCGATAATCAACATTTTTGTTTCATACTTACGCATCAAGTGTACGGCTTGATTTCTTAATTTGGCTTCAGGATCACTTGCCCGAAATGGCACAAAGAAGTGATTTAAAATATTAATATAGAGTTCTTTAACATTGGCTTTTGCTGGAGCAAGTATCGGTAAAACAGGCTTGGTCACGGACAATAAATCCATGTCAGCATCACTTACGGTTTTTGTATAATACTGTCTAGCAAACTCATGAATGATGGTTGTTTTGCCCATATTAGAGTCGCCAACAATCAACAAGCATTCGGGTCTTAGTTTCCTAGGGCGATTCAAAATATCGGTCAATGTATTCATGATGGTAATGGCTTTCTTATAGCCAATCCATCGATCAGTAAATAATGTCTCAATCCGTTCACTATCGCTTAATTGCATGATTTCAAGTACATGCTCTGCAAGATGTTCATATTTTTCCATCACATCACCTCAAATCATCAAATGCAGTTAAAGGAGTACTCCACAAATCATCACTTGTCTGAATGCTTTCAGAAACTACAGCCTTTTTAGACTGATTCTGTTCGGAAAGCTGAGTGATGGCTTTTTCATTTTCCTTTTTTCTTTGGTTTGAGCGACGTTGCTTTCTAGTCAAGCTTCGAGCCTGATTAAGCTGTTCACGTAGATGTAAAATCGCCTTGTAAATCTCATCTTGATTCTGAACATTCTGACGCTCACTTTTGAGATAGTTCTGAACCTGCTTATATTCAAATAAGCTAATCGGTGGTATCTCTCGCTTTGCAGTGGGTACTTTAAAATAGGTATTAGAAAATGGCTCATAAAACCAAATCTGTGAAATATCCCTCGGATCACGCTTAAACAAGAATTTTCTTTTACGCTTTCGATTATTGTCCTCTGGATCAATAGAATTAACCCATTGTCTTAAACAGTCGGCAAAATAGAATAAGTTATCTTTTTGCACCCCTGTACGCTGAATAGTCGCTTCAAATTCAGGTAGAAAATCAATAAACAAGGTATCTTCGTCTGATACACGTTCTTTCAAACCTGTACCTGCTGTCGTCCTCGTTCCCCAAACACCTTCTTCCCATTTAACGATTGGGGATGTTCCTAAAGCGGAATGCTTCTTCTGGTGATAAACTTTAGTAATCCAATACACGATATAGTATTCAAGCTCTTTTAATGTCATACAGGCTTGTTTAGCGGAATTATAAGTTCCACGCTGCTGTACATTTGAAAAAGTTGTACCATCCAAGACATGCATTTCAAGATTGACTATACCAAGCATACGCTCGATGTGACCGCCAAACCTTGCCCCACCAATTGGTCGGTATTCCCAATGAATCCCATACTTTAGACAAGCTTTACTGATGTGATTGGTTCTAAAATCGGGGCCATTATCTGTATGTACCGAATCCATGATCCCTTCGACCTGCCATTCAGCATCAATATCTAGTTCGATCAACTTACGTTTTTTTGACAAAATACAAGATGCGATACACATCGCCACTGAAGTCGTACTTGGCGCTTCTAGTGATAGGTAATACCCTACTATCATCCGACTGAAAACATCTATTGCCAAGGTTAAATGAGGTTTTCCAATCGCTTCTCTGAACTCGTCATCCACGATTTCAATATCTAGAGGAGTATGATCAATCTGCACATATGCCAAAGGGTAATCAGCATTTGGAAATGAACCCGCAGCAGCCTTAAATTTATCTATTGCAGCTTTTGATCCAAGACGTGCTTTCGTGACTTGATAATCATTTAAAGCCTCGATTCTTCTACGAATAGAGTTTTCATGCGGTGCTTCAAGCTGAAGTCGTGAACACTCTGCTTTTACAATTTCAATCGTTTTGGAAATACTGGGTTTCTTCGCATTCAAATATTCATCATTGATAGCTTGTTTAATGATATTGCTCACTTGAGGTGACAACCTTGATTTTTCAGTTGTCCAACCTCTTTTTTTGGGAATCAACGCCATTAGAGAATTATTTTCACGATAATCTTTAAGCCATTTCCACAATGTTGAACGATTCACATCATATTCATTCGCCCTATTTTCGACCAGTTCAGTCGTTGAATACTCAATCAATGGCTTAATAATCTCATAACGTTGTAAAGCAATCTGCCAAGCTTCATTACTTATATCCTGATCACCCTTATTCAAACTCTCAGTTAGCGTATTTTCCCCATCAAAAACGGTCAAACTTTTAGCATTAACCTGTAAGCTACGAACGGAATCTAGACTAGATATGACAATGTCATTGGCATTTAAAACATTCACAATCTTATAAGGTTTTCCCTCATAACCAACAACCACATTGGGTTTAAGTGTGATACGACTACGATCAATACTGACAGCATTAGATTCAATCATTTAGATACTCCTCACAAACGCATCATCTTGGTTCACCCAAATCACTGTTTCAGCCGTTAAAGGGAAATACAAGTCACAAGCAATCATTCGCTTTGCCACTAATGCCCAAACTTGGTGAATCCCTTTTAAAACATTGGTTTTATCTTTAAAAAGATGAGCAGGTAACTGATTAATTGTTGATTGACCTAGTTTTTGCAGAGTATCGAGTAATAATTTTTGATCAACGGCATCTACATGAGAGCGTCTAAATTTTTTTAAGAAATTAATATTTTCCCAATACTGATCATATAATCTTGTTTCACTGATAATCTTAAATTTCCACCCTTTATCAGCAGCAAAACGATGAGCTGCTCTAAATTTTGGTTTTAACTTATCCCAGTCCTCAATAAGCTTTTTCTTAGGCTTAATTTCGATGAGCATTGGTACAGGAAAATCCTCAAAATCATCACAATTCGAGCTTGAAAACTGCACTAAAAAGTCAGGAGTGTAGGTTGATTGATTACCCAATTCAGTGATGTAGGGGATAACTACAGGTTGACCGATAACATCAATCACATTGTTATTAAATTCTTGCTTAAGTATGAAATCACGCTCAAGGGTCGATTCAAACCATATGGTTTTCTCACCTCTAAAGGCATAATTTCCCGAAATACTCCCATAAACAGTTTGAGCTTTTCTAACAGGTAAGTATTCGTCACTCAATTTTTTCATAAAATTTCACCATTCAGGCACTCGCGCCTATTAATGTAATTTTGCAAGTCACTCTTATCTATTTATGTAAATAATCTAATTTAATTGTGTGAAATTAGAGTGACAACCTATTGATTATCTATAATGCCACTCTATTCTATTGCTGTAAATGACAGCACCGTCCAGTATTGATTTTTCAGTTTTCGATCAAATTAATAGTCTTCCCATCTTTTCTCCAGATGATGAGGGAGAAAAAACGCCTACTGTAGTGGAAGAGTTCATCAAGTCTGTTTCTGCCTCAGATGGCATTATCATCTCAAGTCCTGAATATATTCGTTGTATTCCAGGCGGTCTTAAAAATGCAATTGATTGGATGGTTTCGCGCACCGAAATCATAGACAAGCCTATTGTTTTGGTTCACGCATCCAGCCGTGGTGACGATATGCTGGTTTCTTTAAGAAGAGTACTGTCGACTGTTAGTAGCAATTTTTTTGAAGATTTATTTTTACGCTTCTCTCTTCTTAGCAAATCTCCTGAACAAATTCTTGAGATGCTACAAACTGAACAATATAAGTCACAAATTACACCCTTTCTAGTTAGCTTTGTCTCAGAAATTCAAAAATATAAAGATCAATTAGAGTGAGCTTATCATCGTGTTTTACGAGTAGCACGGACTATTGCCGATTTGGCTCAAAGTAAGGTCATTCAAAGTTCTTATTTTATAGAAGATATTTCTTCCTCATCACTAATAAAAAAAGCGGGTCAATAAACCCGCTTTTTTCAGCATAAACTTAGAAAGTTTTAGTTAAACTAAATACTAAGCCAGCGTCATAAGGTTTTTTCTGAGCATCAGTCATACCAGAAGTACTGACATCTGTACCAACCACATCTAGCTCAGCCAAAATACCCAAAATATTACGGTTTACACCAACTTTATAATCGATATAGCCGTCATCTGTACCGGGTCCACCCGCCACTACAGCTAAAGCTTCTTTATTTTTGAATTTGTTATAGCCAACTGATGCAAGTCCAGTAAATCCTGTGTCTGCAATTGGCGCTGAATAACCAACATTAAAATACCAGAACTGCTTAGAATGAGCCCAGTAGTCATTTGAATAGTTGACACCTACACTCAGTGCATCCCCTTTAAATAAAGAATCAGCAAAAGTTAATTTACCGTAAACTTCATTAAAATCTAATCCATTTTTGCCATTATAGCCAATACCATTACGGTCAAAACTATGACCAGAACCAATGTAACCATAATGAATTACGCCGACATCATAGGTAGGTGCAAGCTTATCGGATAATTTTAAAGTATTGGTATAGCCTAAAGCGACATCAGTTTCTGTTGAGTTGCCAGTTACCCCAAAATCGACACTTGAACCCCAGAGGGATAAATAAGCACCTGATTTATGAGAAAAAGTAAAACCACCTTGAATGGCTGGGTTATTTGATGATTGAGTAACTCCGCGGAAACGGTAGTCTGTAGTTGCCGCTACACTCCCGGTCGCGGTGATGCCATAAAAAGATGGTGCAGGTTCAGCCATAGCCATGGTTGAGCCTGCTGCAAAGATACCAAGACCTAAGGTCTTAAGTGCAAATTTCATCATTTTGATCTCCCCCATAATGAATGCACGATTTATGTATATAAAACACATTGTGTTACTTAAGCTTTAGCAATTGCTGTGCCAAGTCCATATTCCCCATCCTTACAGCTCATTAATATTGAAATCAAAATATCTCTACAATAAAAATTTCATTTCATTTTTATAAAAATATATTAATAAAAAACAATATTATAAAGTAATACCTCTATCCAATTAGAAAAGAGCGACATGAGAAAACACCTTGTCGGAAATAAATTAGCGACATCAGCAGTATCTATTTACTCAATGTAAAATTTCTATTTAAACGTCAATAAGAAATATAAAAAGTACGTAAATTTCTTAAAGCTGGCTTTTAATGGTCTGTGAATGGGCATTTCTTTTAATTAAATTTTTTTATTTTTTCTGCTTTAAAACTTATGAACTATTTTGGGTCTTTTTTAATCAATACTATGAACCAAAAAATTAATGCACAAAATTTATGCAAAATATCGCACTAATTTCGATCAACTTAACTAAATTCGATTTGCTTATTATCGTGAACTTTTTTTATACAACACCCTTTAAAACAATGTTATATAGTAACATTTCAGAAAGCGTGTAAAAGAAATCGTCGAAAAAATCAATTCAAGAAGAGATTAAAAAGTAAACATATCCACCAAAAAAGATCAAAAAACAAACACAAGAATCAACTATTTTTTGAGCTTTGAATATAAAATAAATGGTAAAAATCCACTAAGAAATAAATTACTTTTTTTATTTTAAACAATAGATTAAGTGTAAAAGCTTAATATTAAATTTATTAAAAAACCAGTAACACATTAATCAATTTCTGCATAGCATATATAAAATAAAATCAACAAAAATATATCTTTTTTATAGATTACTTATACAATTGATTGAAATTTCAGGTCCTGAACAATAACAAGGCTTGGGATTTATCGTTTTTATGAGGTTCTTTAAATATGCTAAATGCACAAAAACTTACATTAGCAGTTCTCATTTCTGCGGCAATAATTTCCTCAGCTCAGGCAAGCGAGCAAAGTGAGGCAAAAGGATTTGTTGAAGATGCGAACGGTTCTATTCTCTTCCGTACAGGTTATCTCACTCGCGACAAAAAACAGGGCGCGAAAGATAGTAGCTCAGTTGCTCAATCGGCAATTGTAAATCTTGAATCTGGCTTTACTCCTGGTATTGTTGGTTTCGGTGTAGGCGTTGTTGGTGACGGTTCATTTAAAATCGGTGAAAACAATCATGCAGCCAACCAAATGATTCCTCAGCACAATGATGGTTCAGCTTATGACCATTGGGGTCGTGGTGGCGGTAGCGTTAAAGCTCGTTTCTCAAATACGACTGTACGCTATGGTACTCAAGTACTCGATTTACCAGTTTTAGCAAGTAACACTGGCCGTATGGTTCCTGAATATTTTACAGGTACTTTATTAACAAGCCATGAAATCAAGAATCTTGAAATCGTTGCGGGTAAATTCACAAAAGACCAAATGTCTAACCAAATCAATACCGATGCTGATGTAAACGGCAATGGTCTTGATCGTGCGATTGTTTGGGGTGCTAAATATAAGTTTAACGATAACTTAAATGCATCTTACTATGGTCTAGACAGCAAAAATGCGCTTGAACGTCATTATGCAAATGTGAACTTTAAACAGCCGTTAACGAAAGATAGCTCATTAACTTATGATTTCAGTGGTTATCACACTAAATTTGATAAAGATGCTATTACTTACTCAGCAACTGGAGCAGTAGCACCAAATTATGGTAATACTGGTGTAGCAGGCGAAGAAAAGACCAACAACATTTGGGCAGTTTCTACAACTTATAACACTGGTCCGCATAGTGTTATGGTTGCTTACCAACAAAACACTGGTAATGTTGGTTATGACTACGGTCAAAATGCTGACGGTTTCCAAAGTATTTATTTACCAAACTCTTACATGTCTGATTTCATCGGTAACCACGAGAAATCTGCGCAAATTCAGTACAACGTTGATTTCGGTAAATTAGGTGTATTACCTGGTTTGAACTGGACAACTGCATTTGTATACGGTTGGGACATCAAAGTTAGAAATGTGACTGATGATGCTAAAGAACGTGAATTCTTTAACCAAGTAAAATACACAGTTCAAAGTGGTTTCGCTAAAGATGCAAGTCTTCGTATTCGTAACTCTTACTACCGTGCAAGTGATGCATATCAATCTAATGCTTACATCGGTGATACGAACGAATGGCGTATCTTCCTTGATATTCCTGTGAAATTATTCTAATTCATAGATCTATCAAGCATAAAAAAAACCTACCTATGGCAACATAGGTAGGTTTTTTATTAAGCCCAGAATATCAATTGAGAAATTCTGAGCTTATCAATTAAAACTTATTTAGCAGCTTCAATTGCTTTTAATACTTCAGCTTTAGCAACATCAGCACCTTCCCAACCACTGATTTTTACCCATTTTCCTGGTTCTAAATCTTTATAGTGTTTAAAGAAATGCTCAACTTGGCTAATTAACAATTGAGGAAGATCTGTATATTCCTTAACGTCTTTGTAAAGTGGTGATAATTTTTCGTGTGGAACTGCGATTAATTTCGCATCGATACCACCATCATCTTCCATATTTAATTTGCCCACTGGGCGGCAACGAATCACAGAACCAGCAACAACAGGGTATGGAGTTACAACAAGTACATCTAATGGGTCACCATCTTCAGACAAAGTATTTGGTACATAACCATAGTTTGCTGGATAGAACATTGCTGTGCCCATGAAACGGTCTACAAACAATGCATCAGAATCTTTGTCAATTTCATATTTAATTGGCGCTGCATTTGCAGGAATTTCAATGATGACATAGATGTCATTTGGTGCATCTTTACCTGCTGGGATATTGCTGTAACTCATATCAATACTCTTTCGTTATGAAGTCAGATGTAAAATCCACTCGATTATAGCGTGGATATCATCAAAATGATGCCGATTATACAATGCGCGCACGCGAAAGTTGATATGAATGGTGACAGAATGACACTCAAGTCAACTTAATTGTCACGATCAACAAGAATATTGGGCACAATATAGATAAAAACCAGACAATCGAGCGCAAAGTTGCCCAGTTACTTAAATAACAGATCCCATAAATAACTCTTAAAATAATATATGCCCAACCTAATCTCAGAATAAAATATTCCGGAACGACCATATACTCAGCCATTAAAATAGCCGTTAAGAATAAAGGTAAGCTTTCAAAGCTATTTTGTTGTACGGCATTCGCACGAGCAGCTAGACCCGTTGTTTTGGCAAAAAAAGCTCTCGGGTTTTGATTATCCGAGGGCTGAAAACCACCCTTAAATTTTGCAATTACGGTAAATGCATATGGCAGCAAACATGCCACTAAAATAATATAGATAATGCCGCTGATGCCGTGCATAGTGCCATCCATCACTGAAAATACTGTTGATCATGCTATCATAACATTGCGTTTTTACCTGAATTTTTATGCAATCACTTGTCATCACTGATTAATAGGGCCATGTATGCAACAACCTGATCAAAAAGAATTGTTTGAAGTCCTGGAGAAACAAAAACAGAATCAACTTCAGATAGATCTTATATTAAAGATCGTGCTCCCTATTGTCGCTTTTTTACTAAGTGTAATTTGTGCAAATTTGAATTGGCAATCCACACTTGGCACCTTTGTTATTTTAACAATTACCTTTATTGCGGTCGGTATTAAACGACTTACTTTGTGGCACTGGCTCAGTGTAATTACGATATATTGCTTAGCAGATAATTATTTAAGTTATGGTCAGCTTGATTTAACTCACCTACGCCTACAACTTGGCACAATGCTTGTTTTTGTTGGGATGGTCGGAATTGGTCGTCCTTATATAGACCGCTGGTTTATAAAAAGTCATAAAATCTAAAATAAAAAAAGCGCCCTAAGGCGCTTTTTTTATTAATTGATTAGGCTGGTTTACGTAAGTCTTTACGTAAAATTTTGCCTACATTTGATTTTGGTAATTCATCCATAAACTCAACATAACGAGGACGCTTATACCCTGTTAGGTTTTCTTTAGCGAAGCTCAAAACTTCTTCAGTCGTTAAGCTTGGATCTTTTTTCACAATAAAGAGTTTTGGCACTTCACCTGATTTTTCATCTGGAACACCAATCGCTGCAACTTCCAATACTTTTGGATGTTTAGAAATAACTTCTTCGATTTCACTTGGATAAACGTTAAAGCCAGAAACCAAAATCATATCTTTTTTACGATCTACAATTTTTGTATATCCACGGCTGTCCATAACGCCGATGTCGCCCGTACGGAAGAAACCATCTGCTGTCATGACTTTAGCAGTCTCATCAGGACGATTCCAGTAACCTTTCATTACTTGAGGACCACGAATTGAGATTTCACCTTGCTCACCTAAAGCAACTTCTTTACCGTCATCATCTAAAATAGCAACTTCAGTTAAAGGTAATGGAATACCAATTGTGCCGCTAAACTCAGTAGAAGCAGGTGGATTTGCAGTTGCTACTGGTGAAGTTTCTGATAAGCCATAACCTTCAATAATGGTTGTGCCGGTAATTTTCTTCCACGCTTCTGCTGTAGAAGGTAAAACGGCCATACCACCGCCCATCGCCATTTTTAACTTGCTATGGTCAAGTTGACGGAATTCTTCATTGTTCACTAAAGCATTAAACAATGTGTTTACCGCTGGGAAGAATGATGGTTGATATTTACGTAATTCGTTAATAACAGCCGGTAAATCACGAGGGTTCGGAATCAAGATATTTGCTTGACCTTTATACATACCGTACATCGCGCAAACCATGAACGCAAAAATATGATAAAGCGGTAATGCACAAACAATACGGTCGCCTTTAGCACCATCATTTGCTCCAAATTTACTTTGGAAAATACCATCACACTGAAGTAAGTTTGCTACAAGATTGCGATGAGTAAGCTCTGCACCTTTTGAAACGCCTGTTGTACCGCCAGTGTATTGAAGTACAGCAGTGTCACTTAAAGTTAAAGTTGGGCGCTTATAATTACTCGCATTTTCTTTATTTAATGCTGAGTTAAATTTAACGTGTCCTGGAATATTCCAAGCTGGAATTTGTTTACGTACTTTACGTAATACAAAATTCACCAGAGTACCTTTGAGTGTACCGAGCATATCTCCGACTGATGCAACTACAACATGCTTCACTGGTGTTTTACCTAAAATGCTTTGGTAAACACTGGCAAAGTTTTCGATAATCACAAGTACTTCTGCACCTGAGTCATTCAACTGATGCTCAAGCTCACGCGCAGTATAAAGTGGGTTAACATTCACTAATACTAAGCCTGCACGTAATACAGCTAATGCAACTACAGGATACTGCAACACATTCGGCATCATTACTGCCACACGAGTTCCTTTTGCTAACCCCAAATTTTGCAAATAGGTCGCGAACTTACGGCTTGCAAGTTCTAACTCATTAAATGACATCGCTTTATCCATAAAGATAAAGGCATCACGAGAACCAAATTTTTGGAAATTACTCTCAAAAATATCAACAAGTGAGGTATTTTCCGCAGGCAATGCTACTGTTTCTGGAATCCCTGTCTTTTGGTATTCTGCAAACCAAATTTTTTCCATAATGCCATTATCTCCGATTCGTAATCCTTAGTAATAACTGTTATTCAATGCCCCAGCTATTCTTTAGCTTCTTGGTGCCAGAACATATTTAAAACTTATTGGCACATTCATGACACTTTCGAACAAGATTATGAGACAGAAGTTTTGACAATTTAACCCTGCCAAATTTTTTGCATGGAGTACAAATTACGTACTCCAAATTGCTGTCCTTTTAATCGTTATTCAATACCAACAAGTTCAGTTCATTGCTTGAACATGTTGCCATATATAGCGTATTTATGTTGCCAGACGCTAGCTTTATCTCTGAATCAACAGTTTATTTGCTTTTTGATATCCACGTGGTAAGAGCTGACCTTTTGAAGCTCGTTTACCCATATATTTTTGTAGATCATCACCTTTTAATTTTAGATGTTGCTGACCTGCAACCACCTGAATTATTTCATCTAAGTTCAGGGTTGTCATGGATAAAATTTGCTCTTTCGCTTCAAGTTGTATCAACTTATTACCTTTACCCTTATTTAAATTTGGGAGTTCTGCCAAATCAATAATCAAGAGTCGGCCTGCTGAACTGAGCACAGCCAAATGTGTCATATTCTGAGCAGATATCAATGGTAAAGCTTTTGATTTTTCAGGAACAGATAAGAATGTCTTACCTGCTTTTGCATTGGTATCTAACTGTTTAGCTTGAGTTTTAAACCCATAACCAGAGGTACTCGCAGCTATAAGTTCAGACGCTTCATCTTCTAGATAAACCTGAATAAACGACACGCCACTTGCAGGAGCAAGTTTAGAACTTAATGGTTCACCCAAACCTCTTGCTGATGGCAAACTGCTAATAGGCAAGGCATAACTACGCCCTGTCTCATCAAGGAAATAAATCCGTTGATTGGTTTTACCCACAGCGTGACTTAAATATTGGTCGCCCGCACGATAGTTTAAGTTCTCTGCATCAACATCCGCACCTTTTGCAGCACGAATCCACCCCGCTTCAGATAAAACCACCGTTACTGGTTCAGCTGGCATTAAATCCTGCTCTTTAATCTGAACAGCTTCAGCACGCACTACAATTGGAGAACGGCGTTCGTCACCGAACTTTTTCGCGTCTTCTTTTAATTCACCAATAATCAGATTTTTTAAAGATTCTGGATTTTCTAATTGCTCACGAATAATGGCAGCTTTTGCAGCAAGCTCATCTTGTTCTTGACGGATTTCCATCTCTTCAAGTTTTGCTAAATGACGTAACTTGAGTTCTAAAATTGCTTCTGCCTGTATCTCATCAATTTTGAAATGTTCCATCAATACAGGTTTAGGCTGATCTTCTTCACGAATAATACGAATGACGGTATCAATATCAAGATAAGCAATTAAAAGACCTGCCAAAATATGCAGGCGTTTTTCAATTCGGTTTAAATGATATTCTAAACGGCGAGTTACCGTTTTTTTACGGATTTCAATCCATTCAAGCAAGATACGACGAATCGATTTAACTTGAGGACGACCATCCTCACCAATCATGTTTAAATTAACACGGTAGCTCGACTCTAAATCAGTGGTTGCAAATAAGTGGCTCATTACCGCTTCTGCATCGATGCGGTTAGAGCGAAGTACAATCACTAATCGTGTTGGGTTTGCATGATCCGACTCGTCACGAATATCAACGACTAATGGTAGCTTTTTGGCCTGCATTTGGTCGGCAATTTGAGTAATCACCTTAGAACCCGATACTTGATAAGGCAATTCAGTAATCACGATTTCATTTTTTTCGATGGTATAAACCGCTCGCATGCGGTAACTGCCACGACCAGTAGTCTGGATTTTGAGTAATTCTTCTGGCGGAGTAATAATTTCAGCTTTTGTTGGTAAATCTGGCGCTGGAATATATTCAGCCAATTTTTCATCTGAAGTTTGCGGGTTACGAATTAAGGCAATCGTTCCTTTAATCACTTCACGTAAATTATGCGGCGGAATGTCTGTCGCCATACCAACCGCAATACCCGTTGTGCCATTGAGTAGAATATTAGGAATACGCGCTGGCAACGTAATAGGTTCTTTTAATGAACCATCAAAGTTATCTTGCCAGTCAGTTGTGCCCTGACCTAACTCATTTAACAACAACTCACTGTAGGCAGAAAGTTTTGCTTCGGTATAACGCATCGCAGCAAATGACTTAGGATCATCTGGCGCCCCCCAGTTACCTTGTCCTTCAATTAAAGGATAACGATAACTAAACGGCTGTGCCATCAATACCATCGCTTCATAACATGCCGAGTCACCATGAGGATGGTATTTACCAAGTACATCACCGACTGTACGCGCTGATTTTTTTGGCTTACCACTATTTTTCAAGCCTAATTCGCTCATGGCAAAGACAATACGGCGCTGTACAGGCTTTAAACCATCACTGATATGCGGCAATGCACGGTCCATGATGACGTACATGGCATAATTCAGGTAAGCCTGTTCAGTAAATTCGGCTACAGAGCGGTTTTCTGTCGCTTGATGCGCAAGGCTGGTCATAGTCAGCTTATCTTCCAAATCAGTCGTTATTTTAAATGAGTCTTATGCTAAGTGGGCTATGTTACAGACACAAGAGGGAGTCTGTCACCTGAGCGTCAAATTATGTCTCATCTCTCTATATTTTTAGTTACTTGCTATAAAGTTAGGCAAAACTAGAGGCCTATTGACTCTAGTCTTTTTCCTTGGGTTTCTTCACCTAATATTAAAATTACAGCAGCAACCAAAAGCAAAACAACTGTAAACATCATGAAAACATGACTAAACCCGTGCTTTGCAACCATCATATGGGTAACAACGATTGGCGCCAAAATTCCACCTAACCGTCCCATTGCCGATGCCCAGCCCGAGCCAAAAGCCCGAATATTGGCTGGATATTGTTCTGGCGTATAGGTGTATAAAACTCCCCATGCCCCTAAATTGAAGAACGACATGAGGCAGCCCCAAAACATAATGCTGTTTACGCTGTCGGCTTGTCCAAAGAAATATGCAGACAGTGCACAAAACCCGATAAATGAAGCGAGTGTAATTTTTCTACCCAATCGTTCTACAAACCATGCCGCTGCTAAGTAACCTGGTAGCTGTGCCAAAATCATCAGCAAAACATATTCAAAAGACTTAACGATGTCATAGCCCTGTTTCACCAATAAACTTGGCAACCACGTGAAAATACCGTAGTAGGAATATACAATCCCAAACCAGATGAGCCACAGCATTAAACTACGGCGTGCAAAAGGCCCACTCCAAAGTTGTTTAAAAGAGACTTTTTGTTGTATGGCTACAGGTACCACTTCAATGTGATGAACGATTTGGACACCTGCCTGAGCTTCTAGTTTTTGAACTAATGCATGCGCTTCTTCGATATGACCACGGTTAATCAAGTACGGTATCGACTCGGGGAGTTTTTTCCAAATGACCAAAATATAAATCAGTGGTAGGCCACCCATCAGGAATGCAATATGCCAACCAAATTTAGGAATAATAAAATAAGAAATTAACGCAGCAACTAACCAGCCTAAACCCCAAAAACTTTCAAGTAATACAATAAAACGACCACGTACATGTGAGGGTATATATTCACTCACCAATGTCACTGCAACAGGTAATTGCCCGCCAAGTCCAAGGCCAACAATAAAACGAAAAATCAATAACCATTTTAAATCTGGAGCAAAAGCACATAAGGCAGTCGCGATACTATAAATTGCCATGGTCGTGGCAAATATTGTCTTTCGACCAAACCGATCTGCTAAAGCCCCCGAGCAAACTGCTCCAATAGCCATTCCTACAAAGCCAATACTCACAATCCAACCGCTTTCGGCTGGTGTTAATGCCCAGTCTTTAACAAGCGTTGTCATGATAAAAGCAATGATGCCGGTGTCCATCGCATCAAACATCCAACCTAACCCAACCACCCACAATAATGTGTAGTGGAATTTGCCAATCGGAAGATTTTGTATACGTGAAACCAGATCCATAAGAAAACTCTACTGGAAAGAATAAGTGAGCAATACAATATTTAATTGTTATAGCATGCTCACATCGCATTCTGCATAATTAATGTTCATCGGTTGATGAAGCTGATTCTGCATCGTCATCTTTATAAATAAACTTAGGCATTTCTAAGCCGAAATAGATCGCAATCAGACGCAGAGTAAAACCGAAAATTAAGGTTGAAATAACAGTTAACTCTAAACTGAATCCCAAATCTAAGCATACCCAGTAGCAAATGACTGCTACAAAAGCAATACTCGCATAAAGTTCACGACGGAAAACGAACGGGACATCGTTACATAAAATGTCACGTAAAATACCGCCAGAAACTCCAGTTAACACCCCTGCTACTGCCGATACGACAAAACCATGCCCCATTTGCAAGGCAATCTGACAACCAATAATAGTAAAGCCGATTAGACCTAAGGCATCGAGCACCAAAAAGATGTTATGTAAGTGACGCATCCATTTGGCAATAATGATTGTGACAAATGCAGCACAACACGTCAGAACCAAATATTCAGGATGTTTTACCCAAGTTAAAGGATAATGGCCGAGTAATACATCGCGTACAGACCCACCACCTAAAGCAGTCACACAGGCAATCAGTACGACACCGAACCAGTCCATACTCCGTCGCCCAGCAGACAATGCGCCTGTCATGGCTTCGGCAGTAATCGCAATAATATAAATAACGGTGAGTAACATCGCCCTTTCCCTCAGGCCAAACGGTGCGCGTATTTTAAGGTAAAGTTATATGAATTGTGCACAGCATTGTTTAAATTTTTTTCCTGAGCCACATATACAAGGTTGTTTCATAGTGACATGCATATCTACCGTGGGATCAAGAAAAAACCATTGTTGTTGATGATATACAAAATGTGAAACTTCATGGTGAACTTGGGCTTTTTGACCATCATGATAATGTGCCTTGAATTCAACTTGTGCATGGGTTTTATCTAGTTTTTCTTTAACGTTAACGACTTCTAAACCCAACCATTGATTTTGTTTACTCCAGTCTGCAATGGCATCTTTATCAAGTGCATTTTGCTGACCTAAAGCGGTTGTTTGGACAATATAATCAATTTGCTGTAATGCAAAAGCACTATAACGCGAACGCATCAGCTGCTCTGCTTTCAGGGCTTTTGCTGTGCCTAAATGTAAAGGCTCACAACATTGTGCATAGTTGCCGTTTCCACATGGACAAGTGTGTTGAGTCATTCTGTGTTTCTCAAATAAAAAAATAGCTCAGAGTTGAGCTATTTTATGACGTTTCTAGACTTAAAATGTCATTTAATCTTTTGATTCATCTTGTTCGATAGAAACAATATGAACTTTCTCGATTTTATGACCTTCCATTGTAATCACTTCAAAGCGATAACCATCTGCTTCAACAGCTTCACCATTTTCTGGTAAACGGCCTAAATGGAATAACAAATAACCTGACAAAGTTGAATATTGTTCGCTTTCATCAACCAAATCACGGCCTAATAAAAGAGATACGTGGCGAATGTCCGTTGAACCTTCAAGTATTAATGAACCATCTGCCAAACTCTCAGCGGCTGCATCTAACTCATCTTCATCAGGGAATTCACCCGCAATGGCTTCTAAAATATCGATTGGCGTTGCAATACCTTCAATTGAACCGTATTCATTTAAAACGATTGCCATTTGTAAAGGTGCTTGACGTAATTGCTCCATCACCATAAGTACTTGAGCATTTTCATGCACAATAACAGGTTCACGTAAATGTTTTTGGAAATCGACCACACCTGTTTCAATAAAGCCATTTAGAACTTTATGAGTAAGTGCAATACCTTCAATATTATCAAGCTCACCACGTGCAACAATCAAACGAGAGTGTGTCATTGACATTAACCGTTCTTTTAAAACTTCCGGTTCGTCGTCTAAATCAATCCATTCAAGTTCAGGTCGTGGCGTCATAACAGACTTTACAGGACGCTCTGATAAACTAAGAACACCTTGTACAAGCACACTGTGATAAGCGCCATTTTCTTCGTCAAAGACTTCATCTGCAAAAGCTTGTGTAGCCAATACATCTTCTTTATCAGAAGATTGCGTATCTGAGCTAGAACCACTGCTTTTACTTCCTAACATACGTAAAACGGCAGAGGCAGTGCGATAACGCAAGTCTGTGGTTGTAACCAGTTTTTCCTGATTGCGGCGCATGCTCTGATTGATAATTTCCACCAAAACCGAGAAGCCAATTGCAGCATATAAGTAACCCTTCGGAATATGGAAACCAAAACCTTCCACCACCAAAGAGAAACCAATCATCATCAAGAAACCAAGACACAGAATAACTACCGTTGGATGCTTATTCACAAAGTCCATGAGTGGTCTTGATGCCCACAACATGATTCCGACAGCAATTACCACCGCAACCATCATGATTGACAGCTCTTTCACCATACCTACAGCTGTAATCACACTATCTAGCGAGAACACGGCGTCAAGCACAACAATCTGGACAATAACCATCCAGAACGCAGCATGAACAGGATTATCTTCTTTATGAAGTTGGTTACCTTCCATGCGCTCATGCAATTCCATGGTGCCTTTAAAGAGCAAGAACACACCACCGAACAGCAAGATCAAATCACGACCAGAGAATGGGTGATTAAGAATATGGAAGAGTGGTTCAGTCAGTGTCACAACCCAAGCAATCGAAGCTAAAAGTATTAGCCGCATTCCTAAGGCAAGTACCAGACCCACTATACGCGCTTTAGCTCGCTGCTCTGGCGGCAGTTTTTCAGCCAAAATAGCAATGAAAACGAGGTTATCGATCCCCAATACAATTTCAAGAACGATTAAAGTTGCTAAACCCACCCAAGCAGAGGGATCAGACATCCATTCAAAGATCATCGATCCTGCTCCTGTGCTGATTGGATTTTATCTTTATTTGGCAACACAACAGGCATGCCCATACAAAGGAGGGAAAATGTTTTTTTAAGACAAGAAATTAAAACGGAGCGACTACAACCACTACCCATATTTGTTCATATGTTGTTAAACGAATTTTTAGTATAGGCAAGATTTAACATAAATTCATCATTTTTATTTGTTCATGCTGGGCATTCACCAAACCCATACAAAACATAAGTCTTTCCTATAAATCTGCTTATAAAGTTGTCATATCTTTTGCTTAGTGTAGACAAGAAATATGAACGTGATAAGGTAAAAATAAAGCAATGAATAGCGTATTAACAATGGCAGTAAATGATTCACCAATAACGGCTGTAAAAACAAAACAACCTCTTATTGCATTATATTGTGGTTCACGTGCAGGAAATAAACCAATCTACCGAGAAAAGGCAATTGAACTCGCTCATGGAATTGCTGACCAAGGTTTCGGTTTAGTCTATGGTGGTGCCAGTATTGGTTTAATGGGACAAGTTGCTGAAAGCGTTCTCGCAAACGGCGGAGAGGCTATAGGTGTCATTCCTGAATTTATGCTCGATTATGAAGTAGCGCATGCAGGCTTGACCGAATTACATGTCGTAGAAACCATGCACGAGCGCAAGGCCATGATGGCAGAACGTGCAAGTGCATTTGTTGCATTACCCGGCGGTTTAGGAACATTCGAAGAAATATTGGAAATAGCTACTTGGGGCCAACTTAACCAACACCAAAAACCCATGATTTTGTATAACGTAAATGGCTTTTATAATGCATTGATTGCCCAGCTAGACCATGCTGTTCAAGAAGGTTTCCTTCCCCTTCAGCACCGAGCTAAATTAATTGTATGTGATGATGTCGATCAAATTTATAACGTCATTAAAAATTTAAAAATGCCGAAAAGATTTGTTGTTTAGTTACCCACCTACTCTCCCTAAAAAAGCGGTTCTGCCGCTTTTTTTGTTTTAACTATTTTCACCGCTACCTTCAAAAGCACTTAGATTTATTAAAGGGGTAATCAACATTGTCTTACTTTTTTACTTTCAATTTGTTTTACACTAGACCAAAACGTTAACTTTCAAATGTTATGAATGCCACGCCGACTCACCAAGCCTTGCAACCTGAATATCGCTTACTCGTACTTTTGGTTTCCATTGGCTTTTTTATGCAGGCTTTGGACACAACAATTGTAAATACAGCTATTCCTGCAATGGCTCACCATCTAAATGAAGACCCTCTACGCATGCATAGCGTAGTGGTGGCCTATGTTTTATCAGTAGCCGCCTGCATTCCTTTAAGTGGATGGTTAGCAGACCGCTTTGGTGTTAGAAATATTTTCTTATCGGCAATCGTTATTTTTACTCTAGCTTCTTTGGGTTGTGGTCTTTCTCAGAGCCTTAATGAACTCTTATTTTTCCGAGTCATCCAAGGCGTAGGCGGAGCATTATTACTTCCTGTTGGCAGACTATCACTTTTAAAGATTATTCCACGCACTCAGTTCTTAGCTGCAATGAGCTTAATGAGTCTTGCAGGTTTACTCGGGCCTTTGGCTGGTCCAACTTTAGGAGGCTGGTTAGTTGAAGTTGCAACTTGGCACTGGATTTTCCTGATTAATATTCCCATGGGTATCTTAGGCATCTTAATGACATTAAAAGTGATGCCTAATTTAAAAGAACCTTCGGTCAAAACATTTGATTTAGGCGGCTTCATCTTATTAGTGGTGGCCATGATTGGATGGTCTTTGGGTATCGAACATCTGGCCTCGCCTGAATATTCAAAATGGTTCAGCATTTCACTATTAATAGTCGGCATAATCGCAACACTTTGGTATGCCTATCACTCACATACTCATCAAAATGCGTTGTTCCGTAGTCGACTCTTTAGAAATAAAATTTATGCGATTGGTATTTTAGGTAATTTCTTTGCTCGCTTCGGTGGTAATGCTTTACCTTTTGTTTTACCGCTCATGCTACAAGTCGCTTTTGGCTTTGAACCTTTCATAGCCGGTTTAATGATGATTCCTTTGGTCTTAGGTTCATTATTTTCAAAGCCAATCGTCAGACCTATTATTCAAAAAATTGGCTACCGACGTTTTTTACTCATCAATACCACGTTAGTCGGGCTATGTATTGCCTCTTTTGCCATCATGACAGTCGACACTCCAACTTGGTTTAGAGCCTTGCACTTTTTCTTATTTGGCACATTAAACTCACTGCAATTTGTAGGTATGAATACACTCACCTTAAAAGATCTGCCTCAACAAGATGCGAGTAGCGGCAATAGCTTTTTATCGATGATCATGATGCTATCAATGAGTATTGGCGTGGCACTGGCAGGTACACTCATTAATATCTTTACTGACTATTATGGAGCTGACCATGTGACCACTGCATTCCATGTCACTTTAATTTGTCTCGGCTGTATCAATGTAATTGCGGCTCTTATTTTCTGGCAAATTCCAAAAAATACCCCCGTATAAGCCGTTGCATTTTTAGCGTGGTTTCTCTCTCTTGAATCACGTTATGATGTCGGCTTCAAATCTTTAATGAGTTTTGCATGACCAAACTGGCTAAAACCTTTTTCACAGCACGGTACAATACCTTTATCGGAATTGGCTTAGCATGTGTTATGGGAGTTCTGGCTTATTTTGGTCTGTTCTATCAGCAAAAAGCCGTTGCACAAGATTATCCAGTTCAAGGGTTCGATGTTTCTCATCATCAAGGTGATATTGACTGGAAAAAAATATCGCCAGAAAAGTTTCAATTCGTCTATTTAAAAGCAACTGAAGGCGGCGATTACAAAGATTCAAAATTTCAAGAAAACTGGCTCAAAGCTCGCGAACATGGGCTTCATGTAGGGGCTTATCACTTTTATCGTCTATGTCGTGATGGTAAAACGCAAGCAGATAACTTTATTGCGACTGTGCCTAAAAAATCAGATGCGCTTCCACCTGTCATTGATCTGGAATATGACGGTAACTGTATTAATTCGCATACCAAAGAACAATTACTTAAAGAAATAGGCATCATGCATGATCGCCTAAAAGAGCATTATGGCAAACAGCCGATCTTTTATATTTCTAAAACTTTTTACCACATTGTGTTAATAGGTAGTTTTCCTAATACACCACTTTGGGTCAGAGATTACGAAGGAAAACCTGAACTTAAAGACAAGAGAAAATGGCTCTTCTGGCAGCATAGTAATCAGGGTAAAATTGAAGGGATGGTAAAGACAGTAGACTTAAATGTTTATGATGGTTCAGTCAAAGAGTGGCACCAATTCTTACAGCAGCAAGGCATCGTGAAAGCACAATAATATGCGCAAAATCATTCATATCGATATGGATGCCTTTTATGCATCAGTCGAGCTACGGGAACACCCTGAATTGAGGCATTTACCCGTTGTTATTTCATCTCATCATCCGCGAGCTGTGATTGCTGCTGCATCTTATCCTGCCCGCGAATTTGGTTTACGTTCAGCCATGTCGATGACTCAGGCAAGAAAACTATGTCCTCAAGTCGTTATTATTGAGCCAAATTTTGAAAAATATCGTACAGTCTCCGCTCAAATTCACTCGATCTTTCAGCAATATACTCTGCTTATTGAACCTTTATCTTTAGATGAAGCTTATTTAGATGTCACTGAAAACTTAAAACAAATTACAAGCGCAACAGAAGTTGCCATGCACATTCGGGAAGATATTTTTAGGTTAACTGGACTGACTGCATCAGCAGGTGTAGCCCCTAATAAATTTTTGGCAAAAATTGCTTCGGACTGGAACAAACCTAATGGTTTATGTGTAATCAAACCTTCGCAGGTTGCCAATTTCATTCAAGACCTTCCACTTAAAAAGATTCCTGGCGTCGGTAAAGTCACTCAGGAGAAATTACAGCAGCTTCAATTACATACTTTGGGTGATTTACAGAAAATTGAAGAGGCTGTTTTAGTTCACCACTTTGGTAAATATGGACAACAGCTCTACCTATATGCACAAGGAATTGATCATAGGCCTGTTCAAGCTGAAAGAGCACGTCAACAAATTTCGAAAGAGACCACTTTCGATAGTGATTTTACTTTAGTTCAATGTCAGCCCTACTGGCAGGGATTAGCCGAAAAAGTATGGCAAAGCTTAGAGAAAAAACAGCTCAATGCGCGTGGTGTGAATATTAAGCTTAAACTCAAAAATTTTCAGACTTTACAACATAGTAAAAGCTTTAAGAGACCTATCCAGTCGCTACAAGACTTAATCCAAGTTTTATTTTTATTATTAAATGAAATGCAGATTCCTGAACATTTCCAGTTTCGCTTAATTGGTATAGGAGTTTATCAATTACAAACTCAAGCAGATGACTTCCAACTTAACCTTTGGTGATTGTCTAATTTTCACTCAAAAGAGCAACTTTTGAACAAAAGCTATTCCCTTTTACTTCAAGTTTAGAGTAACCTAATCAGCGCATATTCATTATCCATGTATTTGCACCATGCCAAAAGCAACCTTTACTTGCGGCATATCGTCCTGTGATTGGCGTGACGACCAAATCCGAATATTACAGGGCCCTTCCAATACATGGTTGATCTGATTTCCTCATCACAATAATCTACTGAAATTCTTTTCTACTTGCTTGCACACGCATAGCAACTCTTCATAAAATCAAAACTATTAAATAAAGCCACTCTAGAGCATTTTTATGACGGTAAAGCGTTTACACGTGACTTCACGCTACTGCGAAGTTGCGATTTCAGGTAATTTAGTACACTTAGCTGGGCAACTCGCAGATGATACCAGCGTAGATGTTACATCGCAGACTCAGCAAACTTTAGATAATATTGACCGCCTATTGGCAGAAGCCGGAACAGATAAAACCCACATTCTTTCTGTCATGATTTTTCTAAAAGATATCGACAAAGATTATGCAGCAATGAATGCTGTTTGGGATGCATGGATTAGTGAAGGACATCCACCAGCGCGTACTTGTGTAGAGTCTAAACTTTATGCACCGGACGTACTTGTAGAAATGACGGTTGTTGCCGTACTTCCATAATTTTTATAAATATAAAACGACATTAAATTGAGCAATATCTCTAATTATATTGCTCAATTTTTTAGTGGATTTAAAATTTTTAATGTCATCATGTTATCTAGATCTTCTTTAAAGAGTTCTCCAATCAATGGCTATAGTCTCTAATTTTTAAGACTTCACAAAAGCATTCGACATTCTTTCGAGTTGCGGCGTTGCATGTAAAGTTGCCATTTCTGTTTCTGGAGTCAACAAGTCTCTTCTCAGATCATGATAATCAGGCACCTCACTGTAATGCAGTACACGATAACCAGCGAGTTGCAACAGACGACGTTCATATTGTTGATGCGCTCGGCGTAAACCATTTTCGCCAAGAACAACAACTACAACAACCTGATAATTTTGATCAAGTACAACAAAATCAGCTGCCATATTTTGATATTTTCGACGTGTATGCGCATATTTTGTAGTTAATAGTGCATCAAAGGATACATGTGCCAATACCGTAAATTTAGGCAAAACTGTTTGTAGTCTGGTTAATGTTATTTGCTCATGACTCGTTAAGACTGCACGGCGCTTCAAGGCACTATCATGTTGATGCCTTCGTGAAAGACTTTTCACTGCCATCACAACAGCCAAAAATAATAATAAGATCGTAATTAGATAATACATGGGCTTAATCCTTTAAGTTTTTTATAATGATTTTGCTAGATCACACTTTGTTTTAATTGATAACGACACAGCCGTTCTTTAAAAGGTTCACTTAGTAATTTCACTTGTAGTTATCAAGCTTGGCTTAAATTTAGCCACCCTCACATTATTTATAATCATAGAGTCAACAACAATCAAGTGCAGCTCGTCAGATTTATGGTATTTATCATTTTTCGTTACGTTTTTTGTACTTTAAATCTGCAAAAATCTCACTATGCGATTTAAATAGACACATTAAAAACAAAAAAGGCTCTGTTTAAGAGCCTTTTTTATCATTATCCACGAGCTTTTGATTTTGGTTTACTTTTACCACCAAACGGTCTTTTCTCACCTGTTTCACGAGGAGGCAAACCTGTATGCTGGGTTAGAACCTGTCCTTTTTGTGGACGTTTTTGCCCTGCTGCCGAGTGAGATTGTCCTTGACCACGTTTTGCTGAATCTCCCGCTACAGACGAGTTCTTCTTACGTGCTGACTTATATTCACCTTCCGCAGTACCTTGTGGCTGATAGGTCGGAATCAAATGCTGCTTTGAATTACCAATTAAATCGGCACGGCCCATTTCTTTTAAAGCCTCACGAAGTAATGGCCAGTTGTTTGGATCATGGTAACGTAAGAATGCTTTATGCAAACGACGACGCTTGTCACCTTTTACAATATCAACTTTTTCAGTGTAGCGAGCTACTTTAGCAAGCGGGTTTTTACCCGAATAGTACATGGTCGTTGCGGTTGCCATTGGCGATGGATAGAACGTCTGTACCTGATCGGCACGGAAACCATTCTTTTTCAACCAAATTGCAAGATGCATCATGTCATAATCTGAAGTACCCGGATGTGCTGCAATAAAGTAAGGAATTAGGTATTGTTCTTTTCCTGCTTCTTTACTAAAGCGGTCAAACATTTGCTTGAAGCGATCATAGGTACCAATACCCGGCTTCATCATCTTAGATAAAGGGCCATTTTCGGTATGTTCTGGCGCAATTTTTAAATAACCACCAACGTGATGTTGTACCAACTCTTTCACATATTCAGGGTTCAGTACTGCAAGGTCATAACGCAAACCCGAACCAATCAGAATCTTCTTCACCCCTTTAATTGCACGTGCTTTACGATAAAGCTGCACTAAAGGTGCATGATCGGTATGCAAGTTTTGACAAACGCCCGGATATACACACGAAGGTTTACGGCAGTTCTTTTCAATTTCAGGGTCTTTACAGTGCAAACGATACATGTTTGCTGTTGGACCGCCTAAGTCGGAGATAATTCCGGTGAAGTTTGGTGCCGTATCACGAATTTTCTCAATCTCACGCAAAATTGATTCTTCAGAACGGTTTTGAATAATACGACCTTCATGTTCTGTAATCGAACAGAACGTACAACCACCAAAACAGCCGCGCATAATGTTGACTGAGAATTTGATCATATCAAATGCAGGGAATCGTGCATCACCATACGTAGGATGCGGTAATCGTACATATGGTAAATCAAACACATAGTCCATTTCCTCAGTGGTTAGAGGAATTGGAGGTGGATTGATCCAAACATCACGCTCACCATGGCGTTGAACCAATGCACGTGCATTACCCGGATTAGTTTCAAGGTGCAAAATACGGTTTGCATGCGCGTAAAGCACGTGATCATTTGACACTTCTTCAAAAGAAGGTAAACGAATGACCGCCAACTCGCGTGGAGGCAACTTGTGTTTAATTGCTTTTGACGGTGCCGGTTTTAATTGAACGATTTGAGTGTCGTCATCTAGTTTGTCGCCTTCACGCACAATCGGGTTTGCAACAATCTCTTTCTGGAAATCTTGATACTGAGCTAATGAGTTACCTTTTTCTTTTTCAACCTCACAGCCATCAATATCTTCAGTCATAACATATGGGTTAATAATTGGATCAACACGCCCAATGCTATCTACATCATTACTTGCAACTTCAACAAACTTTGCTTTTGATGCTTTGTTATGTTTATTAATAATAAATGCTGTACCACGAACATCTGTAATTTCGTGGATTTTTTCACCTTTAGCCAAACGATGCATCACATCAATAATGGCACGCTCACCATTACCATACATTAGCAAATCGGCTTTTGAATCCATCAAAATCGAACGACGGACTTTGTCTGACCAATAATCGTAATGCGCGATACGACGTAAACTACCTTCAATACCACCCAATAACACAGGTACATCTGGGAAGGCTTCACGACAACGTTGGCAATATACAGTCGCAGCACGATCAGGACGTTTATTTGGTTCATTATTTGGAGAATAAGCATCATCAGAACGGATTTTACGATCTGCCGTATAACGGTTAATCATCGAATCCATATTACCTGCTGTCACACCCCAAGCAATCGTTGGCTTACCTAGAACGCGGAAGCTTTCAACATTGGTCCAGTCTGGCTGGGCAATAATTCCGACACGAAAACCTTGTGCTTCAAGCACACGCCCAATCACGCCAGATACAAACGATGGATGATCAATATAAGCATCACCACAGACTAAAATAAAGTCACACGCATCCCAGCCAAGCAGATCCATTTCTTCTCGTGACATCGGCAAAAATGGTGCGGGTTCAAAACACGACGCCCAATATTTGTCGTAATCAAACAGCGCTTTGGGCGCAGTCTGCATGGTGTAGGCAGTAGACATGGCTTGCGAATCTCGGCTAGCAGATGGAGGAGAGACATCTAAAGATGAAAGCCGATCATTTTAACATGAATTCCATTCATTTTCCCTGTTTATAAAACATGCTAAAACAAGAATGTAGAAATTAATTTGATTAAACTTTATTCAATATTTTATTCTTCGAATAAATGCGGCGGAATAAAATCCGCCGCATTTTTAATTTTTATCTATAAAGCTTAGAACAAAGCTTTTGGCAAACGAATCTGAATAATCTCATTGTCGTCAGCCAGTTTTGCATTACGCCCTGAAGAGCCTGGGAAGTTATTGTCATTTAGAACAGTGAGAGTTGTGCCATTTTCAATAATCACATCTTCAATAGTTTCAAATGGAAAAGCAAAAACCTGTCCCGTACCAATATCCCCTGTTCTAGCTGTACCATATAACAAATTTGGGTTAGCAATTTTAATTAAATCGACTAAATCCTCACGGCTTACGAGCTGACCTGACTCATTTAATTTAATACGGATTAATTTTTTATAGCCGCCTAAATTATTCTGAGTCGCATCACGTTCAATAATGATTCCTTCTTTATCATTAAAGAGTTGGAAGTCACCAATATTGGTTGCTTTACTGTCTAATTGGAACCAATAATATTTTCCTGTATACGCCTTTTTCTTCACATCAAATTGAGAAATCAATAATTGTCGTTCCGTTTCTCGAATTGATTTAATTGGCTTTTCTATAAGAGGGTAAAGATACTGCCCATCTGGTGAAATTGCCATTCCTTCAAAACCACCACTTTGCTGAACCAGAGGCTCTACAAAATTAATTCTCGCTTTATTAAACTGATTTTGTGGTGAACGTAATTCTTGAGTCGGATTTAACGGATTTGGCAGAGCAATCGGTGCATCTAGCAACACACCATCTGCTGAAAAATGAAGTAAATAAGGTCCAAACTCGTCCCCAATCCAGTAAGTCCCGTCATTAGTACGTTGCATAGATTCTGGATCAAAATCAGCACCCGTTAATAATCGATCAGTTGTATCACCATTCACGATATTAAAAGGAATTAACTTATTTGGATCACGCAGCTGGATAAAGCTTTGCACAGTTACTTGACCCGTGCCTTTAGCTTTAGTTTTGAAATCAGGCTTTAGTTTATAAATACGAAGTAAAAAATCTGCTGAATTATCTTGAGTCCCAAAACCATTATCAGCCATTGCCATATAGCTGCCATCTTCATTTTTTAATGCAGCAGAAAAACCTTGTACAGGCTGACCTTTAAACGGAGGATAAATTCCATTTGCACCTTTCACATATGCGCCAGAGTCTGGACCAGCTGCATAAGTTTCTACAGGTAACTTAGCAAAAGAAATTAAGGTTGGTTCGGTAACATTTTCAGTTGGTGATGTTTGTTCTTGATTATTATCATCGTTACATGCCGTCAATCCTAAACTGGCACAGCATAATAATGCCACTAATGTTTTTTTGCTCATGGTTTTATACAATTGGTAAAAATTAAGCAAATTTAATCAAGCTTATATGAAGTTTTTACTTCAAGTAGATGAAATCTTTATGGCGAAAATATGACAAGCCCAACTGTTCAATACAAACACAAACCAAATAACTTCTTCAAAAAGAATTAAATTTTCGTTGGCTCATATTCTCCAGCAATGGCTGCTTTCAAAAAATTCTGAAAGGTTGGACATTCCATATGATTGTCAGCAGGACATACAGCAGCATGCTCTAATCCTTGACTAATAAAATGTAATCGCTTTGCCATTTGTTCTAGTTGTTCAGCTTTATCTTTTAATTTCTGACGATTAAGATCAGGCTTACCATCTTGTCCAAACATTGTTGCGATTTCATTTAAAGAAAAACCTGCGGCACGACCTAAAGCAATGAGTGCCAATTGATCAAGCACTTGTTTCCCATATTGCCGACGTAAACCTTGCCGCCCTATCGATTTAATTAATCCTTTCTCTTCATAAAAGCGTAGCGTAGCCGTTGTGACTTTTGCTCTTTTAGCAACTTCACCAATATCCATAACAACCTCTTGACTTCAAGTGAACTTGAACTTGCACAATAAATTTATCACGTTTCAGACTTATAAAAGCAAGGTTTCAAAATGAATCTCTCCACATTGTTCTTTCAGGCTTTATGCCTTGGTATTGGCGCAACAATTATTATGGATATCTGGCTGTTAATATTAAAGATATTCAAAATTCCGACCTTAAATTTCGCCTTTCTCGGACGCTGGGTCAGCTGGATATTTAAAGGGAAAATCATCCATCAATCTATAGCTCAAAGCCCTCAAATTAAGCATGAGTATTTACTGGGTTGGATTGCTCACTATAGTGTCGGACTAATCTTTTCATTTAGCTTTCTTTTAATTGTTGGTTCAACTTGGCTTAGCCCTCCTCAGTTTTATTCAGCACTACTGTTTGGAGTAGTCACAGTTCTCATTCCTTTTTTTACTATGCAACCTGCCATGGGTAGTGGTTTTGCTTCTTCAAAAACCCCTCATCCTTTTTTGAACTGCCTAAAAAGTTTGATGAACCATAGTGTTTTTGGTTATGGCCTATATCTCACTGCAAAGCTATTTCAAATTTAAATAAAGAGGAAACTGCTCATGAAAACTGTTGCCATTATTTACCATAGCCGCCAAGGCCACACCCAATTTATTGCTCAGCAAATTCAAACTGGTATCTTGAGCCATAAAGATATTAAAGTAGATTTGCTCAGTGTGGAACATCTTGTCGAAAACCCAGAAACACTAATTCAATATGACGGCTTAATTTGGGGATCTCCTACTTATTTAGGGGGTGTATCTTCCAAGTTAAAACAACTCATGGATGCGACGGGCCCATTATGGAAAAAACAGAAATTTAAAGGAAAACTGGCGGCTGGCTTTACCGTATCTTCCCTTCCCGCAGGTGATAAACAATCGACACTAATTTCACTTTTTACCTTTTGTATGCAACACGGCATGTTATGGGTCGGCAACCCGATCATGCCTGAACAGCACCAAGGCATTCCTTATATTCAAGCAGCCAATCGTCTAGGCTCATGGTCAGGCTTAATGGCTCAGGCTGAACATGGCAGTAATGCCGATAGATTTGATGAAGGAGATATTAAAACTGCTCAACAATTTGGAGAAAATTTTGCATTGACCTTAAATGCTTTTCAAGGAATATGAGACTATGAAAGCACAGAAGCTTTTATTTCTCTTAATTTTATCTGGAATGATGTCTTTTATAATTTCAGGTATTTCAACTTTTAAAGTAGTGGGACTAAATCATCATTTCCTTTCATTGTGGGTATCGGCTTGGATTATTGCATGGCTGTTAGCTTTTCCAAGTGTATTGATTTGTGCTCGCGTAGCACAAAAACTAGTCGACATCGTATTTAAGAAGCTTGAAAAAGTACGCCTGTAAGTTAAAACGTACAAAACTTGCAGTCATTAACGAATATCCAACTTTAGTATTTTTTCATAATATATGAAGCATAGAGAGACAGGATGTCTCATTGAAGAAGAATAAGAACGCAGGAAGCGGTAGTTGACAGGAGTTAGCTACATAAGCTGAATACGAAAGAACCTCGACAGGATGTCGGGGTTCTTTCATTTTAATTATACAAAATTCTCACTATTTGCTTGTGCTGAGCAACAGAACTAATATTGATCCGATGAGTATGGCTGAATACCATGATTTCATTTGAAATTTGATTATCGGTTTTGTATTTTGCTTACCTCATCTTTATCTCACAATTATTTTAAACCGACTCAAATACACATTTTGGGTCTCAAATTTTTCGTAATTACTTTAATGACAATAATGGCTGGGTGTACAAGCCTAGGCCCGAATA
This sequence comes from Acinetobacter sp. 161(2023), assembly GCF_037027805.1. NCBI lineage: Bacteria > Pseudomonadati > Pseudomonadota > Gammaproteobacteria > Moraxellales > Moraxellaceae > Acinetobacter > Acinetobacter sp. 161(2023). The sequence continues at coordinate 2,353 of NZ_JAZEYD010000016.1, read as the reverse complement.
GTGGTTCATTTTCATGGCGTTCAAATAAGCTCTCATCAGGTCTACAAAAAGCTTACTCTGTTCCACAAAGCACAGCGAATCGGTTATCTCCGATTATTATTCAAAGTGCTGACAAATATAATGTTCCCCCACTTTTACTGGCGGCAGTCATCAGACAAGAGTCTAACTATAATAGTAATGCCCGCTCTCCTACTGGAGCCGTTGGTTTAACTCAAATTATTCCAAGCTATTGGCAGCAAACTTGTGCTGGTAATTTGTATGATGAATCTACAAATATCCAATGTGGGGCTTATATTTTAAATCATTATTATCAATCCGCGGATAGTTGGTTCAAAGCAACGGCCTATTATAATGTTGGGCCAACAGGCTATGAACGAAGCTTCTGGACCCGGCACAAAGCTAAAAAATATGCTCGATCTATTAAACATCATCAAAAAAATTTAAAAAGTGCCCTATAAATAAGCTTAAAAACGCCCATCAATAGATGGGCTTTTTCATATGATTAATTTTATTCGTCAAATAAACCTTCAAATAACACAGAAGATAAATAACGTTCCCCACTGTCTGGCAGAATAACAACAATGGTTTTACCAGCATTCTCAGGGCGCTCTGCAATTTTTGCAGCGGCTGCCAATGCAGCTCCACTTGAAATACCTACTAGAATACCTTCCTGCGTTGCACAGTTTCTTGCCCACTGAATTGCTTCTTCGCTAGTCACTGGCAAAACTTCATCTACAAGATCCAAATCAAGATTCTTTGGAATAAAGTTCGCACCAATTCCCTGAATTTTATGTGGTGCAGGTGTAATGTTCTCTCCATTTCTAGTTTGAGTAATAATTGGAGACTCAGCAGGTTCAACAGCTACAGAATACAAAGGTTTATTTTGAACTTGTTCGAAATAACGAGAAATACCGGTAATTGTGCCGCCAGTACCTACACCCGCAACCAAAATATCGACTTGTCCATCTGTTGCTTGCCAGATTTCAGGGCCAGTTGTATCCACATGGATTTGTGGATTCGCTGAGTTTTCAAATTGTTGTGGCAAGAAATAAACATCTGGCTGTTCAGCTGCTAATCGTATAGCTTCATCAACTGCACCTTTCATCCCTTTCGCAGGTTCAGTTAAAACTAAATTGGCACCGAGTGCTTTTAATACTTTTCTACGCTCAAGACTCATACTTGCAGGCATAGTTAAAGTAATCGGATAACCCTTAGCCGCTGCAACAAAAGCTAATGCAATCCCCGTGTTACCACTGGTTGGTTCAATAATATGCATGCCTTCTTTTAACACACCACGCTTTTCTGCATCAGCAATAAGTGCTGCGCCAATACGACATTTCACAGAAAATGCAGGATTCCGACTTTCTACTTTTGCTAATACAGTTGCATCAGTTTTAATCAAACGATTGATACGCACCAAAGGTGTATTACCAATTGCTTCTGCATTATTTGAATAAACTGCGATCCCTAAATTATTGGGTGTTGGAAATTGCTGGTCGGTAGACATGTTATATCCTTATTAAATTTGGAATGATTCTGAATCATTATAAGCTTCTCTAATAAACAGGAAAGCAGAAAAGCCAAGTAATGCCTAAATTCTCAAATTAACTTCCTGTCTTGTCATAGATTTATTTTTAATAAATAACTATTTAAAAATCAAATTATTAGACTTATTAATTTATTTTCCTATTCACATACTACATTAGAAATAATAGGACTTCTGACGAATATTTCACATTATTAAGACTACACTAATCTTCGGGTCAAACACTGAAGCTAATGTTTGTTCAAGATTTTATATAGTCAGTTTTACCAAACCTCACCCTCTCGCCATTCTGCGCAAATAGTATTCTCTTCTGAACGATGTGAGAGTAGATTTTTCATGTGAACACTCAAAGGATATAGCATAATTTCATAGTCATTGGTCACATAAGTAGAAGTATCTTGTTTGATATATAAATCTCCCCACCATGAAGTCCAACCTAATTTTCTATAAAATGCTTCATCTTCTGGTTGTAATGCGGCAAGCCCATATTCTAAATTAGTTAATACATCAACTAAATGTCTCAATAATTGCGATGCAAGCCCCTTACCCCTCATCGTATAATCAGTAGTGACATACTCTACATAAGCAGTTTTTACATTGAGACTACCATTTATGGTGAAAGTTCTGTCGGTCCATAAAGCATGTGACACAATTTGATCATCCGATATACCCACGATATGAACAGCTTTTTGCATGAAGGTATATTGACTCCAAGGATCTTCATCAAAAGCAGAAAAACATAGATCAGCAATCTGTTGTCGCTGTTGCTCATTTAGGTCTTGGGCTGCGATGATTTTAAACTGCATA
>NZ_JAZEYD010000015.1:0-132755 GCF_037027805.1 Acinetobacter sp. 161(2023) | reverse complement strand
ATTATTTTAAAACAAAAAACCAGTTAATTACTACTACTATATTCAATTTTATATATATCAAATTTTAAAATGATATATTTAACGTTTTTTAAATAAACTCATGACTCATTTCACGCTTTCAATAAAATCAACAACTCAGAAAGACCAATTTTTATCCAAAATTATATCTAAGTTATTTTATTTAATAATTTTTTACACCTGTTATACCTTAATCTAGATATATAATTTATTTTTTGATCTTTAATATTTTCTAAAAATTAGTATTAGAATATATTAATTTATTTAGATATCTTTATAGCTTTTTTTAAAATTAACCATACTAAGTACTATTTATTAGACTGATATCTATACAGAGAATTCATCATTCTAACATCCATTTCAGAGTTAAAAGTTCAGTAAAACTTAATAATTTAGGTTTAAATTAAGAAATACTTAACCCAAAAAGATTTGTCATTTTCATTGAAATGGAAGTTAGTACTTATCGCTTATAATTTTTTGAATTCTTGAATCATTTAATCGATAATAGAACTTTAATACTTATGTCTTTAGCGATTTACTCATAAAGAACTTTAATTTTTAATCATATGAAAACAAGGGGAAATTACATGGGATTTAAAGCCCTCCCTACACTTATTTCTTTATTTATTACATTGTTAATCTGGTTCGTGATTCCTGTACCAAATGGTGTTGATCCTGATGCATGGCATTTGTTAGCGATGTTTGTCGGTGTAATTGCTGCAATCATCGGTAAAGCGATGCCAATTGGTGCCATTGCCATTATTGCAATAACTTTGGTCGCTATTACTGGCGTGACTAACACAAGCCCAAGCGGTGCAATTCAAGATGCCCTTAGTAGCTTTGCTAACCCACTCATCTGGCTGATTGGTATTTCCATCATGATCTCTAAAGGTTTACAAAAAACTAGATTGGGTGCAAGGTTAGGTTATTTATTTATCGCAGTTTGGGGCAAGAAAACCATTGGTATTGGTTATAGCATGGTACTTTCCGAACTCATTCTAGCCCCTGTAACGCCAAGTAATACGGCTCGTGGTGGCGGAATAATTCATCCGATTGTACTGGCAATTTCTACTAGTTATGATTCTGATCCTGCTAAAGGTACCGAAGGTAGGATGGGAAAATACCTATCGTTGGTTAACTACCAAGCCAACCCGATTACCTCTGCAATGTTTATTACGGCAACTGCCCCTAACCCATTAGTAGTTGATTTAGTGGCAAAGGCGACCAATAGTGAAATTTCTTTAAGTTGGAGTACTTGGGCACTGGCAATGTTAGTGCCGGGTTTGATTGCATTAATTATTATGCCTTTGATTATGTATTGGATGTATCCACCCGAAATTAAAGAAACACCTAATGCAGCGCAGTTTGCTAAAACTAAATTAAAGGAAATGGGTCCAGTCAGTAAAAATGAAATCATCATGCTTGGTGTATTCGGTATTTTATTGATGCTATGGGCGGGTATTCCTGCCATGATTTTTGGCTCCGCTTGGGCGGTTGACCCAACGACGACTGCTTTTATTGGTTTAGGATTATTGCTACTTTCAGGTGTTTTAACTTGGGATGATATTCTGACTCAGAAAAATGCGTGGGATACGATTACTTGGTTCGCAGCATTAGTCATGATGGCAACTTATTTAAATAAGCTTGGCTTAATCACGTGGTTCTCTGGTGTTTTAGAAACCAGTATCGGTCATTTAGGTCTAAGCTGGATGCCTGCTTGTTTATTATTAATGCTTGCCTATTTGTATGCACATTATATGTTTGCTAGCACCACGGCGCATATTACCGCAATGTTTGCAGCTTTTTATGCGGCAGGACTTGCACTCGGTGCACCACCAATGTTGTTTGCTTTAATGATGGCAGCAGCTTCAAGCATTATGATGACCTTAACCCATTATGCCACTGGCACTTCCCCTGTAGTATTCGGTTCGGGTTACACCACACTTGGTGAATGGTGGAAAGCTGGCTTTGTCATGAGCGTTGTTAATATCATTATCTTTGTAGTGATTGGCGGACTGTGGTGGAAAGTGTTGGGTTATTGGTAGAATTATTTTAGTTTTAAAAAGCCCCTTATAATGGGGCTTTTTCATGTAGACATTAAAAAATACTAAATTGTCTATTTACCAAATAAAATTATATCAAGTTTATTAATCAGGCTTGATATCATAAACCCAATTTCGTGCTTGTTGGTCTGTTGTAGTTTCGCAGACGTAGTAATCTTGATCCCATGAGTCTGGATGGAAAATTTCCTTTTTGTGATAGGTTACTTGTTTGTCATTTTCAACACAAACAAAGCTGTCCCCTTGGTCTTTAACCGCTGAACCATTAAGAAATCCACCAATACATAAGAAGCGGGATTGTTTAGCCATTTAGTTAAATCAACTCTTTAAATCACTCATTTTCAATGATTAAATGATGGATTGATTGAATTGTAAAGTCAAAATTACTGGACCCTATCAATTAAAATTATTAGATAGGCATAGCACAGAATTTACTACTATTTTTTGATTTAAAACTTGGTATTAAAATTTAGATTAATTAGAAATTATTTCAAAAAATAAGGGCTGATTAATCAGCCCTTATTTTTAGCTTTTTGCTCAAGCAAATCATAGATTTGCTCTTGCGCTATGGAAAAGCCTTTCGGCTTTTCTTTATCCTAGCTCATTAAGTCAATTGAGCAGCTTGGATTTTCTTAGTATCAACTTGATCAGCTTCTTTAGTATATTCGCTCATCTTGTCGAAGTTTAAGTATTTGTAGATCTCAGCAGAAGCGCTGTCGATTTGCGACGCGTACTGTTGATATTCTTCTGGGCTTGGTAATTTACCAAGAACCGCAGCTACAGATGCAAGCTCAGCAGACGCTAAGTAAACGTTTGCACCTTGACCTAAACGGTTCGGGAAGTTACGAGTAGAAGTCGATACACATGTTGTGTTCGGTGCTACACGTGCTTGGTTACCCATACAAAGTGAACAGCCTGGCATTTCTGTACGTGCCCCAGCACGGCCATAGATGTTATACAAGCCTTCTTCCATTAATTGGTGCTCGTCCATACGAGTTGGTGGAGCCAACCATAAACGAGTAGACAATGAACCACTTGGTACTTTGTCAAGTAACTGACCCGCTGCACGGAAGTGACCGATGTTCGTCATACAAGAACCGATGAATACTTCATCAATTTTGTCGCCTTGAACGTCAGAAAGAAGTTTCGCGTCGTCTGGATCGTTCGGGCAGCAAAGAATTGGTTCTTTGATGTCAGCAAGATCAATTTCGTAAACTTTTAAGTATTCTGCATCAGCATCAGCTTTTAACAAGCTTGGGTTGTCTAACCACTTCTGCATGTTTTCAGCACGGCGCGCCATTGTACGAGCGTCGCCATAACCTTCTGCGATCATCCACTTCAACATGGTGATGTTAGAACGTAAGTATTCAGCAACTTTCTCTTCAGAAAGTGTGATTGAACAGCCAGCAGCAGAACGTTCAGCAGATGCATCAGAAAGTTCAAATGCTTGCTCAACAGTCAAGTCATTTTCCATTTCTGATAAATCAATCTCAAGGATGTTACCAGAGAAGATGTTTTTCTTACCTTTCTTCTCTACAGTTAAGTCACCCGCTTGAATTGCGTAGTAAGGAATTGCATGTACAAGATCACGTAAAGTGATACCAGGTTGCATTTTACCTTTGAACTTAACAAGTACAGACTCAGGCATGTCAAGTGGCATAACACCAGTTGCTGCTGCGAACGCAACAAGACCAGAACCTGCTGGGAATGAAATACCGATTGGGAAACGTGTATGTGAGTCACCACCAGTACCAACTGTATCTGGAAGTAACATACGGTTTAACCAAGAGTGGATAATACCGTCACCTGGACGTAAAGATACACCACCACGGTTCATGATGAAGTCAGGTAATGTATGGTGAGTTGTTACGTCAACTGGTTTTGGATACGCAGCAGTATGACAGAAAGACTGCATTACCAAGTCAGCAGAGAAGCCCAAGCAAGCTAAGTCTTTTAACTCGTCACGAGTCATTGGACCAGTTGTATCTTGAGAACCAACTGTAGTCATCTTAGGTTCACAGTAAGTACCCGGACGGATACCTTGACCTTCAGCTAAACCACATGCACGACCAACCATTTTCTGAGCTTGTGTGAAGCCTTTACCAGTGTCAGCAGGTTGTACAGGTGTACGGAACAATGTAGAAGGTGCAAGACCTAATTCTTCACGTGCTTTAGTTGTCAAACCACGACCAATGATCAAGTTAATACGACCACCAGCACGTACTTCGTCTAAAAGTACTGGAGTTTTAAGTTCTGCTTCTGAAATTTGTACACCATCTTTAAAAGCAGTAACTTTTGCAGCAGCATGGTCAATTTTCAATACTACTTCGTCGCCCATGTTCATGTTGGCAACGTCGATTTCTACAGGTAATGCACCTGCATCTTCCATTGTATTAAAGAAAATTGGAGCGATTTTAGTACCTAAGCACACACCGCCATCTTTTTTGTTTGGAATGTGTGGAAGTTCGTCACCGAAGAACCAAAGTACAGAGTTAGTTGCAGATTTACGGCTTGAACCAGTACCAACAACGTCACCTACATAAGCAACTTGGTTGCCTTTTGCAATGAGTTCTTTGATTTGGTTTAATGGACCAACTTCACCTGGTTTTTCAGGGTTGATACCATCACGCTCGTTTTTCAACATTGCATTTGCGTGTAATGGGATATCTGGACGGCTCCAAGCATCTTGCGCTGGAGACAAGTCATCAGTATTTGTTTCACCAGTTACTTTGAACACAGTGATTTTGATTTCTTCTGGAACGTCAGGACGGCTTGTGAACCATTCTGCGTCTGCCCAAGATTGTAAAACAGCTTTAGCATTGGCATTACCCGCTTTTGCTTTATCTGCTACGTCATGGAATGCATCAAATACAAGAAGTGTTTTCTTTAACGCTTCAGCAGCTAGGCTTGCAAGTTCAGCATTATCAAGAAGCTCAACAAGTGGTGCTACGTTATAACCACCAAGCATGGTGCCAAGTAAGTAAACTGCACGCTCTTTAGAAACGAGTGGTGAAGTTGCTTCGCCTTTTGCAATTGCTGCCAAGAACGCTGCCTTTACGTAAGCTGCTTGGTCAACACCTGCAGGAACACGGTTTTCAAGCAAATCAACCAAAAACGCTTCTTCGCCTGCTGGTGGATTTTTTAATAGTTCAACAAGCTGAGCTGTTTGAGCATCATCAAGTGGCTTCGGTGGGACTCCGAGTGCGGCACGTTCTTCAACGTGTTGGCGGTAAGCTTCTAGCACGGTGTTCATTCCTCTTTTTTTGAAAAATTACTTGCAAATTCCAGCTTTCTTAAAAAGCTTCACAAGTAATATGGACTATAAAAGTTTACTAGAGTTCAAGGTAAAAGTTAATGAAAACGGGGTGTTTCTCCGTGATGCCCATTATTTTGTATCTAAATACCCGTGTGTAAATAATGAGCGAATCAGCCAAATATGGGCTATTTTTAAGCAAAAACAGCCTCAGATGAGCGGAAATTTAATAACCGTACTTAATTAGAACGATTTATATTTTGGCATTTTGTCATGAGGTGTTGCCAAACATTCGTCCATCGCTTGCTTTCTAACTTTTTCTTGGAGTGCTTGAGAATCTTTAGTCAGTTCTTCTTTTGGAATTGCATAAACTTTTTCAATAATATTAAGAATGAACTTTTTGGTAATGTCATCTTCAATTTTATTAGCATGCTCAACGGCCTGAGCTTTTTCAATTGCTTGCTGACGATCAAAAACAATGCTTCTAGCCGCATTTCCTACGCTAGTACAAAAACCATGCCACTGCTCTTCTGGTGTTAATGGTTTCTTTTCTGAACAACCAACAAAGAATAAACTCACTGCAATCAATAAAATCTTTTTCATCATTTCACTACACTAATTATTGCTGCTCATATCATACGGAAAATCATCATTTTTGCAAAAACAGCTAGAAAAAAACCGAGATAGTTTCCCTCTCGGTCTTTTTATATCAAGCATTAGTAATGCTAGTTTCTTCATTTGGGTTAATTAAAAAATTTGATATCAGTCGGTGTTGATATTTCTGCCGCATCGCCAGCTGATTTTAATGTGCCTTTGTTGGCATCGAAACGGAACAAACTAATGTTATTACTATAAACATTGGTTACATACAGATATTTACCCGATGCGTCGAATGAGAAAGCACGTGGTTCAATTCCATTGGCTTTATAAACTACTGGTTTAGCTAGCAATCCATTCTGCTGAATTTTAAATACCAAAAGTTTGTTGTCTGCCCCCCTATTAGCAGCAATCACATATTTGCCATTTGGACTGAGAATAATTCCACTCGCACTTTTAAATTCAGGTGTTTTGTCTTCTTGAATTAGTTTTAGCTCAGCCACTTTTTTCAAATGACCATCTTGCACATTAAATGTCACAATTTCGCTTCGCATTTCTGCGGTAACATACGCATGTTTGCCATTTAATGAAAAGACCATATGACGTGGGCCAGAACCATGCGTAAAAGTCACATCTCGGCTACTGTCCGCTTCGAGTGGTTGAGGCTTATTTGGGTTATAACGAAAAGTATAGACTTTGTCATTTCCCAGATCGCTTGCATATAGATACTTACCATTTGGACTAAATGTGGTTGAATGCGCATGGCCACTGTCCTGACGACCTTTGACGTGACCAGAACCTTCGCTAAAAACAATATTTTGTACTTTTTCACCTAAATGGCCGTTTGGCAAAATTGGGAAAACAGCCACACCACCACGACCTTTATCAAATGCCGAATAGTTCGACACAAATAGGAATTTGCCATCTAAACTGATTGATGCATGTGTTGGATGTCCACCATGACTATCCACTGTGTTTAACACATCCACCTTTCCATTTTGAATTGATAATGCAGTCAACCCCCCTTCATTTTCTTCATTAGTGGTATAGGCAAAATGGCCATCTTTCGATTTTACAATCCAAGAAGGACTTTTCATTTTCAAGACATTAACAGGAGTTAAGGTTCCATCGCTATTCACTTTAAGCTGGTACAAACCTTCACTGGCTTGTTTTGGTTTTTGCGCAAGCGGTGCATTAGGGATCGATGTCCATGTTCCTACTAAAGCAATTTGTTGTTGTGCAGCATTTACGGTAGAGCCCCATCCAAATGACAAAAGTGTCATCGACAATGTTGCAGTTAACTTTTGAATTAGCCCACGATATTTAATATTTGTATCTATTTTCACTGTTATATCCTTGGAAAAAACCACCTTATTTGCACTTACCAACAAGGTATTATCAATTTAGTTTCATTTAATGATTCTGAAAACTAATTTATAAAATAGTAATTTTCAAGTGAGTTTTCTTTAATCAAAAGCCTATTCAAGCTTTGGTTCCTTTTAAGAGAATTAAGACTCTATATCGATAAATATTCAATTTTTTTAATTCATATAGAAATGCTTAAAATAAAAGCCCACTAAGAAGTGAGCTTTTATTTCGTTATTACTTGAGATTAATCAAATCATTATAGGTACTAGAGTACTTTCCTAATGTTTAATTTCCGTCTACTAGAAACGCCAGTTATAGAATAAATCGATCGCTCTTTCTAAAGACTGACTTGCTTCTAAGTATAAACGTCGATTCATTTGATAACGTAACGTGAGTTTGTTCACTGGAGTGAATACGCCAACACCATAACGAATAAATAGATCAGGTGTGATATAGCCCGTTAAGCTCACTTGCGTATCTTCACCCGTACCTTGTGCATCTAAAGCTAAGCCACTCAAACCGAAAGTACGTCCAATCTGGTTCGTTAAAGCACGTGTACCGCCTAAGCCCATACTAATCCCTGCGGCAGCAATGGTGTTATTTACATCAGACTTAAATCCTTCTGAATTACTTAAACCACTTGAACCTTCATTAATACGCCCCGTAACAAGTGCATTCAATGCCTCTTGCTCAGATAATCCTGCGTCATTGTAAACCTGAATGTTTGGCGATGTTGCAGTACCTGTAACACGTACCCCAACCATACTACCTTGAACATTTTTGTTTGCATCGATATCTAAAGTCGGATTAGCCAATGGACCATTAAAACGCGCAATCGCTCGATTCAAATCTAGACTTTGTCCATAAGCTTCAATTTTCACTTTTTGACTAACACCAATTGCCCCGTTAGCTCGCATTGCAGTCTCGTAGCCACGTTGGCTTAAATTTAAACGACCAACCAATGGAATATTACTGTTAAAGCCTTGGAATATCACTTGGTTTCCAATATTAACAGCAATATCAGCTCGAATATCCCAAGGTTTAGCAGCCCGTAAAATTGCAAGCGGATCTTGGCCTTGTCGAACTATGCGGACATCTGATGAGGTATTAATGATTGGGGCAGTTGTTTCTGGCATTGAAATACGTGCACGAGGAACATCTACCGATCCTTTTAAGCTTAAACGCTTATCGAAAGGATACATATCAAGTGTAAGGTTTGGATTGACAATTGCAGTAATTAATGGAGCCTGACGTACAAGTAAATTATCACCTTTGAGGTTTAATTGAAGACGTGGCGAATCTTTCCATTCAAAGCTACCTTTTAAAAGCCCTACACCTTGACCACTGTTAAACGCACCATCAATTGTGGCCATGTCCTGACGAATTGATGAGTAAACCTGAACATTAGTTAAATTAACTGGCAGCGAAATCATGCTGATTGCACCATTTTTCAGACGCATCTCACCAGTAAATTGTGGCTGAGTTAATGTACCGTTGACTTTACCTGCCAAGGCTAAGGTTCCACTTAATTTGCGGACATCTTGAATAAATGGTTTCAAGACTTTTAATTGAACATCATTAAAAGCGACCTCACCATGCATTGGCATGGATGGCTGGAATGGATTGATAATGACATTCGCATAACCCGTACCAATATCTGGAGTTTTCACATCAATACGGAACAACAGCCCCTCAGATACACTTTTGGCAATCACGCTTAACTCATCATAAGCCAGAGTGGTCGCAGGGTCTTGTGGATCTTCAGCAGCTAAGCCAATTTCACCTTTACGCGTAATTAAACGTGCATCAAGTTTTGGATTTCCTCCATTTACCCACGCAGCCTTGGCATAACCATTTAATTGCCCAGTCATCGCTAAGCCTTCTGGCATAAATGCCGCGAAGTCACTTAAATCCATGTTTTGAGTTACAAACGAAATATTACCGCGAGCCTTACTTACTCTTACTGGTTGGTCGAAACAGAGCTGGCTATTCGCACTTTGCCAGCAGTGTTGACCTACATATAGCTCAGACCTTGCAGAAGAATAAATCACTGGAGCATTTTGATTTTGTGCCAGATGAATGCGTTTTGAATCAAAACTTCCTTTCTGAATCTGACCTAACCAATCATTGTTCTGGTTAAACCCGCCTGCTAACTGAACATAGAACTTGGAAATACTATTACTGCCGAGTACTTTCAATAAATGCGTTTTTCTTGTTCCAGTTAAATTCAATTCGGCAGACTGAATTTGTCTATTTCCACTACGCAAATTATCTAATTTTGCGGTTAATTGGGTCGGTGTTGTTTCCGATGTGGGAAGTTCACCCTGAATACTCAATCTCTTCACGCTTACTAAATTGTTAAAAGCAAAATCGTCTACTGCGATATTTGCTGTTGCTTTTAAACGTGGCTGCGATTGTACATTCAGGTCACCGTAAGCTCGACCGCGTAGCCCTGGATATAACTCATAGAGTGCTGGCGCATTGAGCTTGATTTTTAGATTTTGTGCATTGCCTGTCGCTTGTAGCTGATTTTGCCCATACACTAAAAATAAATTATTTGCTTCAAACTGCTGAGGTAAAAAGCCTTTTTGATTAGAATCCATCAATATAGAGAGATTACCCTTACCTCGCACAGGTTTATTATTTATAAAGCCAGCAAGATTCAATTGCTGAATATTAATTCGTTTCAGATGGTCTGCCCAAACCCCTTGGGTTTTTAGATTCCCTGAAATTTCGCCTTTTACAGCTGAGGTGAAATATTGAGGTTTAAAGCGTACCAATGAACTATTAATATCCCATGCAATGCGATCTTTCAGATTTACAGAACCGGTTGCATAGATTTTTCCAGCTATCCCATCATGTTGTAACTGGTTAATTCGAATAAAATCTGGCGTACCCGCTATAGAAAACTTCAGTAAACCATTTGCCTGTTTTAAGGCTTTTAAAGATCCATCATAATTAACTGCAAAACCTTTAAAGCCGCCGCCAGCTTTTACATCATTGAATAATAATGCTGCTGTACTTTTACCGCCTAAAGTTACAGTCTCTTGACCTGCTTGAGCCAATCGACCAGTTAAATCAATTTTCTCAAATTGAATGATTTGCTGGTTTGGTTTAGCAAAACCATTTGCTTTAATCGAACCATTTAAAAGATTAACAGGTGCTGCAGCATGAATACTTTGTGGATTAAAATCCTTTGCATTTAACAAAGCATTCCAAACCAACTGACGTTTTTCAGTAGGAAGTAATACTTTCGCCTGACCAGTTAAGCTACCTTTTTCAGCAGCAAAACTAAAATTGGGAATATTTAAAACATTATCTTTAACATTTAAGTTAGCTAGATATTGACCTGCTGGCAATAAAGTTTTTTCATGCTGATATACTTTTGTAGCAACTTTAATATCTTGCTGGCCATCACGTAATGTTAAATCAACCTGACCATTATCACTGCTTAACCATCCAATATAAGGCATTGCACGGTCTATTTTCGTCCAAGCCACATTCATGAGCATCGGTTGGGGTTTTTTATTTTTTTCAGGAGCCTGATTAAACTTGAGTTTCCAAGACTCGTAACGGTCAAAATCAACATTAGCAAATACTTCAGTGCCTTTTTCCAAAGAACCAGTTGAAGCAACAGCAGCATCTAAACTTGGCGGTAAAAAGTCTTGAACAACCTGAGGAATAGCTTTGTCTTTAGGATTAATATGGTCTAAACGGCCTTTAACATCCCAAGTAACATGATCTTTCCAGTTTACTAAACCTTTAAGGTTAACAGCCCCTTTCATGACTTGACCATTAAAATCAGTGATATTCAACTGATGAACCAAGTCAGTATTCATTAAAGCGTTGTATTGACCTTCAGGTAAATTTTCACCCTTTAAATCTGTATCAAGTGCCAAATTAAGCTGTTTAATATCACCTTGAAACTTGATTACACCATTTTTCGCAAATAATTTTTGTTCAACCAATAAAGGCAAGTGATAATTTTTGAATAACAGCGCACCTTGCATAGGTACTTCATGACGAACAGGATGTAAAACGACCCAGCCTGTTAATAAATCTGGTGTTGTTGTCGCCACACCCGCTTTTAAAGTATCTAAACTTCCTCTAGCTGCAACCTTAATATCTTGAATATTTAAGCTTTTTAAAGATGGAATTCTTAAATCGGCGGTCGCATTAAGTGGGTATTTTCCACTAAAGTCCATCTTGCCTGTTGCGTTATGAACAGAAAGATAGCCCATATCCATACTGGATTTTTCAAATTCCAGTTTAGTCTCTGACCACAGTGCATCATTTAGGTGAACGTCATGGAAATTTACAATAGAACCTGAATTTTTAATTTCTAAATGATCGACATTTGCCTTATCTACACGAAGCACAAATGGTAATTTAATTGGTTTAAATTCAAAGGCTTTATTCGATGGTGGAGCTTTATTAATAATAATTAAGTTCTGTACATCTGCATTGCTTAAATGCACTTCTTTTTCTAATAATAAAGAACGCCACCCTAAGCGAACATCGGCTCTATCTAAAGTAACATCAACTTCTGTTAACTGAACAATAATATTTTTAAGGATAATTCCTCTAAGTAAATTACCCCCTTCGTATTCATATTTAATTATTTTCTGGGCTTCTAAGACCCGATCTAATAGAAAACGACTTCCGCGATCAGTTGACATCATAATCACTAAAGAAGACGCTAATAATAAAAATATGATTAATATCGTCAGCAAGAAACTACGCAAAATGCGCCGTTTCTTAGGAGAGCTAGGTGCCGAAGTTGGCTGCTGTTCTACTTCCGCCATAAAATAAACCTAATAAAATTTTATTTTTAAAGTTGTGGGCCTATAAAGAAATGTAAACGAATCGGATGGTTTTCATCTGAAATACCCGAAGCGACATCTAAACGAATTGGGCCGATTGGAGACTTCCATCGAATTCCAACCCCAATGCTATAAGCTGCTGGATTATTAAAATCCTTATCATAGGCATTACCAAAGTCAGAGAAGACAGCAGCTCGCCAACCGTCCTTAAATTGATAGTTATATTCTAAAGAACCTACAGCCAAAGCTTGTCCCCCAATTTTATAACCATTTACTTCTGGAGAAAGACTCTTATAGTCAAATCCACGAATTGTTTGGTCACCACCAGTAAAGAATCTAAGGTTGTACGGAACTTTGTCAAAATTATCGGTAAAAATGTAGCTAAGGTCAGATCTGCCAACAAATTGATGATCATCATTTTCACCCAAAGAATAAATAAATCTCCAACCCGCACTTGCAATTGCCATATTGGCATCAGACAGCAAACTCTCGCTACCTAATTCTAGTTTATAGGTTTGTTTAAAAGCTTTCGTTGGGTTTAAACGTGTATTACTCGTGGTTTTAGATGTTTCATAACTAAATAATAATGCTTCTTGCTCTGATGCGGCCGTTTTAAAAGCATCAGGTAACTCAGAAATATCAACATTACCCTGCTGGGTCAAACGGTCTAAACGATAACGTACGCCAAAAGTATGCTGCCAGTTCCCTAATGGGCGTTTAATTATGCGCTCTCCACCTAATACTGCCGACTCAGTAAGTAAACCTACATCAGGACCAATATTATTCCTAGTCTCGCGCTCATATCCACCCACAATGTTAAAGTAATCATTTAGCGGGTGTTTGTAAGGAATACTATATCGACCATCAATAGATTGACGAATTTGTGAAACTTCTAAGTTGGCATCAAAAGAATGACCATATTTATTCACAATAGAACGGCGATACTGACTACGTAAACGTGCACCTGTATCGGTCCCGTAACCAATACCCGTTTCTAAACTATTTAGCTTATCTGCATTTAAAGTCACAATGACTGGAATTCTTTTCGTTTCACGCGCTTGAGCTTGCAAACGATCTTGTTCGGTTTCTTTTTCATCCTGCTGACTTGGAGCACTTTGCAACATTGCTGTTTGAGGTTCTCCCTCTTTTACTTTTTGTGTTCCAGCAAACTGTTTTTCATCTACAACGTTTTGTGTAACTTCTTTATTAGATGTTGCTAATTGACGTGCTTTAGCAAGTCGTCTTTCTTCTGGTGAAAGTAAATTAGATTCATCAACATCAATATTTTGCTCATCGACTAAAGTTTGTAAATCTGGTGGTAACTCAAGTGGTTTTTCAATTGGATCTGGTTTAATGCTATCAACCAAGGTGTAATTAAAATAACGAGAATTTGTTAGATTATTCGCTAAAGTATTTACTCGCCAAAATCCATAGTCATCACCCTCTTTCCAAGGTGCCATACTTTCTAATATATTTTGATTTAATGGCAAAGGTTTCGATGGATCACTCATACGAAACTCGACCTTATCTAATTTATAGCGCTCACCTGTCTCATAACGTAAATTGATATCAGCCTTGTTTTCAGGCTGACTCACTTTTACATCATGCAACCGCCAATATGCATCAAAATAACCGTTATCAGAGGCTGCATTGGCAATTCGGGTTTTCGTGGTTTCATATAAACCATGGTTAAAGATATCACCTACATCCTGATCAGGAACTAAGCGAATAACCTGAAATTGGGGCCGTTTTTCACCAGCACCTGTGAATTCGATATTTTGCTCATTAATTCGTACTGGTTCATTTGGTGTAACCTTAACACGAACACGACTGGGACTTAATTTTTCAAATCTAAACTCAGCATTATAATAACCAACCGCTTGAGCAGCCTGATTGCTTAGCGTTCGGAGCTGAGGTAAAGCTGCATTAAAATCTTCGAATGATTCTTGGGTGAATGTTGATAACTTTCCTTTAATATTTTTAGCCAGCGCATCTGGAGCACCTTCCACATCTGCACTAATACGTGGCACTTGCTCCATCGGAATTACACGTGGTGGACGCACTTTATTTAAAATACGTTTAAAGAAACCAGCTTGCTCAGGTGGCTTTTCAGCCTCTGGCGTTAATTCAGGTAAGGTTTTTCCAGTTTGATTGGCTTCGACTACAATCTGACTATCAGATTTAATCTCTTGCATAAGTTGGTCAATATTTACAGGTGCTTGATTAATCTGATTTAATTCAGACTGAGTTGCATCACTGACTGTAACTTCGGGTAGCTTCTGAGTGCCATTTTGGAAATTTTGCGCTTCATTCTTAGCTTCTTCAGCGACTTTATAAATTTCATTTGCCATGTTTTGATCAACAGGCAAGTCAGGCAAATCATCAAGATTATCAAGCGTAATTGGCTTAAATGCGTCAATTTGATTTGGAAATTGTTCTTGTTGTTGCAATATAGCCAAGCTATCTTGTTGTTGCTGTGCTTGAGTCACAAGTGTAGCAATATCTGTTATTGGAGCAGTAGTTTGCTGACTCACTGGAGCTGATAGTTCAGTTGACCCATTAGACACAGTCTGGTTTAAAGTTGAGGAATTACTATCAACAGAAGTTTTAGCAAAGCCTGGTGTTACACAAACCGTTAACAACAAGCTGCTACAAATAAGTTTAGGAATCCCCTGCATTTTTAAAATTAAATGCATAGAATGAGAGAGAGTTGACTGTTTAAACTTAATTTTAGAAGGCATAGAAAACTCTAGACTTATTTTTTAATAAAACGCACCAAGGTGAGTGTAAAACTCACTCAAAACCATTGATTTTTCATTTAATCAAGCGTTAAAAATATCATACATGGTTTTCGATGCAAATTAACACTCGGTCACATTTTTTTATAAAACACAATGAAGTTTGCACATGATGAAACAAGATGAGCACCTGATGACATCACGTCGGTTCGTACCGATGTTTTTTACCCAGTTTTTTGGCGCATTAAATGATAATGTTTTTAAGCAAGCTTTATTATTAGTGATTACTTATGGTTTGATTCAGCAGCAATCAGCCCCAGTAAGTACTCTCAATAATTTAGCAGCTCTCTTGTTTATTTTGCCCTATTTCTTTTTTTCAGCCACTGCTGGACAAATTGCAGATAAATATGAGCGCTCACAACTCGTCCGTGGCATAAAAATTTTAGAAATTATTATTATGCTTATCGGTTCTGCCGGTTTTTTATTGGGGCACTTATGGTTGCTCCTTCTTGCTTTATTCTTAATGGGTACACATTCAACATTTTTTGGTCCCATCAAGTACGCAATTTTGCCTGAAATTTTAAAACCGAATGAATTAATGTCGGGTAATGCTCTGTTTCAGTCGGGCACTTCAATGGCAATTTTATTCGGGATGATTTTAGGTGGTGCTGTAATTGCATCATCACATGGGAACTTACTGTGGATTAGCCTTACTGTTGTGGTTATTGCTTGCATTGGCTATTTATGTAGTCGCTTCATTTTGCCACAGAAAGTTGCAGCACCCGATTTAAATATTGACTGGAACTTTATTCGCACAAGCTTTCAAACCATTACATATGCTAAAAGTTTACCGTTAGTATTTACTATTTTGTTAGGTAACTCGTGGTACTGGTTTTATGGGGCGACTTATTTAACGCAAATTCCGCAGCTTACCCAACAAAACCTTCATGCATCAGAAAATGTCGTTAGCCTCTTACTGACTTTCTTTTCGGTCGGTATTGGTGTCGGGTCTCTTCTTTGCCGTAAAATTGGTGGCTCAGAAATTAATATTAAAATGGTACCAATTGGTGCGATTGGCCTTACCGTTTTTGCGCTCTACCTTGCCGCGAGTTTAGCTTTTGTACCCGAAAGAACTGGTACATTACTTACCTTA
The DNA here is from genome assembly GCF_037027805.1 of Acinetobacter sp. 161(2023). Lineage (NCBI taxonomy): Bacteria > Pseudomonadati > Pseudomonadota > Gammaproteobacteria > Moraxellales > Moraxellaceae > Acinetobacter > Acinetobacter sp. 161(2023). The sequence continues at coordinate 116,745 of NZ_JAZEYD010000015.1, read as the reverse complement.
AAAGATATTTTTACCCAAGGCTGGGTTTATTACCATGTGATGATAGCTGTGACTTTACTGGGGATTAGTGGCGGTTTTTATATTGTTCCTTTATATGCCATGATGCAGGCTTACTCACCACGTTCACATCGTGCTCGCGTTGTAGCAGCAAATAACATTTTAAATGCCGTTTTTATGGTTTCATCTGCAATTTTTTCAATCTTAATCTTAAGTGTTTTAAAAATTGATATTAAAATACTATTTATTATTACAGCTGTACTTAGTGCAATCTTTAGCATTTGGCTTCTAGCACGTCTAAAACCAATGCTTGCCACAGCACATCTTTCTTTGGAGGACTAATTTATGCGCCACTATACTGGAATTGATCAGCTTATTAACTCTTTTGATCAAGCATTACGTAGTCTTGTTCCAGGTGCAACAGCAGCACAGCGCCAAAATCCAGCCGAATCAGTTGAAGCAAAACTAGGCGTAGAAGATGCTCGCCATGTCGCAGGCTTAATGCGTGTTAACCATAGCGGTGAAGTGTGTGCACAAGCCCTTTATCATGGACAAGCATTAACGGCGAAATTGCCAAATGTACGCAAAGAAATGCAGCAAGCGGCAATTGAAGAACAAGATCATTTAGCGTGGTGTGAGGTTCGTTTAAAAGAGCTAAATAGTCATACCAGTTTATTAAACCCAATTTGGTATGGGCTTTCATATGGCATGGGTGCTCTTGCTGGTATTGCGGGTGACAAATATAGCTTAGGTTTCGTGGCCGAAACCGAACGCCAAGTCAGCCTTCATTTACAAGATCATTTAAACCAGTTACCTGCTCAAGATGATCGTTCTCGTAAAATTTTAGAGCAAATGAATGAAGATGAATTACATCATCGCCATACAGCGCTTGAGGCAGGTGGTGTTGAATTACCATATGCAGTAAAAATTACGATGACTGCGATTTCAAAGCTAATGACAAAAACTAGTTATTACCTTTAAGAAAACAAAGGATTGATCTAATTCAGATCAATCCTTTTTTAAATATTATTTTAATCCGTGATCGTATTTAAAACGCTCGATATCTCTAATTGAGTTCCAATAGTTTCGATTAATGCGGTCACGATCAATTTGTAACTCTCTTAAAAGCTTACGATAACGTTCACGCTCTTCTGGCTTTAATTTTTCGTTATAAGCACTGTCAGAATATTGCTTAAACTTTTCGTCATAACGATCATATTCATTTTTTGCATTATAGTAATCAGAAGCTGCCTGATAATAAGGTCTTAAACGGTTACGCTGCTCAACTGGGCACACGTTGATATTGCCATTCCCTTCTAAAGCGTTATAAAAAATGTTTGCTGGCTGGCAATAATACCCTAGCCCTTCTTTATACCCGCGTTCATATGACTTTTGATCTGGAACAATATTGGCTTTTCCACATGCTTTATAATATTGATCTAAACGTGGTGACGAACCTTTTGAACCATCTTTCTCACCCACTAATGACCAATTCGCAGTCTTACATTCTTCTACGCTCATTGCAGTACAACCTGAAAGGCTGATTGCTAAAATGGCTAAAAAGATATTTTTCATATTAATAGAACTCGAAAATAAAATTTAAAAAACGCAAAAAATAAAATTCCAGCAAATACCCTAAAAGATCTTGTTCTATTCAAGACGTCAAAAATAAGTGACTCACTGGATAAGCTTTTAAGTTTAAATCAGTTTGATCATCTCACCAAATTGAAAGGTCATAATTGTTAATATTGTTTAATTAAAAAAAATCAAATTCGCAGAAATTCGCTCACTCTTAAACGACCTTTATACACTAATTTTACTTAAAATAATTATCTTAAAAATTAATTACAAGATTTTGATTATTAAAATAAAAAATCAAAATCACTCATAAATTACTCTTTAATCATTTTACTCTTTTTTTACGCGATTAAATTCACAGGCTACGGTAGGATTTTAGCTAAATAACCACCAAGGTTTTTTATAATGAGTACGCATATTTACCCAAGTTTAAACTTACAAAATCCTCACTTTAAGGCATTTAAAATATCAAATGATTTTATTCCTCCAATACAAACTCACATTTTCAATTCCGAGCTTTTTTTAAAAGAGGTTGATGAATATTTAACTTTATATCCTCACACTCAGCACATTGATATTTGTCTGTACGACTTAAACGGACATATCCGTGGGAAACGGATTGATGTTAAAAGTTTAAAGAATCTTTCTAATGGATGCTATTTTCCACTTTCTGTTTATGCAATGAGCCTTGATGGAAAAGTGATTGAAGAGACAGGTTTAGGAAAATATATTGGTGAACCAGACAGACTTTGCCTACCCATTTTAGGCAGCTTGCAACCCAGTGCATTATCTCCTGAATTGAATGCTCAGCTTTACCTATCAATGCAAGAAGAAGATGGTTCAGATTGTCACTATGAACCACGCAATATATTAAAAAAATTATTAAATCAGTTACATGCTACCAATTATTTTCCTGTTATGGCTGCCGAACTAGAGTTTTATCTTTTCTCACCTCAGCATCAGTCTGAAACATGCATAGAAAACCAATGTTTCGATATAGATGCACCGAATAACTATCAACAAGTCCTAGAGGAAGTTGAAAAAGCTGCTCTACTACAGTCTATTGAAATTACCGCTATTGTTGCGGAGTCATCTCCTGGACAATACGAGTTAAACCTCCAACATAGCCATGATATTTTAAAGCTCTGCGATCAAATTAATGCTTTAAAAAGAATTGTAAAGCAAGTCGCAAGAAAGCATGACTTAACCGCTTGTTTCATGGCGAAACCAAACTTGGCAAAAGCTGGTAGCGGCATGCATTTTCATATGAGTATGCTCAATCAATACCATGAAAATATATTTAGCTCAGAAGAAGAAAAAGATGAGCTTTCCGTCAAATTACTAAGCGCAATTAGTGGCCTAATTGAATTAATGCCTGCATCTATGGCTATTTTAGCGCCCAATATTAATTCTTATAGACGTTTTAAAATTGGTCATCATGTGCCATTAGAAGCCAATTGGGATACCAACAATCGTAATGTCGCAATCCGAATTCCATGCTCAGATATACAAAATCAACGCTTAGAATATCGGGTTGCTGGAGCCGACTGCAATCCCTATCTGGTTACAGCAACTATTTTAGCTGGCGTGTCTTATGGCTTATCTCATAAGTTACCGCTACCAAAACCTGCACATCTTTTAAAATTTCAAGACGAGCATATTTTATTAGCCAACAACCAACCAGAAGCCTTAAAAATATTTAAAGGAAGTCTTATTTTAAAAGGATATTTAGGGGCCGACTTTGTAGAGCATTGGTACACAGTGAAACAGGCTGAATATCAAAATATTTACAGCCAAATGACTGAAGCAGAACAACATTGGGATATTTAAATAAAAAAAGCTAAAAGATATAAACCACTTTGCAATCCCTTAGGGAGAAATCCCCTAAGGTTTTTTTATATCTCATTAATGATTTTTCTGTTGAGCTAAAAAACGTAATCCAACACCAGGCTCAGTAGCAATATAGCGTGGTTGAATCGCGTTATCCCCCAGTTTACTTCGCAACTTACCCACCAAAATACGCAAATAATGCGTATCTTCTTGATGGGTTGGCCCCCATAGTTCTTTTAAAAGTTGTGGCTGTGTTAAAAGCTGGCCTTGATAGCGCATTAATAGCGTCAAAAGTTGAAACTCTTTTCGAGTTAAAGTAATTGGCTGTTGCTCGACCCAAGCCAAACGTTGCGTGACATCGACTTTAAGATAACCATCGTCATATACATGTGCTTCTTGCTGGATTGGTTGATTTCTTAAGATGACACGTATGCGCGCCAAAAGCTCTTGCACACTAAAAGGCTTGGTCATGTAATCGTTTGCGCCAGCATCGAGCAAAGCAACTTTTTCGTATTCATCAGCGCGTACAGATAACACAATAACCGGCACATTTGACCAGCTACGTAACTCTTGAAGCACTTCTTTCCCGTCTAAATCGGGTAAACCTAGATCTAAAATAACCAAATCAGCCCCTTGGGTTGCCAAAGCCTCTAGGCCTTTGTAACCCGTTTCGCAGAGCGTGGTTTTATATTTTTGAGTTCTTAAAGCAATATCTAAAAATTTACGGATTTGAGGCTCATCATCAATAATCACAATGCGTGTTTCTACTGGAGATGTTTCTGAACTTATCATGAATTTACAACTTATTCTTTTACTGGGTGAATGGGTAATCTGATTTGAATTAAAGTACCTTTATTTTGGCGCCCTGAAAATGCTTCTATTGTACCCATATGAGCACCAATGATCGCTTTTACGATTGTAAGCCCTAAACCTGTACCAAACTTTCCACGATCTCCGCGCTCCATCGTATAAAACATATCGAAAATGCGGTGTCTTTCTTCTTCAGGAATTCCCGCACCCCTGTCTTCAATTTCAATTTTTACTTCATCTTCTGATGACAGATTAGCGCGAATCATGACTGACTCATCTGGAGGTGAAAAGTTTGCGGCATTTTCTAAAACATTAAAAATAGCTTGCTCTACCAGTGCTGGGTGGACATACAAACTAATCGGTTGCTCAGGTAACTGAACGACCACTTGCGTATCTGGTTTATAACGCTTTAAACGGCGGGTTGCTGAACCAATTAATTCATCTACCCCAATCCAGTCTCTTTTTAAAGTTAGACCTTCGTGGCCTAAGCGCGTCATATCAAGCAAGTTTTGAATATAACGGTCTAAACGCTCACCTTCTAAATGAATTGTTTCAAGTAAATCTTGCTGGTCTTGTTCTGACATGTCAGCTTTAAAATTGGCAAGCGTGTCTGCTGCTCCAATAATAGAAGCAAGTGGTGAACGTAAATCATGTGATACCGAAGATAATAAAGCAGAACGTAATCGCTCTGTTTCACTGGTGACTTTGGCTTGTTCAAGCTCATTAACCAATTGGGTTCGAAGTGCTGCCTGCGCAATATATTCAATTACACTTTCCGTCAGTTTCTTTTGCTCAAAATTTAGAGAAATCACTTCATCCTTAAAGTAAATTCCCACAATACCCAGGCTATTTTTCTGTTCTAAAAGTGGTAAAAACCACCAGTTTGATTGACTAAGAGTATCGGTAAAACGCCCACACGGTTGCTGATGTTTTAAACACCATTCTGCGGCTACTTTTTCTTTATCGTTTAGCTCAATATCAGATGAAATGACTCTGTCTTGAATAGAAATCCACACCTTAGTTTGCAGCTGGGTTTCTAAAGTCATACGCCCTGTTTGCATGACTTCTTCAAGGTTTACCGCACTAGAAAGTTTACGTGCCAAGTCTTGCATCACTGTGGTGTAGGCATTGGCAGCTTTTAAAGATAAAACTTGCTGACGTAATTGAGAGGCCAAACGTCCAGCAATTAACGCTGCTGCAAAAAAGGCAACAACAGTGACTACCCCTTGGTGTGCAGAAATCTGAAAGGTAAACCGTGGAGCTATAAAGAAAAAATTATAAGACAAGAAACAGATTAAGGCTGCCACTACTGCAGCGAGCATTCTCGTTTTCGTTGCTACAATTAAAACTGAAATAATAAAAATGACAGAAAAGTCTTCAATACCCAAGAGAACTTCGGCAAAGTGAGCTATAAAAATACTGGCACATGTAACAGCTAAAACAAAAATACTTTCTTTTAATGATAAAAATGATGGCTTTATGAGTGGAGTTATCTTTTTAGTGCCCTGTTCTGGATGCAAAATGGTTAAAGCAATCGAATTTTCTTGATTTAGTAATTGTTGAGCTAAATTTTTCTCAAATAATTTTAGCCACCACGGTGAAATACTTTTGCCAATAACTAGATTTGAAATTCCCCGATCAACCGCGGCATCCATTAAAACAGATGCAACTCGATGCCCATATAAAACTTCTGTTCGGCCACCGAGTTGCCGAGCCAGCTCAAACGCCCGATCAATCTCAATATATTCTTTTTTATATGAGTTTCCTGAACTCTGTCCAAAGTCCAGACTTTTAGCAACATTTACTACAGTCCATGTAGCTCCGTAACGTTCCGCTAAACGGCACCCTGCCCGTACTAAATATTCAGAAGAGCCTTGTCCATCTATCGCAATCATCAGTTCATTTTGCAGCGATATAGATTTCAAACCTTTAGAGGCATAACTCTCTTTTAAATCTGAATCGACATGTTCCGCAACGCATTGCATTGCGAGTTCACGTAATGCTGTTAAATTTGAAATGCTAAAAAAGCCTTGTAATGCCAGATTTGCTTGCTCTGGCACATAGACTTTTCCTTGATGGAGCCTTTCAATGAGTTCACTAACAGGTAAATCAATTAAGCGAATGTCTCGAATACGATCAAACACCCGATCTGGAACAGTTTCATTTACTCTAATCCCCGTAATCTGATGCACCACATCATTTAAGCTTTCTAAATGCTGAATATTAATGGTGGTAAATACATCAATACCCGCGTCTAGCAATTCATTGACATCTTGCCAACGTCGTTCATGGCGACTGTTCGGTATGTTGCGATGAGCTAACTCATCAACCAAAACAATTTCTGGATGCCGAAGCAGAATAGCATCCAAGTCCATTTCTTCTAAAGTGTGCCCCTGATATTGCATTTCCTTTCTAGCAATTTGAGGCAACCCTTCCAAAATTTTTAGAGTTTCTATCCTTCCGTGAGTTTCAACAATACCAACAACAACATCTGTACCCTGTTGGAATAATTCTTTAGCGCGAGCAAGCATGGCGTAGGTTTTTCCAACACCAGGCGCCGCACCAAGAAAGATTGTTAGTCGACCGGCTTGATATCTATTAACATGATTTAATAAGGCCTCAGCCTGATTTTCGCGATTGCTTTGCACTTGATATCATCCGGTAAACTAACAATTTTATTTTCAAGTTAATGTGTAGATTGTAATTGATCTAAAGCGATATTTAGCTCTAATACATTAACACGTGCTTGCCCCAATACACCAAACTGAGCTGGTTCAATATGTTTTTGTAGTAGCTCTTCTACAACTTTCGATTCTAGATGACGAACTTGAGCCACTCGAGCTACCTGTAATTGAGCGGCTTCAGGACTAATATGCGGATCGATACCACTACCCGATTTAGTCACCAAATCACTTGGGATAGCTGCATTGCCCGTATGGTCTTGTTTTTTCACTTCAAGAATCTGTGCATCAATTTGTTTTTGCAGATCTGGATTGGTAAGGGCTAAATTTGTACCACCCATAGACATCGGATCATAAGCAACCGCTGAAGGACGTGGATGAAAATAAGCCTCTCCAATAAATGGCTGAGCGACTAACTTTGACCCTAGAACTTTATGGTCTATTTCAATCAAACTACCATTTGCTTGATTGTTGAATAACACCTGTCCCGCTCCTGTGGCGATAGCACTATAAACAGCACCGCAACCCACAAGAGTAAAAATTAGAAGCCCGAAAGATGCTCTTAGGGTCTGACCCAAATTTGCTTCTGAATTTTGTGCATAAGTTTTCATTTCAAACTCCAGATTACAAACTAAATAATTGAACAATCACAACATCAATCGCTTTAATAGCAATGAACGGTAGAACCACACCACCCACCCCATAAATCAACATATTTCGACGTAATAACTGAGTTGCAGTTGAAGGTTTAAACTTCACGCCTCGAAGTGCGATTGGAATTAATAGCGGGATAATAATCGCGTTAAAAATTAATGCAGATAAAATCGCGCTGCTTGGACTTGCTAAATGCATCACATTCAATACTTGCATTTGTGGAATCGCAGCAGCGAACAATGCAGGTAAGATGGCAAAGTATTTAGAGACGTCGTTTGCTAACGAAAATGTTGTTAAAGCACCACGGGTAATCAGCTGCTGTTTACCAATCTCAACCACAGCAAGCAGTTTGGTTGGGTCAGAGTCTAAATCGACCATATTACCGGCTTCTTTTGCAGCTTGTGTACCCGAGTTCATGGCTAGACCAATATCAGCCTGTGCTAAGGCTGGTGCATCATTGGTTCCGTCACCGACCATTGCAACCAAACGACCTTGTTGTTGTTCGGTGCGAATACAAGCCAATTTGTCTTCTGGTTTTGCTTCGGCAATATAGTCATCTACACCAGCTTCAGCAGCAATCGCAGCAGCAGTTAATGGGTTATCACCCGTTACCATAACGGTTTTAATACCCATTTCTCTTAAACGTGCAAAACGTTCTTTAATGCCGTGTTTAATTACATCTGAAAGCTCAATCACACCCAATACATGATGTTGATTTGCTACGACTAATGGTGTTGCACCTTTTTTAGCAACTTGTTCAACACGTGCTTTTAACTCTAAATCTTGAGAATAATCTTCATCTACAAACTTCAAGATTGCATCTAAAGCACCTTTACGAATTTGATCACCATTCTGTAAATTCACACCAGAAATTCGAGTTGAAGCACTAAAAGAGATAAATTCGGCTTGTTCAGGTTCTTGCTGTTTTAAACCTTGCTCTTTTGCTAACTTAACAATCGACTTCCCTTCTGGTGTTGGGTCTGCAAGTGAACTTACCCAAGCAGCGGCTCTTAATTCAGACTCACTTACGGAAGTTAACGGATAAAATGAGGTTGCTTGACGGTCACCATAAGTAATGGTTCCTGTTTTATCGAGTAAAAGCACATCAATGTCGCCCGCAACTTCTACAGCTTTACCTGATTTTGCCAAGACATTGGCTTTGAGAGCACGGTTCATACCCGCAATCCCAATCGCAGGTAACAAGCCTCCAATGGTTGTTGGAATTAAGCAGACCAACAGTGCCACGAGTACAACTGGATCAAGCTCAATATGCAAATAATGAGCAATAAATGGCAGGCTAATCACCACAATTAAAAACGTGAGTGTCATCACCATTAACAAGAAGCCAAGTGCAATCTCGTTCGGTGTTTTCTGACGATTTGAGCCTTCAACCAAAGCAATCATACGGTCTAAGAAACTTTGGCCAGACTCAGCAGTGATTTGTACAATAATACGATCTGTAAGGACTTTAGTCCCGCCAATAACACCCGAACGGTCAGTTCCAGCTTCACGTAGCACAGGTGCCGACTCACCTGTAACAGCCGATTCATTAATAGTGGCAAAGCCTTCTACAATTTCACCATCAGCTGGAACAAGCTCACCGGCATGAACTTCAATGAAATCATTTAAATGAAGTTGGGTAGCTGGAACTTGAGTAGTTTGACGATCAACCAAAGAATTAAGTCTTCGAGCTGTTAAGTTTTCCCTTGCTGCACGCAATGAAGATGCCTGTCCACGACCTCTAGCCTCAGCAACCGCTTCAGCATAGTTAGCAAATAAAATTGTAATAAACAAAATTGCTGTGACGACCAAACCAAACACCAGTGTGGCATATCCCATTAAGGTACTTAGCGCAGTAATTACTGTTCCAAGCCATACAATTGCCATAACTGGATTTTTAATTGCATGCTGGGGTAGCAATTTCACAAAAGCATTTTTCCAAACTTCAAAAGTTGGTACTGCCACAGTTGTTTTATGGCTATTTACATGAGTTTGTGTATTCATTTTCACTCGCCTCCTTAGCCTTTAACCAACAAAAGTTGATCGGCAATTGGCCCAAGGACAAGAACTGGCATAAATTGTAATAAGGTAAGCAACACAACAATCGTAATCAGGGTTAGCGCAAAGGTTGGTGTTTCAACCTGAAGACTACCTGTTGTTTCGGGTGCTTTTCTTTTTGCTGCTAAACGTGTCGCAATCATTAATGGCAAAATTAATGCTGGGAAGCGTCCTAAAATAAGTGCAATGCTACAAGTGACATTCCACCAGACTGTAGTATTTTTAAGGCCTGCAAAACCTGAACCATTGTTGGCAAATGCAGAGACATATTCATAGAACACTTGGGTAATACCATGTGGTCCTGGGTTTGTGATGCCTGATAAGCCCGGAATGCTGACACTTAAAGCAGTAAAAGCAAGAATAGTGAGAGGCTGAATTAAGATAATAATTGCGAGTAACTTGATTTCAGCGGCTTCAATTTTGCGTCCAAACAACTCAGGTGTACGACCTGTCATTAAACCTGCAATGAATACTGCAAGTAACAGGTAAACCATAAACTGTTGCAGACCACAGCCTACACCACCCCAAATGGCATTAATCAACATGTTAATGAGTTCGACTAAACCAGTCAGTGGTGCAGCAGAATCATGCATCATATTGACCGAACCATTATTCACTTGAGTGGTAAGCGCAGCCCAAACTGCTGATGATGCTGGTCCAAATCGTTGCTCTTTACCTTCCATTACGGCAATTTGAGTTGCTGTAGATGACATGCTTTCAGACCAGACAGCCGCCGCACCTGAAATAACCGACATTAAAAGCATGCTACCAAACACAAAGTAGGCAAATTTTTTACGCTGGGTAAAATGCCCGACCATAAAAATCACGGTGATTGGAATGAGTAAAATCGCGAGCATTTCCAAGAAGTTAGATAGTGGCGTTGGATTTTCTAAAGGTGCAGCACTATTTGGACCATACCAGCCCCCACCGTTACTACCCAATTGCTTAATCGCTACCATTGGCGCAACTGGCCCTAAAGGAATTTTTTGAGTTTGAACTGTATTGGCTTTATCAATCAGCTGTACTTCAGGCCCGCCCTGAAAAGTTGCTGGTACACCTTGGCTATTGAGCAACAATGACCAAACAAAACAAAGGGGAAGCAAAAAACGGACTGTAGGGCGAATTACATCTACCCAATAGTTACCAATTAAAATTTGATCTGGCTGCTCGGCAACATCGGCTGCAATATGGCTTGGACGTTGATAGAAGAAAGCTCTTAAAGTCGCGACCACCAAAGCCAGCCCCATCATTGGAGTAATGACTTGTAAACCTACAATACCTGTCATTTGCGACAAATAAGATAACTGAGCTTGGCCAGAATAATGCTGTTGGTTCGTATTTGTTAAAAATGAAATAGTCGTGTGTAATGCTAAATCCCAGCTCATGTTTGGTGCATGATTTGGGTTTAATGGTAGCCATGCTTGTGTCATGAAAATAGCGAAAACGGCTACAGCTAGAAAGACACAACTAACAACAAATGCTAAAGAATATTGTTTCCAGTTCATTTGTTGTTGTGGAGATATACCTAACAAGCGATAAACAGGATTTTCAATCCAACGAAATAATCCATCACCCCACATCGGCTGATTTGCCATCACTTTGGATAGATATTTACTCAGGCACCATGCTAGAAAAATAGCAATAAATAAAACAAGTATAAGTTCTAACATGGCTATTCTCCTTTATGTTCCTTGGCTTGATTTGCCAAACTGGAAATAAGGAGAGATGAAGAAATATCATTTGTTTTAAGTCCGCATAAGACTATGCCAGACTGATGCAAGATGCGCATTTGAGAATTTATAAGCATCTTTATTGTCCTGAAATAACACTAATTTAGTGAATTTCAGTATGGGTAAAATGCTCGTAAATTCTCTATTGAGGAACTCAAAGACCGCGTAAATTTTGCGTAAAATCTAGTTTGAAAGGCTCTAAAATTTAAAGTTAACGACTGGATAAAGCGTGTTATCAGCCTTTAAAGTCTTACAATGCCAAAGCTCATATAAAGGGATTTTTACATCGAGTGCTAAAGGTAGTTTTTTAGAATTAAATTGCATATGGTCCAGATCATTTCCCCATGCGATCAAATCTATATCTAAAGAAATATGATGTGATGGACGAACACGTCCAGAATCTTTCTCAAGTTTTTTTAGAAAAGACTCAATTTGTTCACAGGTTAAAGTACTTTTTAATAGACATGCTGAATTCCAGTAATCATCTCCAATACCATCTCGGCATGGAATTTGATAAACAGATGAAAACTGCACTTTCCCCAAAGTTGCCAATTGCGTATAAGCAAAAGTAAAGTGCTGATCTGCGTCTAAATTACTCGCTAGAGCGAGCGCAAAAATTGTTTCTGGTGCGTTCAAGACGAATTCCTACAGCATTAGCTTCTGCAATGATGGCGGGCTTACGGATGGTTATGGTAATTTTTTCAATTGTTGGAAAGGTTTCAAACAAGCATTGCAAAACGAGATGGGCTGCATGCTCGATTAATTCAGGTTTGGCTTGCTGAATTGTTTGAGCCGATAACTCACAAATCTGAGCATAGTTGAGTGTGTCCTCAAGCTTGTCAGACTCTGCAGCTCGGCTCAAATCATTATGGATGATCAAATCCAACATTAAAGGTTGAATAATTTGTCTTTCCCAGTTGAAACAGCCAATCACTGTCTCAACCTTCAAGCCTTCAATAATAATGGCATCCATAAATTTAAACTGACCTTAGTGCTTTAACAACGAAGCAGGTTCCATATTTTGAACCATTTTCAAACGCTGGTCTGCATAAATATCAGTATATGGTGCGAGTACGCGCATAAAACGATCGAAATAAAGCATTTGCTTAAATAATAAAGCAAAATCTCGAGGGAATTTAATACCGTGGCGCTCACCAACCCCTACCATATCCATCATAATGTCATTTAAATCAGCTGGATTTGAAGCCAAAATCTGTTGAGGGTCAGACATTAATACGCCATTAAACAAGCGCTCTAAATCTTGTGCCAATACATCAACATCAACTTTGTTATGAGTCATGCCCATTTTCAGCATGTTTTCAGCCATTGCCTGATAATCAGTTTTTTGCAATGCATCCATAAAGGCCATACACGCTGTCCAGACTTCTGGGTTTAGCTGCCCTACAATACCAAAATCGATAAAACCAATTCGACCATCTTCAAGCAACATTAGGTTTCCAGCATGTAAATCCGCATGGAAACTCTTACATAACATTAGGCTACCGAACCACGTATTCATGGCAGTAATCAGTACTTGTGATGGATCTTTGGCATATTGTTTTACAACACTAAAATCTGTCAAAGACACACCGTATAGGCGTTGCATGGTTAAAACACGGCGTGTAGAAAACTGATGGTAAACTTTAGGTGCAGTGGCTGCTTTGTTTTGTGAAATATTTAAATATTCAACAAAATCATCTAAGTTCTGTGCTTCTTCAATGAAATCAACTTCGCGAACCATACGGCTTTTAATTTCATCGACAATTTCAGAAAGTGCAGCAAATTTGATTTTAGGTACGACACGTTCAAGCAATTTGGCAGCCCAATGCACTACACTTAAGTCGGTATATAAAATAGTTTCCACACCAGGCTTTTGTACTTTAATAACAACATCTTCGCCTGTAATCAGTTTAGCTGCATGAACCTGAGCAATTGATGCAGAAGCTAATGGTTTTTCATCAATATAGCTAAAAATCTGATTTAAATCGCGCCCTTCAAACTCAGATGCAAGTACACCTTGAACATAGCTAAATGGCAGTGTTGGTGTCTGGTCTAAACACCCTTGAAATTCTTCTACATATTCACGAGGGAAAAGCGATGGAGTACTTGCAATAAACTGACCAAGCTTAATATAAGTTGAGCCAAGCGACTCAAAAGTCTCTCGCATGAGTTTGGCATTACTTGGTTTTTCAGTTGCGTATTTAATTCCAGCTTTGGCCGCAACCACTGCTGTTTCACCAATGCGGGCGACGGAACGTAGCCCATCAAACAAAATATTTTTTTTCATATTTCTTCAAAACCAAATCATTCAGGTTGAGTGTAGCAAATTTTATTTCATTTACTGTTTAGCTTGCCTGACAAAGTGGGCAATTTACATCTTTATCAAAACTAACAATACGTTGTGTCATGTTTAATCCATCCCACAATAATAGTTTCTGCTTTAAAGGTACACGATTTAACCCTAAATATAGCAAAGTGTGATGTGCTTGTAATGACGCTATCATTACAGGAGTAGTTGCAAGTACCCCCGATTCTGCACAGCGTAGCCCTTCATTGGCATGTGATTCTTTTGGAAAAAGACATTCATAGCAAGCTGAATCGCCTTCAACCATAAACATTTGTGCTTGAAAACCAATTGCTGAAGCACTAATTAATGCGACCTGATGTTTCTTGCAAGCTGCATTTACTAAATAGCGAGTTGTAAAATTATCACATCCATCTAATACCACATCTTGATGTTCAACAAGTCTATCAATGTTATGTTCGTCTAAACGTTCGTTATAGTATTCAACACAGATATAAGGGTTAATTTTCTGTAAACGTTTAGCCAAAATTTCTGCTTTATAACGTCCAATATCTTCATGGCCAAATGCGATCTGTCGTTGTAAATTACTTATCTCGATTGTATCTGCATCAATCAGTGTAATTTTCCCAACACCTGCTCGCGCAAGTAGCTCTGCACTGCTACAGCCTATGCCACCAGCACCTACAATCAGCACATTAGCAAGTTTGAGTTTTTCCTGAGCTTCAATATCCCATCCATCAAGTAAAATCTGACGGCTATAGAGATGCATTTCTTCATCACTTAACTCTACAAAATCGATATCTTGAAGCTCGGTCACGCGTTAATCCTTTCACTTAGAAGCGAAATGATTTTATGACTAAGTTCGTCATTATGAAAGCTATAAAATAGAAACAACTTTTTTATTCTAATAAAGCTTATTTACTCACATTGCATCTATCAAGCTTTCTGCAACAATAGAAATATCTATTTTCTTTATTACTTAGGCTAAATATGACGCAATCATATATTGCACCTGTAGAGTTAGAAAAAGCTTATCGTTTGTTAAATCATGGTCCAACTGTGCTTGTTTCTGCACAACATGGTGACGACCGCAATGTAATGGCTGCCGCTTGGGCATGTGCCTTAGAACTCACACCTGCAAAGGTGACCGTTGTTCTCGACAAAAGCACTAAAACCCGACAGCTCGTTGAACAAAGTGGCTATTTCACACTACAAGTTCCCTGCTATGCACAGCTCAATATGACTCATCAACTTGGGACAATTAGTAAATTAGATGACCCACAAAAACTTGAGCATTGTGGAGCTGAGTTATTTTATCAAGAAGGTCTTACCAGCCCGCTTGTATCAGGTTGCATTGCATGGCTTGTCTGTAAACTTATTCCCGAGCCTCATAATCAATCTGCTCATGACTTATTTATTGGTTCTGTTGTGGGTGCATGGGCAGATAGCCGCGTTTTTAGAGATGGGCACTGGCATTTTCAAGATGCACCGAAAGAACTTCGAAGCTTGCATTATATTGCTGGAGGAACCTTTTATTTAATTGGTGAAGAAGTCAAAGCTCAGCTTTAATCATCAAAAAAACTAGCTTTATTTAACTTTCTGAATTGTATTGAATCAGACTCAAACCAGACAATTTCTATTGCAAAAAACCGCAATTGTTATGCGGTTTTTTGCAGTCAATTCCATAATTTAAAAAACTAATACTTCAATTGAGAGTACTTCACGAATCATCATTAAAAGTTCTTATTATTTTGCTGCCATGCGAATTGCACCATCTAGACGGATGACTTCACCATTTAAATATGAGTTTTCAGCAATATGTCCAACTAAACGGGCAAATTCTTCAGGTTTTCCTAAACGAGATGGATATGGCACCATTTGTCCCAAAGCATCTTGAACATTTTGTGGCATGCCCATAAGCATAGGAGTTTCCATAATTCCTGGCGCAATGGTCATAATACGAATAGCATGGCGCGCAAGCTCACGAGCAATCGGCAATGTCATGGCAACAATAGCACCTTTAGATGCTGAATAAGCTGCCTGACCAATTTGACCGTCAAATGCTGCAACAGAAGCGGTGTTTACAATTACACCACGGTCTTCTTCACCTGTTTCAACCGTGTTTTTACTCATCGCATCTGCTGCAAAACGCAGCATGTTAAATGTACCTGTGACATTAATTTGCAGTGTTTTTGAAAATAACGCTAAATCATGAACGCCCTCACGGCCAACTACTTTTGCAGAAGGGCCAATACCCGCACAGTTAACCAAACCATGTAAACGACCATGTTTCACCAAAACATCATTAAAGAACTGCTCAGCAGCAGCTTCATCGGTTACATCAAGTTTTACGAAGTCAGCTTTTGTCCCTAATTGTTTTACTTGCTGCTCGCCTGCTTCTACATTCATGTCGACCAATGTGACTGAAGCACCTTGCTTTACCAAATACTCAGCTGTAGCAGCACCTAAACCAGAGCCACCACCTGTAATCACGAAATGTTTCCCTTGAATTTTCATTATTTACTATCCTATAGAAATGTTCTTTAACTTTAGTTGTGAGAGTAAAAGTTGTTGTTTTCCGATACAATTTCAAAAAGCCTCAAAATGCTTGCAGCTTTTGATCAATCCAAATTTTAAATATGAAATATTTCACTTGAAATATATGAAGAAAATATGAGTCTTTGACATGGTTGTCCAATCTTCTTTAAGTAAAGGCACAATTTCGATTGCACTAGTACATGAAGCACTGAGTGCGGCTTATACCAAAGGCCTAAATACACAAACAATTCTAAATAAAGCAGGCATCCCCGCTGAATTACTGATGTCTCCAAAGGCTCGAGTACCTGTTACGACATATGCCCAATTATGGATAGAGCTTGCCAATGCCATGAACGACGAGTTTTTTGGTATGGATAGTCATCCCATGCGTCGAGGTAGTTATAAATTCTTGACTAAACTTGTCAGTACGGCCGAAACTTTAGAAAAAGCACTCTACGATATTTTGAAGTTTTTTAATTTTGTGCTTGATGATATACAGGGAGAATTAATACGAGATCAAGAAAAAGCTTATTTGGTGATTCATGATCGTGAACAACCTAAACGCATGTTTACCTATGCAACCTTTTTAATATTAGTACACGGACTTATGTGCTGGTTAATAGACCAACGAATTGGCTTAAATAGTATTAGAGTACGTTGTCCTAAACCGAACGATATTCAGGACTATTTAGTACGTTTTGGTGGAGACATTCAGTTTAATGCCAAGACAAATCAAGTTGAATTCGATGCCCACTATCTAGATATTAGAATTAAAAAAGATAAAAAAGCACTTTATGATTTTTTAGAGCAAACTCCGCAAAATCTTTTAGTCCGCTTTAAAAATGAAAATGCACTGAGCCTTCTTATTCGTCGTCACTTATTGAAACTTCACCCTGCCCAATGGCCCGAACTCAAAGACGTTGCTCAGCAACTCAATATTTCTGAAGCTACAGTTCAACGCCGACTGAAACATGAAGGTGTCAGCTACCAGCAAATTAAAAATGAAATTCGCTGTGATATTGCTGTTGAACGTTTAAGTAAAACCAACGATTCAATTCAAGAGATTAGTGAAGATTTAAGCTTCCAAGACCCAAGCGCCTTCCATCGTGCCTTTAAAAAATGGACTGGTGTCAGCCCAGGTGCTTATCGAAATAATTTAACTGCACACAAGCAATAATATAAATATCACAAGCTTAAAAATAATGCTTAAGCTTATGATATTTATATCTTTTAAATTCAAAATTTCAGCTAAGTGCATTACTTGAAACTTAATAATTACTATAGAAACAGCTATTTATAATTTTATCTAACCTTTTATCTTTCAATCTGATTTATAAATCAAAATAACTAAGTTTGTAAGCCACCAAACGCGTGAAAGGATAATCTCTTATTTCATTTCGGTTCTATTTTTATCATGTCTTTAAAATCAAAATTTTCTTTATCAAAGACTTTGTTGGCATCAACATTGGGGTTTGTATTTGCTTCATCTGCTTTTGCAGCAGTTCCGACTACACTTAAACTTGATTACGCTTACTATGCACCAACCAGTTTAGTCGTCAAAGATCAAAAACTTCTTGAGAAAGCATTTCCAAATACTCAAATTAAATGGGTTTTTAGTCAAGGCAGCAATCGCTCATTAGAATACCTTAATAGTAACAGCATCGATTTTGCGTCTACCGCTGGATTAGCAGCTGTATTAAGCCGAGCAAATGGTAGCCCAATTAAAACTGTGTATGTACAAAGCCAACCGGAATGGACCGCCCTTGTTGTTGCAAAAGACTCACCTATTAAAAGCCTAAAAGACTTAAAAGGTAAGAAAATTGCAGCCACCAAAGGCACAGACCCTTTCTTATTTACACTACAAGCGCTAGACACAGTAGGTTTGAGTAAACGCGATGTACAGCTGGTTCATTTACAACACCCAGATGGAAAAACTGCATTAGAACGCGGTCAAGTAGATGCTTGGGCTGGACTTGATCCTTTAATGGCTTCAGCTCAAATTCAATCGGGTGCCAAATTGCTATATCGCAACGTTGGATTTAATAGCTATAGCGTACTGAGTGTTAAAGAAGATTTTGCAAAGCAAAGCCCTGAAGCGGTAGAAGCTGTTATTAAAGCCTACGAACAAGCCCGAAAATGGGCAAAAGCCAATCCAGATAAAGTGGCAGCACTTTTAGCTCAAGAATCAAAACTTCCTTTACCTGTAGCTAAGCTACAACTGAGCCGAACCAATTTTGATCAAAGCATTCCATCGGCAACTCAAGCACAAGCGCTAAAACGTTCTGGGAAAATTTTGACTGAAGAAGACTTAGTTAGAAAAGGCACCAACATCAATCAAGTGGTTGATCAGTTGTTAGACCCTCGTTTTGCTCAAAAAGTCGCGAAATAGGTTATGAGTAATTCCATTAACAAAGCTGAGCTAAATCATTTCTTAGCTCAGCAAGCTTTAAAATCGCAGAAAAAGCATTTAAACAATAGATTTACACGTTGGTTTAAAGCGCTACTCATTCCACTCATCTTTTTGGGGGCTTGTGAATTTTTAGTCAGAAATGGCTATATCGATGCTTATCTACTCCCTGCACCTTCTAGTTTATGGCAATCTTTTTTAGATTTAGCTCATAGTGACCTATTTGCCCATATTTATATTAGTACATGGCGTGTTTTAGTAGGTTTCATTATAGGGAGTGGTTTAGGGTTATTTTTTGCGATTTGGGTTGGATTAAGTAAAGAAGCCGAAGCTTATTTGGAACCAACTTTTTCAGCAATTAAATCAATTCCAAGTCTTGCATGGATTCCATTATTGCTGCTTTGGTTAGGAATTGATGAGGGTTCAAAACTTACATTGATTGCAATCGGAGCTTTTTTTCCAACCTATACCAATACAGTTGCAGCGATTCATAACGTAGATAGAAAACTGATTGAAGTTGGAAAAGTTTATCGGCTCAATGGTTTTCAACGCATTGTATCTATTATTTTACCGGCAGCATCTCCTGGAGTTTTAACCGGTTTACGTAACAGCTTAAGCTTATCTTGGATGTTTATGATTGCAGCTGAACTGATTGCAGCCACTCAAGGAATTGGCTATTTACTCAGTGATGGTCGAGAAACGTCTCGACCAGATATTGTTATCATTGCAATTATTTTACTGGCCCTATTGGGTAAAGTAACCGATACTTTAATGAAACTTATAGAAAACTGGTTATTACGTTGGCGTGATACGCTACAAAAGTAATTTTAAATCCAGCATGCCAAAGTGACTCGATCATTTTGGCCATAGTCTTGAATGGTTTTAATTTGGCTAAAACCATGCTCTGTGAAAATATCTCGAACAGCTTGTCCCTGATCATAACCATGCTCTAGTGCAATCCAGCCTTGTGGTTTTAACCAGTTTTTCCCTTGAGCAATAATAATTTCGATATCAGCCAGTCCCTGATGATCTGCAACCAATGCACGGCGTGGTTCTGTTACCAAAGCTTGCATGTGTTCATCTTCAGGGTCAATGTACGGCGGATTAGAAACAATTAAATCAAATTTTTGTGGCTCTAGTGCTTCAAACCACGCGCCGCAAGCGAATTTTACACGTTGCAAATTATGAGCTAGTGCATTTTCTTTTGCCACTTCTAAAGTAGGCGCATAAATATCAGTTGCTGTGACGAACCAAGCTGGATGTTCACTTGCTAACGCAAGCGCAATAGCTCCAGTACCTGTTCCCAAATCAACAATATTTGCAGTATTTGGCAAATTTAGATTTAAAACAGTTTCAACTAAAACTTCAGTATCCGGACGTGGCACTAAAGTATCAGGTGTTACTTTTAAATCGAGCGTCCAAAATGGCTGTGAACCCGTTACATAAGCTAAAGGCTCACCATTTTGAATACGCTCAACACCAACTACATAGTCTTGCTCTTGTTGAGCTGTTAACTCTTGCTCAAGTTTGAACTTTAATTCAAGCGAATTAATTTTTAGAAAATGCTCAAGTAACCAAGCATTTTCCTGTCGTTCATAACTGTCAGGCTCACCACGAATTGCAAGCGCTTGAGCAATATTCATTAGCCGCCATTTTCCTGTGCAAGCATCGCAAGCTGATCTGCCTGATATTCGCGATGTAAGCTATCAAGTAATTCAGTTAAATCACCTTCCATAATCGCGTCTAACTTATATAAAGTTAGGTTAATACGGTGGTCAGTCATACGACCTTGCGGATAGTTATAAGTACGGATACGCTCAGAACGGTCACCAGAACCAACTAAATCACGGCGCATTTCAGAAGTTGCTGCATCAGCTGCCGCACGTTTTGCATTTTCTAAACGTGATACTAACAAGGCCATCGCTTTGGCTTTGTTTTTATGCTGCGAACGTTCTTCTTGGCACTCAACTACTGTACCTGTTGGAATGTGGGTAATACGTACTGCCGAATCAGTTTTGTTAATGTGCTGACCACCTGCACCAGATGCACGGTAAGTATCAATACGTAAATCTGCTGGGTTAATCTCGACATTTGTATCAACATCAATCTCAGGCAAAATAGCAACTGTACAAGCTGAAGTATGCACACGGCCTTGTGACTCAGTCGCTGGAACACGTTGCACACGATGCGCACCACTTTCAAATTTTAAGCGACCATATACTCCATCACCGTCCACACGGCAAATGACTTCTTTAAAACCGCCATGCTCACCTTCATTTTCAGAAAGTACTTCAATACGCCAATTTTGTGTCTCGGCATATTTACTGTACATGCGGAATAAGTCACCAGAGAAAATTGCAGCCTCATCACCACCGGTTCCGGCACGAATTTCTAAATAAGCTGCATTAGAGTCGTTTGGATCTTTTGGAATCATCAAAATATTGAGCTGGCTTTCTAATTCTCCAAGCAAATCTCTATTCGCTTGAATTTCTTCTTCTGCCATATCTTTAAAGTCAGGATCAGACTTCATCATTTCAGCAGTTTCAATATCTTCTTCTGCTTGACGGTATTTGCCCCAAACTTCGGTAATTTCAGATAAATCACTATGTTCACGAGACAATTTACGGAAACGTTTGTTATCGGTGATGACTTCCACATCTGCAAGCAATGCGGTAAGTTCTTCATGTCGATCACAGAGTTGATCAAGTCGTAAACGGAGTGACGCTTTCATAAGAGGAAATATCTCAAAAGTCCAGAAAGCTTATCAAATGCTATGTAAATAGAAGATAAGCAAAATCGTAAAAATAGCGCATAGTTTACAGATTATGCTGCTTAAATGACATATATAATCAGCCAATTCATCAACTTTCACTATAAATAGTGACTTATCAATATAATGATTTCAGATGAGATTTGCAGGTCACTCACATCCCTTCTCTTTACTTTATGCACAACAAAAACATATGTCTTCTGCGACAAGAGCTTTGATCAATTTTCTTTGTTCAGATCGAGAGTAATCAACTCATTAAAATTAAATAAGACTCATATTTTTTTATATGGGTATTAAATATTCTATTTTAATAGAAAACATACAAACCAGACACTAAACTACAATAATGAATGGATGGTTCTCCATATTTTAAGAAATGTGTTTTGTTACATTTGCCGTAACAAAAGATATTAGGGTCCTGCTGCTAAGGACACGGAGTAAAAAATGAAATTAAATGCTTGGTTATGTAGCGCTGTTTTAGCAACTTCTATGGTTACTGTAGCACATGCTGACAATACAACACATGTAGCAGCTGCTTCTGCTTTAGGTAGTGTTGCTGGTACTGCAATTGGTAAAAGCATGGGTGGTACATCTGGCGCGACAATTGGTGCTGCTTTAGGTGGTGCTGGTGGTGCAGCAGTTGCAAGTGACCGTCGTCACCGTACAGAATCTGCAATTGGCGGTGGTTTAGGCGGTGGTGCTGGTTATACCGTTGGTAAAAGCATGGGCGGTACAAATGGCGGTTATGTCGGTGCTGCTTTAGGTGCTGCAGGTGGTGGTGCTTTAGGTAATAAACTTTCTAAAGACCGTGATGCTGATCGATCTTCTAGACACTGGAAGAAAAAACACCGTCATCATCACTAATCAAATTTGATGAAACAATTAAGCACCTTCGGGTGCTTTTTTATTAGGGCTAACAAATACTCACCGCCTCTCTTTTGCTCATGATTTATCCATAGATTAATACAAACAATACAAACAGACACAAAACTATCGTATCGCCTTTGGGGTTCTCCATAATTATCACGAAATTTTTGATTACATTTATCTCAAGATAAAAATACCGTCCTTCTCAATAAAAAAGGACATGGAGCTGCAAGATGAAAATGAATATTTGGTTAGCTAGTGCATTAATTGCAACATCATCTATGGTGTCAGTTGCGCATGCAGACAATGGTACCCGTGTAGCGGCAACTTCTGCATTAGGTAGTGTGGTAGGTACAGCTCTTGGTAGAAGCATGGGTGGTACAACAGGCGCAACAATTGGTGCTGCTTTAGGTGGTGCTGGTGGTGCAGCTGCTGCAAGTGACCGTCGCAACCGTACCGAAGCTGCAATTGGCGGTGCTTTAGGTGGTGGGGCTGGTTATACCGTTGGTAAAAACATGGGCGGTACTAATGGTGGTTACATTGGTGCAGCAGTGGGTGCTGCTGGTGGGTCTGCTTTAGGTCGTAAAGTTGGTCAAGACCGTAACTATGATGATCGTTACGATCGTCGCTATGATCGTGATGACCGTCGTTATGATCGTCACTATAATCGCGAAGACCGTCGTTATGATCGCGATGACCGCGCTTATTATCGTCATGATAATGGCTTACACCGCGGTTGGTATAAACACCACTAATTGATATAAAAACTTAAAAAGCACCCTAACGGTGCTTTTTTCTTTGGGAGTGAGACTTATATCGAAAAAAAACGATATACATCATCCATTTTATATCGTATTATTCCGATATAACGTTTTTTGAGAATATCGCATGCGATCACTTCAAGACACCAAATTTTCAATTTTGGAGCTTGCTCCTATTCGTAATGATAAAACCATCGAGTTTTCGTTACGCCACGCATTAGAGTTAGCACAACATGCAGAGAAACTAGGTTATGAACGTTTCTGGCTTGCAGAACATCACAATATGGATGGAATCGCGAGCTCTGCTACAGCTGTCTTACTCGGTTTTATTGCAGCACATACTCAGCATATTCGTTTAGGTTCAGGCGGCATTATGCTTCCTAACCATGCTCCTTTAGTTGTTGCAGAACAATTTGGAACACTTGCTACTTTATACCCAAATCGTATTGAACTGGGGTTAGGCCGCGCTCCCGGTACAGACCAACTCACCATGCGAGCTTTACGTCGTGGGCATCAAGAAACAGAAGATCAATTTCCAAGAGATGTTGTCGAAATTCTAAAATATTTTGGAGCCCCTCAAGCAGGTCAAAAGATTATTGCAACGCCAGGGCAAAATACATATGTCCCTGTTTGGTTACTTGGATCTAGCCTATTTAGTGCACAATTAGCAGCGAAACTTGGTCTACCCTACTCATTTGCATCACATTTTGCACCACGTATGCTAGGTCAGGCTATTCAACTCTATCGTGAGAACTTTGAGCCTTCTGAGTACTTAGATAAGCCTTACGTTTCTATGGGTGTACCCGTTGTAGTGGCAAATACTGATGAAGAAGCACAGTTTTTAGCAACAAGTGCATATCAACGCGTATTAGGTTTAATTCGCGGCGAAAGCTTAAAGCTTAAACCACCAGTTGAATCAATGCAGGGATTATGGAATACAGCAGAACAGCTTTCTGTTGAAAACTTCTATGCAATGGCACAAATAGGCTCAGTTGAGACTGTACGCACTGGTTTACAAAAGCTTTTAGCGACATACGATGTTGATGAGTTTATTTTTACATGTGATGTATACGATACAGCTAAACGTTTAGAAAGCTTTACACAATTAATGAATGTAAAAACAGAAAATTAAGATTCTGCTACACATGCCCATATTTGAATTGATTTCGAGTATGGGATAACCATCTATCTGAAAAGACTTTACCCCAACTTCCTGCTTGGTTATTTATATTAAAACGATAAAAACATCATGATTGAAAAACCAAAAGGACTTTTGGAAAAATGAGTATTAATATTAAAAATAACGCTTCAAAATCAGTAATTTTTCAAAATACGTCTCAAGATTTTGAAGACTTTGCTGGTCAAGTGATTTCATCTACCTCAATTAAAGAGTTTGATTTTTCACATTCATCAGTTGCGATTATTGGTACAAATCAAGACACCGTGACCCATCTTGAAAAAATTTGCCAACAAGCAAAATTTGTAACTGTATTTCAAATTACGCCTCACTTTATTTTGCCCCACAGTCAAATGAGCACCAATACGTTAATTACTCATCCACTCATTATTAAAAACCGGAGATTATTTAACAATCGAGTAAAAAGTCTTTTGGCCTTACGTTTTCTTGATACTCAGGTTAGTGAAACATGGCTTAAACGCCTTTTAACGCCCAATACTGCAAAAGCCAATAAAACATTCTTTAAATCTGACGACTACTACACCGCCTTGCAAAGATCAAATTGCAAGCTACAAACATGGCCCGTGGTGAAAATTATCCAAACCGCTATTTGTAGTATGGATGGGACACAACACTCTGTTGATGTGATTATTAGAACAACATCTTAAAAATAAAAAAGCATGGTTAATAAACCATGTTTTTTTAACTCATTTCAAATCATATTTTTTTAAATGACCATGATCATCATAATGTAAGACAACACGCTGAGCCTTTTGTAATTCTGATAATGACTCAGTACTTACTGTAAATTGTGAAGCCAATAATTCAACAGAGCTATTGGGTGCCTTACTACGGCGATCATCCCCATGAAATCTAAGCCAGTTATAGCTTGCCCATAAAATTAGAACCAAAGCACTTAGGCATATTAAAAGAAGTAAATGCAGCAAAGTTTTTACTTCTGCAATATTATCTACCCACACATAGTCATAAATGAGATGTCCTTCGAAAAACCACAAAAATAATGAGACAAGTGGAAAAAGCAACCACATCAAGCAAACCCAGCCAATTGTCTGCAATGTATAGTTTGCGGCTTTATTTTTCACATATTCAGGTTGATCAATATATTCAGGTATATCTAAAACTTCTATTTCAGTAATTTTTTCATTTTTCATGAATTATCTCCACGGAAGCCTCGATCTGGGCTGACCCAACGAGCACGCTTTTTCGTGTTAAATATAGTTTTAGGTACTGCAACAACACTGGTAAACAAAGTAAGTAGCCAGAAAAATAATGGATACCAAATTACCCAAAAATAATTTCTAAAAAATCGGCCACGATCATAGCGATGATCTATCCATAAACTTACTAAAAATTGGATAAGACAAGTTCCACCCAGTATTACCCCATACCACTGAGGCATGAGTGAATTAATTTGAAACTGTTGAGGTAAGTCAATGAATAATCCCACAAAAAATAGAATAAAGATCAAAATCATGACATATGACCAAACAATGCTGACCAAAGCCTCAAGCATAACAGGCCACATACGACGCAAGCGGATTTTGAACATTTTAGGGATGTATTCCAATAATACTTCCACCCCACCTTGCGCCCAGCGAAGACGCTGTTTCCATAGACCTTTGAATGTCTCAGGCATATAGATATAACAAAGTGCTTGAGGAATATATTGAATATCCCAATGATCCATTTGAAGCTTCCACGAGATATCAATATCTTCAGTAATTTTATCGTCTGACCAAAACCCAACTCGAACGAGTGCTGTTTTACGGAACGCTGCGATCACGCCCGAAACTGTAAAAATACGGCCATATGTACGCTGTGCACGTTTAATTAAACCAATAATCGAAGAAAACTCACCTACCTGTAATTTTCCTAAAATACTTGAGCGATTTAGAATTCTAGGATTACCTGTGACGGCGCCAATTCGTGGAAAGTTTGAAAAGGGTTGCATTAACCAAAGTACAGCATGTGGATGTAGCAAAGCATCCCCATCAATACAAACCAGATATTCGTATTTACTGACCAGTACACCCGATCTTAAAGCTACCGCTTTACCCTGATTTTCTGCTAAATGTACAACCCGGAGTCGTGAATCTTGCGCTGATAATTCATCAAGGATTTCAGCTGTCCTATCACTACTCCCGTCGTTGACAGCAATCACTTCAAAATTAGGATATTTTGTTTGCAGCGCATAACGAATCGTTTCTCGTACCTGAGCTTCTTCGTTAAAACATGGAATAATGATACTGCACCCTTCACTGGTGGGTGAAGGAAGCGTTTGTTCGCGGTATTCCCTTTTAAAAAAGAACCAAAGTCCTCCTACCATCCATGTCCAAGCCATGAGTAAAGGATATAAAAAGGCAAAAGCAAATAGAATATCGAGTAATACTCTCATTACTTTTTCCCCTCTACTAATCCAGCAAAAGGCTGATACATGACAGGGCTAGCATTTAGACTGATCGGATTATATAAATATTGATGTACATCTTTTGATTTTTCAAAACTATAGCCATCAATCCCAAATTTTTGGATCCCTATCTGTTGAATTGAGAAAAGCCCTTGTTTCACTTCCTGCCAAGCATTTTTCTGGTCATTTTCTGGCAATGTTAAGGTCAGCATAATTCTTTGCTTATATTTCTTATCCAATGTATTCAAAAGTGTTAATGCATGATTAAACTGTTTTTGCTTACCAATAATATTAAATTTAAGATTCACTAAATCATGTTGAGATAAAAGTGAGGTTAATAGCTCTGGTAGATTGTCTATATGCTCCAAATCAGGTGTAAGCAATAAACTAAACTGAGCCTGATTACTCATATTCAAATAAGGCTTCGCAGCATTTTGAGTAAGCTGACTCACTTGTGCCAGTTGCTTTACTTGTTCAACACAGCTGCTTTCTTTTAGAGGTGCAGTTTGCATTGCACAATTTAACGAGGCTCCTGCATTCAGTTGGATCCCACTTAAATTACTATTAAAACGCGCAATATCTTTAGCTAAATCTGCCACTAAGAATGGTTTATTTTTTTGCGGGTACGCAGGTAATTCTAAAATAACCGCCTGCCCTGCACGTGTTTGTGCCTGCCATAAACTCCGGTTTAAAATATCTTGTTGAACAGACATTTTATCTGTAGGGAAATAAGCAACATCATATTGTCCATCTCCGTCCTGATCATCTAAAGGCTTCAATATCAATGCGTTGCTTTTTAAGCTATAGAGATTGGTTAACAGTGCCCCTAATTTTTGATCTGACTGGGCATTGGTTGAAGCAGCTAATTGTTTTAAATCCATACTCACAAAGTGTTTTGGTTGCTTATATAAATCTTTATCAGTAGAGTTCAAAATACTAAGCAATGTCTCAGACAACTGTTCAGCTGTAGAGTTATCTACCATGAGTGTGCGTTTAAAGGTCAGATCATTAATCTGATTGATCCCATCACGCCCCAGACTAAACGAGAAAGTAAAACCTGCTTGCTGAGCTAGTTTTTCTAGCTGCTGATTTACAGCACCATATGGCCATACAATCGCTTTAGGCTCTACGCCCAATTCTTTTTTCAAGACATCATGAGATTTTTTTAAATCATTAAAAACACGCTGCTGATATTCAAGATCAGTTTCATAACGCGCTTGTGATTTTAAATACATATATGTATTTGCTGCGGGTTGTTCATTTCCTTGAGGATTCGCCAACACACCATGATGCAAATCGTCACTATGACTTGCAAACTCAGCTAAACCTGAGGCTTGCATTTCTCGAACTTGTTTCCAATCGACCAAGTTCCCTTGTCCATAAGCTTCATAACCCGCTTTCGTATTACCATTTAACCAACTGGTGGGAAGTGCAAATACTGCTGGAATCTGATATTGCTTAAGTAATGGGAATATCCGGCTGTAGCTACTTAAAGCACCATCATCAAAAGTTAATAAAATAGAGTTATGAGGTAGTTCCTTACCCTGCTGACGAGCCTCTTCAATATCTTTTAAGCGAACAGGCTTCCAGTCAGATTGACTGAGCCAGTCAAAGAATTGTGCTAGATTTTTACTTTGAATTGCATAAATATCCCGATCACCTTCTTTTAAAACATCATCTCTGACATCATGAAAAGTTAAAGAAACCGTATGATTTTTTGGCAGTTCAGTTTCAATACGGGCATATGCAAATTGCAGAGGTAATAATGTTGAAGTCAAAGCACAGCCCAACATTTTCGACAATAAATTATTCATTAAAAACGCCCTTCAAATCCAAAAATACCGTAGGTATGCTGTTCATCATGACCATCGTATGGATGGTATTGCCAACCAATTCCATAATTGAGCTGCCAAGTCCGTGAGAGTTGCCATTGATGCTGATATTGCAGAGAGTATGTTGGTCTAGCTGAGTAATCTGCTTGTTTATAGAGTCCAACTCCAGCCTCAAAATGCTGCTTGAATGAGCGCTCATATTCTCGCCAAGTGACCCAGTCATGGCTTAAATTCAACTCAGCGCTGTAGTGATTGCTTGGGCTAAAGTAAGCGGTCTGATCTTGGCTATTGCTGCCATAAAATCCACGAACGGTTCCATAGGTCATATGATGTGGAGCATCAAATAACTTTTCTCGCCAAAAAGTTGAAAATTCTTGTTGTTTGTTACCATCACTAATATTAGTCAAACCGTAACTCGTCCCAATTTGACGTGACTCATCTTTTTGCCATGTCAAAGCGGCACGGTAAGCTTGTCCATCTTCACCAGCATCAATTGCTTGTAATGGAATATTAGCTTGACTGTCATATTGCAATTGATACTGCCAGTGGTCGTTTAACCATTGCGACCAATCAAGACGAACCCCTGCTTGCCCGCCATCTGTACTTTGCGACAAAATTGCCGACAACGCCTTACGGTTTGCTTGCCACTCAGCACCGACGCCATAACGTTGGTCATGCACATCACCAAAACGGTATTCTCCAAAACGATCTTGATGCCAAGCAAATAAACGATAATTATCTTTAATCCACGGGCTATTAAGACGAGTTTCCATTTCGCGGTCTTTTAAACCATTTTGCCCACTCACAGAATCACTGTTCTCTGCTTTACTCTGGCCCCAAGTCGTTGAGTGCGAAATGGTTGCTCTATCACGATCATCCAACTCTTTTCGACTTTTAACTACGCCACTATCTTCAGGATAATATTGCAAAAGAGTTTCTGTGTTTTTGCGCCATTCAGGAATATCCCCTAAAGCCTGCGCATTTTGCATTTGATTAATTCGTGTATCTTTAGCAACCGGTGTTAAACCATTTAAACGAGAAATAGTTTGCTTGGACTGTAGAGGTTTATCTCTCCAACGCTCAACACGAGCTAAATTATTAATTAAGCCTCCGTTGGCAGGTGCAAGATTCACTTGCTTCTGGAAATGTTTTTCTGATTGATCAAGATGATTTGCATAAGCTAAATGCATACCTTGTAAAGCAATATAATCATCACGATCAGGATGGCTTGATTTATCTACCCCTTTGGCTTGACTATATTTATACGTAGGGATCAATCGATCAACCTCACTCAAAAACTGTTCAGCTTGTTTATATTTTTCTTGTTCAATATATGAATAATAAAGCCCCGTATATACCGTCATATCTGAATAGTTTTTTTCAGTAAGCAAAGTTTTAAAAGCAAGTTCAGCTTTTTGTGGCTGTCTTTCAGCCAAATAACTATCAGCTATTGCATGACGAATATAAGCAGGTAGTTTTTCTAAAGGTATATTTAATTTAGTAAATTGATCCAGTACTGAACGGCTACGTCCGCGGAAATCTAACCCATATATATAGTCATAATGGAATCTTAAATAATTAGGATCTGAAATTTGAATTAAAGGCTGCATTTGCTCACCTTGTTTCAACACAGCATCAAGCTCAGCAAAACCTTCACTATCCGACATACCTTGTCGATTCAAATATTTATAACGAGTAATTGCATTACTTACACGTTGAGAAAACTCACTGACTTGTAGCCAGTGTTGTAACGATTCTATTTGTGCATTTTTATCGCTAGCTAGCAACAACTGCTGAGCCTTGTTATAAGCCCCCACAGCTGCTAAGTCATAACTGTATTCTTGTAAAACTGCAAAAGACTTGGGCTGCTGCTTATATGCTTGTTCAATTGCAGATAAAGCATCTACAGGCGAATTAATAAGACGATAGGCATAGGCGATTTGTACAAGTTGATCAGTCTTCAAACTTTTACTATTAACTTTTGCTAACTGCGCTTTGGCATTTACCACATCTTTAGCTTCAGCATATAAAACTGCTAACAAAATCTGCCCATCAGGCGTTTTTTGAATATTAAATTTATTCGACCAATCAATCGCATTTTTAAAGTGTTTAAAATCACGAAAATTACGTATTAAAGGTAGCTGTCCATATTCTGGAAAACTAACCAAATTAATATTCGCTAGATGCTGTGAAAAATTTACAAGATCTTTTTTTTCATTTGACATTACAACTAAATAATCAGCTAGCAATTTTTGATCATGCGGATAGGTTTTTAGCAATTGATCCAGTTGCAATATTGCTTGGTGAGTTTGTCCAGTTTTGTAAGTGTGAATAGCCTGCTCTCGCAACTCATCCACTTGAGCAGCATATAAATTGAGAGGCAAGATGTATACCAATGAAAAAACACATTTTTTTAGCATTTTGATAATCGGATAGTCCCATATCGAGGTGGGAAAGTATAATTAAAAATAAATAAATAATCACACAACAGCAAAATAGTGTGACCTATTTAACATTTTTGAATTATGGATTTTTGTTGATTGTTTTTTTAAAATATTTAGTAAAATTAAATAATTAGAATTTTTAAATCTGTTCAAACATATACATTTCTTTTCAATATTCTTATTTTATTTCACAATTAGATTATAAAAACCTTACAGGTCGATAACCAATAAAAACGTTTTAATAACTTTTTGTTTTATATTTAAAACTTTTATTTTCTCATGTTTTATATTTAAAACCATTCAATTTAATCAAAAATAAATATATATAAATTGAATGGTTAAAATAAGCAGTTGATTAAACTAACCAATACGACGTTTTAATCCTGTCATTTGTAAAACACGCGTTGAAATTTCTTCAATCGACATTTCAGTCACGTTTAAATATTTAATCCCTTCTGAAATATAGATTCCTTCAATTGCTCTAAGTTCCATTTGGCATTGACTAAAACTTGCATAACGACTATTCGCCTTACGTTCACTACGAATCGCAACTAATCGCTCAGCATCAATCATTAAACCAAATAGTTTACTGCGATGTGGTCTTAGTACTGCTGGCAAACGGTTATCATCCAAATCTTCTTCTGTTAATGGATAATTTGCAACACGGATACCAAATTGAAGAGATAAGTAAATAGAGGTTGGTGTTTTACCCGAGCGAGAAACGCCAATTAAGATTAAGTCCGCTTTATCATAATGACGAGTACGCGCTCCATCATCATTATCAAGCGCAAAATGAACGGCATCAATACGGGCTTTATAAGACTCAGAATCAGTTACGGCATGGGTCTGTCCAACCAATGTGGTAGGCGGTGTACCTAATTCTTGTTCGAGTTTACTGATTAAGCCTTCAAACACATCAAGATTAACTGCTTTAGCAGTATTAATAATTTCTCGCGCGTTTGGATCAACTAAAGTATCAAAGACTAAAGGTAGACAACCATCCTTGGTTTGACATCTATTAATTTCAATCACAACATCCATTGCCGCCTCTTCAGTTGTAATATACGGCATGATATGAATATCAAAATCTACATTGGGAAACTGTGCTAATAACGAATGTCCAAGAGTCTCGGCAGTAATTGCAGTTCCATCAGAAATAAAAAAAACGCTCCGTCTAAACTGTTTACTTTCTGACATTAAAATTCTCCTTAAACATTTGTCTTAGTGCTATATAATCTTTATAGTAAACTGATCTTACATGACTGTCGCTTAGTATAATTCTCAACTAAGCACTTTATTTTTATAATTTCATGCCAAGATAGACATTAATACTGCAAAAGTGGAGTGAAAACTTTGGAAGCGCGCGTAATCGGTCTAGAAAAATTAGGGAAACACGATGTCGAACTCGTAGGTGGGAAAAACTCATCTTTGGGTGAAATGATCAGCCATTTATCAAATGCTGGTGTATCGGTACCTGGCGGTTTTGCAACTACTGCTGATGCCTATCGTGAGTTCTTAGATCAAAGCGGTCTTAACGCTCGAATTCAAGCAGAACTTGCTCAACTCAATGTTGATGACGTAAATGCCCTTGCAGAAACAGGTGCTAAAATTCGTCAATGGATTGTAGAGACTCCACTCACTGCAGCCCTAGAACAAGAAATTCGCGCCGCTTTTACAACACTTTCTAACGGCAACCCAGAAATCGCGGTTGCCGTTCGTTCATCTGCAACTGCTGAAGATTTACCAGATGCTTCATTCGCAGGTCAGCAAGAAACTTTCTTGAATATTCGCGGTATTGATAACGTTCTTATTGCAATTAAAGAAGTATTTGCTTCTTTATATAATGATCGTGCAATTTCTTACCGTGTACATCAAGGTTTTGACCATGATGTCGTTGCACTTTCTGCTGGCATTCAGCGTATGGTTCGCTCTGAAACTGGTGCTGCGGGTGTAATGTTTACACTTGATACCGAGTCTGGTTTCCGTGAAGTTGTATTTATTACAGCATCTTATGGTTTAGGTGAGATGGTTGTACAGGGCGCAGTTAACCCAGATGAATTTTACTTATCTAAACCATTATTAAATGCTGGTAGACATTCAGTTTTACGCCGTAACCTTGGTTCAAAACACCAGAAAATGATTTATGGTGAAGAAGGTTCTGCTGGTAAATCAGTTGTCGTTGTTGATGTTGAGAAACAAGAGCGCCAACAATTTGCTTTAAATGATCATGAGTTACAAGAGCTAGCTAAACAAGCGCTTATTATTGAGCAGCACTACGGTGCGCCAATGGATATCGAATGGGCAAAAGATGGCGATGATGGTCAAATTTATATTGTTCAAGCTCGTCCTGAAACGGTAAAAAGCCGCCAAAATGTAGGCACAATGGAGCGCTATCTTCTTAAACAAAGAGGCACTGTTCTTTGTGAAGGTCGTTCAATTGGCCAACGTATTGGTTCTGGTAAAGTCCGCATCATCAGCTCAATTAAAGAGATGGACAAGGTTCAAGAAGGCGACGTTCTTGTATCAGATATGACCGACCCTGATTGGGAACCGGTAATGAAACGTGCTGCGGCAATTATTACTAACCGTGGTGGTCGTACATGTCACGCGGCAATTATTGCACGTGAACTTGGTGTACCCGCTATTGTAGGCTGTGGTAACGCAACAGAAGTATTGACTGATGGTCAAGAAGTAACAGTTTCTTGTGCTGAAGGTGATACTGGCTTCATTTACGAAGGTGCTTTAGATTTCGAAGTTCAACGTAACTCAATTGAATCTATGCCTAAACTTTCGTTCAAAATTATGATGAACGTAGGTAACCCTGACCGCGCATTTGACTTTGCCCAAATTCCAAACGAAGGTATTGGTCTTGCTCGTCTTGAGTTCATTATTAACCGTATGATCGGCGTGCACCCTAAAGCCCTACTCAACATTGATAGCCTACCACGTGAAACTCGTGCTGCGGTTCTGACTCGTACTGCGGGTTATGCTTCACCTGTAGATTTCTATGTTGAAAAATTGGTTGAAGGCATTGCAACTCTTGCTGCTGCATTCGGTGATAAGCCAGTTATTGTTCGTATGTCTGACTTCAAATCAAACGAATATGCAAACTTGATTGGCGGTAAGTTATACGAGCCTGAAGAAGAAAACCCGATGCTCGGTTTCCGTGGTGCAAGCCGTTATGTATCTGATAACTTCCGTGACTGCTTCGAATTAGAATGCCGTGCACTTAAGAAAGCTCGTGATGAAATGGGTCTAACCAATATTCAAATCATGATTCCTTTTGTACGTACTGTATCTGAAGCAAAACGCGTTATTGAGTTACTCGCACAAAATGGTTTAAGACGCGGTGAGAACGGCTTAAAAGTAATCATGATGTGTGAATTACCAACTAACGCTTTGTTAGCTGAACAATTCCTAGAGCATTTCGATGGTTTCTCTATTGGTTCGAATGACTTAACTCAGTTAACTCTCGGTCTTGACCGTGACTCTGGCATTGTTTCACACCTTTTTGATGAGCGTGATGCAGCAGTGAAAGCCCTTCTTTCAATGGCAATCCATGCCTGCCGCAAAGCGGGTAAATATGTAGGTATCTGTGGTCAAGGTCCTTCAGACCATCCAGATCTTGCAAAATGGTTAATGGAACAAGGTATTGAGTCTGTCTCTCTCAACCCAGACTCAGTTTTAGATACATGGTTCTTCCTTGCTGAAGAAAAAATCAAGCAAATCTAATATGTTATAAAAAAAGGCCCATCCGTGGGTCTTTTTTCATCTTTAGAACAGAGAATTTTTATTTATGCAAATTTACTTGGCACGTAATAATCAACAAGCTGGGCCTTACACCTTAGAGCAAGTAAATCAAATGTTGGTTAGCCAACAAATTTTGTTAACTGATTTAGCTTGGCATGAAGGCATGACAGAATGGAAAGCTTTAGGAGAATTAACCCAAGGTAAACTTGTATATCAACCTATCGGTTATTCTGCACCTGTCATAAACACAAACAGCTCGGTTAATGAAACTATTCGTCAAATTCGTGTAGAGCCTAAAACTCACGAACTTGCCTCTATTCCATCTCGAGCTTTGGCAAAAATTATTGATTTATTGCTTTGGTTACCAATAGCTGCGATTCCTTCTTTTTTCTTTAACGAAGCTCAATACAAGCAATTATTTGAGTTACAAAAACAAATGCAATCTGCGGAAGTTGCATCAACTAAAGCAGCAGAATTACAACAGCAACTTTTTACTTTAATTCCTATCGAAGCTTGGCATTCTATGCTTGCTTACGTAGTAATCATGCTTGCCATTCAAGCCTTTCTTTTAACCAAATATGGGCAAAGTATAGGTAAGAAAATTGTTGGAATTAAAATTGTAGATGCCGAGAGCAATAGTAAAGTTAATTTAACTCGCGTCTTCTTATTAAGAAGTATTGTTTTCATCATACTCAATTTGTTGTTTATGCCTATTAGTACAATTATTGACTATGCTTTTGCATTAGGACAAAAGCGACAAGCGCTACACGACAAAATTGCAAGAACAAAAGTGATCAAACGATAGTGAATTACTCATTCATTTAAGGTCTAAAAAAAAAGGAGGCACCTCGCCTCCTTTTTTCTATAGAGAGTTGATATTTAAATAAAAGCTCCATACAGATTCGATACCCTACAAAAAAAATCGGGTTTTAAAACAATTATTTCAGGCGACTTTATGTATAGCTTAGTTTGTTGATATGAGGCATAATGCCCTACAACGTAGCGGTGTCATATAATTGAGAAGTCTAAATTTAAGGATTAGCGTTCTCAATCATGCGACACTTTAATCGCTATCCCATATTTAATTAGGGAATGGGACTCTTCACCGAGGTTGTAAAATGAGACAAACGATTTTAGCTGTATTGTCTTTATCAACGCTTGCCGCACTTTTGACTGGGTGTGGTGGTGATATGGTACTTCTAAACTCTAAAGGTCCAGTTGGTCAAGGTCAAAGCGACCTCATGATGACTGCGATCTATTTAATGTTACTTGTGGTGATTCCTTCAATCATCATGGCATTATGGTTTGGTTGGAAATATCGCGCGTCAAATAAAGATGCAGACTATAAACCTACATGGGCACACTCAACTACAATTGAAGTTGTAGTTTGGGGTATCCCTGTCATTATTATTGGTATTTTAGCTTGGTTAACTTGGTGGGGTTCCCACAAGTATGACCCATACCGTCCTTTAGAATCAGATAAAGCTCCTTTAACTATTCAAGTTGTTGCTGAACAGTTCAAGTGGATCTTCATTTATCCTGAACAAAACATTGCTACTGTTAACGAAGTACGTTTCCCTGAAAAAACTCCGTTAAGCTTTAAAATCACCTCTAACTTCACAATGAACTCATTCTTCATTCCACAGTTAGGCGGCCAGATTTATGCAATGGCAGGTATGCAGACTCACCTTCATTTGTTAGCAAATGAAACTG
Organism: Acinetobacter sp. 161(2023); assembly: GCF_037027805.1. Taxonomy (NCBI): domain Bacteria; kingdom Pseudomonadati; phylum Pseudomonadota; class Gammaproteobacteria; order Moraxellales; family Moraxellaceae; genus Acinetobacter; species Acinetobacter sp. 161(2023). Next base: position 80,415 of record NZ_JAZEYD010000015.1, on the reverse strand, counting down.
GCGTATATCGTGGTTTCTCTTCTAACTACTCAGGTTACGGTTTCTCTCAAATGCGTTTCAAGGCGCATAGTGTTACAGAGCAACAGTTCAACGAATGGGTAGCAGCTGTAAAAGCAGGTAATGGTTCTACTATTAATCCAGAAGCAGTTCAAAAAACTACGCTTGACCAAGCTGAATTAGCAACCTTACGTGATGGTAACCGTTCTAAGCACCAAATCGAGCATTTAGCAAATCGTGCTAAAGCTGATGGTGATCAAGAAGCGTTTGCTAAAGCTGAAGCTATGAAACCGTTCCCGACTAAGCCACACCCTGTGACTTATTACTCTTCAGTTGAACCAAAATTGTTTGAAACAATTATCAACCATTATATGAGTAACTATCATGGTGTTGACCACTCTGCTGCGCATGCAACAGCTGAACACGCTGCTCAAGGGGAATAAGACATGGATATGATTTTTGGTAAACTGGGTTGGGACTCTATCCCGACAGAGCCAATCGTGCTTGTCACCATGGTCCTTATGGCACTTGGTGGAATTGTTGTGCTTGGCGGTATCACCTATTTCAAAAAATGGGGATATTTGTGGAATGAGTGGTTTATTACGGTAGACCATAAAAAAATTGGTATCATGTACATTCTTGTATCTGTAGTCATGCTTTTGCGTGGTTTCGCCGATGCAATTATGATGCGTCTACAACTTTTCCTCGCTAAAGGCGGCGGCGAAGGTTATCTACATCCAGACCATTACGACCAGATCTTCACCGCACACGGTGTAATTATGATCTTCTTCGTAGCAATGGGTCTCGTTGTAGGTATGATGAACATCTCTGTACCTTTACAGATTGGTGCTCGTGACGTTGCTTTCCCATTATTGAACTCTTTAAGCTTCTGGTTATTCGCCGGTGCTGCTGGTTTGATGATGCTTTCTCTTGTATTAGGTGAATTTGCTGCGACTGGTTGGATGGCTTACCCTCCTCTGTCTGGCATTCAATATTCTCCTGGTGTAGGTGTTGACTACTATATCTGGGCACTTCAGGTTTCTGGTCTAGGTACGCTTTTATCTGGTGTTAACTTCTTCGTTACCATCATCAAAATGCGTGCACCTGGCATGAAATTGATGGATATGCCTATTTTTACGTGGACTGCACTTTGTACGGCTGTATTAATCATTGCATCTTTCCCTGTCTTAACAGGCACACTTGCAATGTTAACTCTAGACCGTTACTTCGGTTTCCATTTCTTCACAAATGAGCTTGGCGGTAGCCCAATGCTTTATGTGAACTTGATCTGGACATGGGGTCACCCTGAAGTATATATCTTAGTATTACCAGCATTTGGCCTATACTCAGAAATCGTTGCAACCTTCTCTCGTAAAGCGTTGTTCGGTTATAAGTCTATGGTGTATGCAACTATCGCAATTACAGTTCTTGCGTTCGTTGTATGGCTTCACCACTTCTTTACCATGGGTGCTGGTGCGAACGTTAACGCGTTCTTCGGTATCATGACCATGGTTATTGCGATTCCTACTGGTGTGAAAATCTTCTCTTGGTTATTCACCATGTATAAAGGTCGCATCACCTTTACTACTCCAATGTTATGGACGCTTGGCTTCCTTATTACATTTGGTATTGGTGGTTTAACTGGTGTACTTATGGCTGTTCCACCTGCGGACTTCCTTGTACACAACTCATTATTCTTGATCGCTCACTTCCATAACGTAATTATCGGTGGTGTGGTGTTTGGTATGTTTGCCGGCATCATTTACTATTGGCCAAAAATGTTTGGTTGGAAGCTCAATGAAGCATGGGGTAAAGCTGCGTTCTGGTTCTGGTTCTTCGGTTTCTACTTTGCATTCATGCCACTTTATATCCTTGGTTTCATGGGTATGACTCGTCGTTTGAATACATATGACAACCCTGAATGGGATCCTTACCTTGCAATTGCATTATTTGGTGCTGTTCTCGTTGCGATTGGTATTGCATGTTTCTTAATGCAAATCATTGTTGGTTTCTTACAACGCAAAGACAACATGGACCTTACAGGCGATCCATGGGATGCACGTACGCTTGAATGGGCAACCTCTTCCCCTGCTCCGTTCTATAACTTTGCGCATGAACCAGATGCTAGCGGTATTGACCGTTTCTGGACTGACAAAGAAAATGGTGTAGCATACGCACGTAACACTAAATATGAAGACATCCACATGCCGACTGATCGTGCTGCTGGTTTTGTCATTGCAATGTTCATTACGATCCTTGGCTTTGCACTCATTTGGCATATTTGGTGGCTTGTTGTTGTTTCATTCGTTTCAGCTGTTGTTAGCTTGATCGTAAGCTCATTCACTAAGAATGTTGATTACTATGTTCCAGCTGCTGAAGTTGAGCGTATTGAAAACGAACGCTATGCTTTACTTGAAAAACACTTGAAGAAGGACTAAGGAAATGGCTGAAGTACTTCATCACGACAACCACGGCCACGATGGTCATCATGAACATGATGATACTGACTTAACGGTCTTTGGTTTCTGGACATACTTGATGAGTGACTTGATTCTTTTCGGATCACTCTTCATTGCGTTCGCTGTATTAAGCAGTCATATTCCACCAGGAACTCCAAGTGCATATGACCTATTCCATGATTCTTTAGGCTACGTGTTAACTGAAACATTTGCCTTATTGATTTCATCGGTAACTTTCGGTTTTGCGGTACTTGCATCTTATAAAAAGAATGTAAATCAAGTTATCACTTGGTTATTTATTACATTCCTTTTTGGTGCAACGTTCATTGGAATGGAACTTTATGAGTTCCATCACCTTGTAGAAGAAGGTCATGGTCCAACTCACAGTGCATTCTTATCATCGTTCTTTACTTTGGTTGGTACACATGGTATCCACGTAACTTCTGGTTTAGTGTGGATGTTGGTATTAATGTATCAAATCAAAACTAAAGGTTTGACATTACCGAATACACGTCGTCTAGCTTGCTTAAGCTTGTTCTGGCACTTCCTTGACATCGTTTGGATCTGTGTATTCAGCGTCGTTTACTTACTGGGAGTTCTCTAATGAGTAGTCATGACCATAATGCTGCAGGTGCGTCACACGGTAACTTTAAGCAATACACTGTTGGATTTATCCTTTCTGTTATCCTCACCATCATCCCGTTCGGGATGGTGATGGCGGGTGGTTTCAGTCGTGGCATCTTAGTTACAGTAATTGCAATCGCTGCTATTGCTCAGGTTCTTGTACAGCTTGTGTACTTCCTACACATGAATACATCATCTGAACAACGCTGGAATATGATCGCATTCATCTACACAATCTTATGTATCGCTGTACTTTTGATTGGTTCTGTGTGGATTATGAATTACCTTCACTACAATATGATGATCTAAACTGATTGTCATGTTGAAAAAATATCTATTCCTGACTAAACCAGGAATTCTCTTCGGTAATTTCATTACCACCTTGGGCGGCTTTTTCTTAGCCGCCCAAGGCTCTATAGACATCTTATTATTACTACTCACCTTACTTGGAACTACTTTAGTTGTTGCTTCGGGTTGTGTCGTAAATAATGTTATAGACCAAGACATCGATACCAAAATGCAGCGCACGCAAAACCGTGCATTGGTCAAAAAAACCATTTCTCCTACTGTTGCACTTATATATGCATTCGTTCTTGGACTTATCGGTTTTAGTATTTTGTGGTTCGGTGTAAATGCTTACGCTTTCTTGTTTGCAATAATTGGTTTTATTGTCTATGTCGGTTTTTATAGTTTGTGGACAAAACGTACCTCAATCCATCAAACCGTCATTGGTAGCATTTCCGGAGCGAGTCCCCCTGTTATTGGTTATACAGCAGTAACTCATCATTTTGATGTAGCCGCCTTACTTTTGTTTTTGGCTTATGCGCTATGGCAAATGCCACATTCATGGGCAATTGCTATTTATCGCTTTGACGATTACAAAAACGCGGGAATCCCGATTCTGCCAGTTGCACGTTCTATTTATCGCACGAAAGTAGAGTGTGTCATTTATATTCTGTTGTTTGCAGCCGTATTGAATGGTTTATATTGTTTTGGCTATACCAATATATTCTTTCTAGTCACCTTTAATGCATTAACAGCATATTGGCTCTATTTATCAATTATTGGTTTTAAAGCTGAAAATGACCAACTTTGGGCTAAACGTTTTTTCCTCTACTCGGTCATATTAATCACCCTGTTAAGTTTGAGCTTTAGCTTTACCTATCAATCCCCTGCTCCAAATCTTCCTCTCTTTTAAATAAGGGAGGATTTCCTCCTTAAGAGTAAAGAACTTTTACTTTTCTCATCAAAAGATTTGTTTTTAGTCGAACTTTTACTTATAATTCAGCCTTCGCAATTTTTGCGACATAACTTTTAAGTTATGACTCCTTGCTTCTAATTTTTTATTTATTAGGGGCTGTTTAAACCGTAAGGAGCTGACAATGCGTCATTACGAAATCGTACTTTTAGTACACCCAGATCAAAGCGATCAAGTTGTAGGTATGGTTGAACGCTATATCTCTCAGATCAAAGAAGCTGAAGGTCAAATTCACCGTTTAGAAGATTGGGGCCGTCGTCAATTGGCTTACCCAATTAACAAAATTCACAAAGCACATTACATTCTTATGAATGTTGAGTGTGGCCAAACTACTCTTGATGAGTTAGAAGAATTGTTCCGTTATAATGACGCGATCATTCGTAACCTTATCATCCGTCGTGAACACGCAATCACTGAAGAGTCATTGCTTGCTAAAAGTGCTGAAGAAAAGCGTGCGCGTAAAGCTCAACGTGAAGAAGCACAGCAAGTTGCTCAAGAAGCTGAATAAGGAGAACATCAATGGCACGTTTTTACCGTCGTCGCAAGTTCTGCCGCTTTACAGCTGAGAATGTTGTGTACATCGACTACAAAGATATCGATACTTTAAAACAGTACATCACTGAAAACGGCAAGATTGTTCCTAGCCGTATCACTGGTACTAAAGCTCGTTATCAACGTCAATTAGCACTTGCTATCAAGCAAGCTCGCTACTTGTCTTTGATTGCGTACACTGACAACCATAAGTGAGGTGATCTGTGGACGTTATCTTATTACAACGCATTAAAAACCTTGGTAAATTAGGCGATAAAGTATCAGTTAAAGCTGGTTACGGCCGTAACTTCCTTATCCCTCAAGGTAAAGCAGTTGCAGCTACTGAAGCTAACACTGCTGCTTTCGAAGCTCGTCGCGCTGAACTTGAAAAGCAAGAAGCTGAAATTTTAGCTGCTGCTCAAGCACGTGCTGAACAATTGAATGAAGTTAACATCGTTATCACTGCTAAAGCTGGTGACGAAGGTAAACTCTTCGGTTCTATCGGTACTCGTGACATCGCTGACGCTTTAACGAATGCTGGTCTTACAGTTGACCGTGCAGAAGTTCGTTTACCGAATGGCGCGCTTCGTCACACTGGTGAATTCAACATCGCAATCCAATTGCATCATGATGTTGCTGCAGAAGTTCTCGTTACTATCGTATCTGAGTAATTTCTCATCAAAAAAAAGAGCATGCTTTTGCATGCTCTTTTTTTTATGTGCCCTATTTTTAAAATAAGATATATTAATTCCTGATCAGTTCTTCAGTTTTATTGGTTTTTTAATTAGGTAGTTTATTTAATTTTGTTTTAAGATAGTTCTCGGCCTCACAGGCTATTTGCGTACACTTTTTCTTTATCATCAGGTCTAATTATGTCTCAGGCGAATGCCACTTCTTTAACTCTTTCATCTCCAAAAGAAAACAAAACGAGTGAATCAGGCCAACTTAAAGAGTTTCGCACTCCCCCACACAATTTAGCTATTGAACAAGCTGTTCTTGCGGCCCTAATGACAGTTGCCGAATCATTCGAGCAAGTCAGTGACTTATTAAAAGAAAATGATTTTTATGCAACACGTCACAAATATATCTATCGTGCCATTGAGAAACTGGCACAAGAAAACTCTCCTTATGATGCAGTCTTGGTGAATGACTGGCTTTTAAAACAAAATTTACTCGATGCTATTGGTGGCGAAGAATATTTAATGCAGCTTATGGCTGATTCACCATCAAGTTTCTATAACTTAGAAACGTATGCCAGTAAAATTAAAGAGTTCTCTACACTCCGTAGTATGATCAAAGTCAGTACTGAAATTTTACAAAATGCTTATGACACAAAAGGTCGTGGTGTTAGTGAAATTCTAGACCTCGCAGAAACCAGTATTTTTTCTTTAGCAGAGCAACACAATAACAATAAAAAAGATGCAGGTCCTAAATCTATTAGCTCTGTTACCGCCGATGTAATTAGTAAACTCGATGAACTCTCAAAACTAGATGGCAATATCACAGGTTTAACCACAGGTTTCTTAGAACTTGATAATAAAACATCTGGTATGCAAGCAGGCGACTTAATTATTGTTGCCGCACGTCCATCCATGGGTAAAACCACTTTCGCTATGAATTTGGTTGAAAGCGTTCTGCAATATAACAAGCTACCCGCTCTAGTATTTTCAATGGAGATGCCAGCGGACTCAATTGCAATGCGTCTTATTTCTGCAATGGGTAAAGTTCACCAAGGACATTTACGTTCGGGTAACTTAGATGCAGATGAATGGACCAAGGTAACTGGTACCATTTTGCAACTTCAACAAATGCATTTGTACATTGATGACTCATCTGCCCTACCTCCAACGGAACTTCGTGCCCGCGCTCGACGCATTGCCAAAATGCACGATGGTAAAATCGGTTGTATCATGGTCGATTACTTGCAGCTTATGAAAGTTCCAGGAATGGGTGATAACCGTGTGGGTGAGATTTCAGAAATTTCACGTAGCTTGAAAGCCTTAGCAAAAGAAATGCACTGCCCTGTTATCGCACTTTCCCAGCTCAACCGAAGTCTGGAAAACCGACCAAATAAACGCCCAGTAATGTCCGACTTACGTGAATCTGGTGCGATTGAGCAGGATGCCGACTTGATTATGTTTATTTACCGTGATGAGGTTTACAACAAAGAGTCGAAAGAAGCCGGCACTGCAGAAATTATTATTGGTAAACAACGTAACGGTCCAATTGGTTCAGTTCGTCTTGCTTTTGAAGGTCAATATACTCGATTTAGTAATCTCTCTCCTGAGTATTACAGCCAATATGATGATGAAGAATAAACTCTATCTCTAGCCCAAAGGAGTAAATGAGGGTGCGCCAAGCAACAGTTTATATTGATCGCAATGCACTTCAATATAATTTAAACCGTGTCAAACAACTCGCAGCAAATTCAAAAATTGTAAGTATGGTGAAAGCTAATGCTTATGGACATGGAATCAAAGACTGTTTAGCAGCCTTAAATGCCTCAGATGCCTTTGGTGTCGCCTGCCTACAAGAAGGTTTAGAAATTCGTGAACTCGGATTTCAACAACCTGTTACTTTAATTGAAGGGGTATTTTCTGAAGATGAAATGCCAATTGCAATTGAACAAAAATTTGAATGTGTGATTCACCATCAACAACAGTTTGAATGGTTAATTAAACATAAGCAAAAATACATCGCTCAAGGTTTAAAAGTCTGGGTTAAGCTTAATAGCGGCATGAACCGTTTAGGCTTTAAAGTTACTGAAATTATTGAAGTTATTAAAACTTTAAAAGCCGAAGGATTTACCTGTGTGCTGGCGATGCATTTCGCAAATGCAGATGTAGACCACCCGCTTAACGAACAACAAAAGCAACAATTTTTACAAGTTAAACAAGCTTGTGATCCAGTTTTAGCATCTTGCTGTAACTCTGCTGCTATTTATAAATGGCCAGAATTACATTTTGATTATGTTCGTCCAGGTATTATGCTTTACGGCGCTTCGCCTTTTGCAGATAAAACAGTCCATGATCTTGATTTAAAACCAGTCATGACTTTTTCAGCAGAAGTGATTGCACTCAATCATATTCAAACTGATGAACATGTTGGTTATGGCTCTACTTTTAGTGCCAAACAAGCAATGGATATCGCTATTGTTTCTATAGGTTATGGTGATGGTTATCCACGGGCTTATATCAAACAAAACTATGTGGCTATTGATAAACAACTCTGTGCAGTTGTAGGCCGAGTGAGCATGGATATGCTTGCAATCGATGTGACAGGCAAGCAAGTAAAATTAGGTACGCCAGTCGAACTTTGGGGTGCACACCGTTTAGTGGATGATGTTGCGGATGCAAACGGAACGATAGGATATGAATTACTCTGTCGCCTAAGCAATCGCCCTACTCGCAAAAGCAGTTAAATAATAAAATATAAAAAAATCCAAGCTTGCTTGGATTTTTTTATTAGTTTTTAAAATTTTATCGCCAGTAATCATCAGTTGGTTTTGGCATTTCCTGTAAACCGCGACGCAAAGTATCTGACCACTGTTTACTAATCTGTGAAAAATAAGGATCATCTTCTGTAATTCGTTTTCCCATTGGGATCACAAAACTATCTTTATTGTAAATCAATGCATCAAGTGGCAAGCCAACAGAAACATTTGAACGCAAAGTTGAGTCAAAAGAAATTAGGCTACAACGTAATGCATCATCTAGTGGCATTGCATAATATAAAGCACGATCTAGAATAGGTTTGCCATATTTACTCTCGCCTATTTGAAAGTAAGGTGTATCTGTAGTCGCGCAAATAAAATTACCTTGTGGATAGACATTATAAAGTTGCATGTCACCACCTTTAATCTGTCCACCCACCAAAATACTACAGGCATAATTCATTTGTTCCTGAGTATCTGAACTAATATCCTCTAAAACAGTTTTCAAGGTTTTACCAATCAGTTCAGCTGCCTCAAACATCGTATTAACACTATATAAATTAGGCTCTTGCTGCAAAGTAAGGGCATTTTGTAAATGACCGATAACGGCCTGCGTTGTTGCTAAATTACCTGCTGTTTGCAAGGCAATAAAACGCTCTCCAGTAACACCGAAAGTATGCAATTTTCGGAACACAGAAATATGGTCAACTCCTGCATTAGTTCTCGTGTCACTAATAAACACTAAACCTTGTTCCAGTCTTAGCGCACAACAATAGGTCATCTCATTCTCTTTACATTCAACATGCCAACACTTGAACCACAGACATCATGTTCTCAACCCCGCCTTGCTCTCTTACACCACGAATAGGTGCTACATCAAGATAATCACGGCCAACCGCAAGGTAGATATGATGTTTGGGTGTAAACAACTGATTGCTTACATCAAAACAATACCACTGATTTTCTAAAAATACTTCCGCCCAAGCGTGACTGGCAAGGTGCGGATAGTTTTGATCAAATAGATAACCAGAGACATAACGTGCTGGTAATTGTAACGCACGACACATTGCAATTAAAACATGAGCATGATCTTGGCACACTCCTTGTCCCGCATGAAACGCTTCAGTTGCAGTTGTCTGAACCGATGTACTTTCAGGCTGATAAAGTATTTTCTGCAAAATGTATTCACTTAATAACGCAATATGCTGTCGGTCTTTGATCACTACAATATTTCTGGCAAAGTCCAACATTTCTGCATCACATCGGGTTGCACTCGTCATCTGCAAAAACAAATTTGTAGGTGTAGATAGATTTACACAACCCAGCTCTACATTTTGGAGTTCAACGATTCCTTGAGCCATAAATGTAAGATGTTGGTATTGATAGCGTTGACTAGCTGTCATCCATACATTATCAAATATGTCTCTTTTGATCGTTTTGTCACCCGGCACGCTAATTGCCCAATTCATAACATGTTGATGCGGCGATGTTTGAGGCATCATTTTAATATACTGAATACTGTTTTGAGCAGTTTCAGTATAGCTATAATGCGTTTGATGATTAACCATCAATTTCATAATCAGACCTCAAACATATTTTCCAACTGCTGCGTAAAAGTATAATAAGCATCCCACGTGAGCTGATGCTTTAGTACTTGCCAATTTTGATCTATATTCTCCCAACCTAAGCCAGCAAGCCGTTGCACGATGACATCTAGCTCTGACACCAAGGCTGATAAATCCTGCCCGAAACGTAGCTCTATATCAAATTGCTCTATTTTTTGACCTAAATGCAGAAATAAACCCACATCTTCATTCTCTGCTTCTAATATTTGAGTACATTTTTCAACAGCTTTTCTCAAAATTTCCGGTTGGCCTTGAAGCGTGTTAATAACATGATTTAATTCTGCATAAGCATTTGATGACAATATGCCTCTTAGTTCCTGAATATTATCTTTAGCAATAACCAACTGGTTCAGTAATGAAAATGTTTGCTTCTTGTCTAACATATAGTGATTTAGTAATTCAGCATTTTCTATTACCAGACCAAATGCTGCTGCAAATTTTGTTGCTTTCTCATCTTGTGTAAAGGGTAAATGAGAGGCTGCAAATTGAACTCTCATTAAATATCGACCCAACCAATATATTTGATGTGCACTCGAATTGAGTAAAACCATAAAGTTCCTCTTTAACCCACAATTAGGAATGTAATGTTTCGACAACCCATGTATCTTTTATACCGCCACCTTGGGACGAATTTACGACTAAAGAGCCAGCCTGCATGGCTACTCGTGTTAAGCCACCCGGTACTATTTCTGTACGATAAGGTGAACTCAATACAAATGGACGTAAGTCAATGTGACGTTCAGCCACTCCTCCTGTAGTTAAAGTCGGAGCTACAGATAAGGCTAAGGTAGGCTGTGCAATGTACATATGAGGCGTGGCGATCAATTTTTTTCTAAAATCATCAATTTCACACGAACTTGCTTGAGGCCCAATTAACATGCCATAGCCACCCGATCCCTGTGCTTCTTTAACAACCAATTGATCTAAATTAGACAGCACATAATCTAAGTGTTCATCTTTACGGCACTGATAAGTAGGTACATTTTTTAGAATTGGCGTTTCACCCAAATAATATTGAATCATTTGATCCACATAAGGATAAATGGATTTATCATCAGCCACGCCTGTTCCAGGCGCATTTGCAATCACAACATTTTTTTGCAAATAAGCAGACATAAGGCCTGCTACACCTAAAGCACTGTCTGGTCTAAATGCTAAAGGATCTAGAAAATCATCATCTAAACGGCGGTAAATTACGTCTACTTTTTGACGTCCACGAATAGTTTTGACAAAAACTTGATCATTTTCGACAAATAAATCCCGATTTGTAACCAGTGGTACATCCATTTCACGTGCTAGAAAAGCATGCTCATAAAAAGCACTGTTAAAACGCCCCGGTGTTAGTACCACCACAAAAGGTTGGTCCACAGGTGAGTTCTCTTGCAATATTTCTTTTAAAAGTTTTGGATAATGCTCAATTCCCTGCAAATTATTGGCTGCACATAACTCAGGCATCAATTGTTGGCTAATGTTTCGGCTTTCAATCATATAAGATACGCCAGAAGGTGTTCTTAAATTATCCTCTAATACAAAAAACTCTCCCTCACCATCACGGATAATATCAATTCCGCTAATTTGCGAATAAATTTTACCTTTCAGAGAATGTTTAAGCATATGGGGTTGGAAAGCCTCATTCCCCATAATTTGCTCTTCGGGAATGAGTCGTTCTTTTAAAATATGCTGTCCATGATAAATATCATCGAGGAAATAATTTAATGCTTTAACACGCTGTGCACAGCCCGAAGCTATTTTCTCCCACTGTTTTTTTTCAATTACCCGTGGAATTAAATCAAAAGGAATTGTTCGCTCTGTACCATCTTTATCACCGTATACGTTAAAAGTAATTCCATGATAAAGAAAATGCTGCTTCGCTTGAGCATTCAATTCTTTTAGCTCATCTAGAGTACGGATACTCAACCATTGCTCAATTTTTTTAGAAGCCACACCATTTGATGTTACATCATCCAGCATCTCATTAAAAAACTGTGATTTTAGCTGCTCAAATAGATTGGTTTGTACGGAAATATGTTCTAAAAAAGAGGTTGGATTAATGAGTGCCTTAGTCGTCTGTTCTTGTATAAAAAAATCATTTTCGGTATGTAATTCATGCTCTTGTTCTGACATAACCACCTCGTTTTATCATTTATCTATATTTCATTTTTAAATAAGCAATTTCAGTGCCATTTATATATCTTTAATATTTTTATGGTGTTTTGTTATAGCTTTCTTCTTCTCAATCTTAACATCTATTGTAAAAGGACCCATAAACCGAATCTGACAAACTTGCTAAATGTGTAAAGATTTTTTATTGTGTTGACACCAAAGCAGTTGGATATAGATGTATTACGCTTATGTCTGTAATAGAAAAAGAAACTTCAAATAGTTTATATCGCCAATGGCAGATTTTATCTCGCCTCCCTACCGGTAAATGGATCGGGACTCGAGAATTACAAGAAATGCTTGAACGTGAAGGTATTGATATCAGTTTAAGGACTATTCAGCGTGATTTAAATCAAATTGCTCAGCGCTTTCCAATTGAAAGTAATAAGGCTGTACCTCAGGGCTGGCGGTGGCAATCAGATGCGCCTATTCAAAGCTTACCTCACATGACTAGCTCTCAGGCAGTAACATTTATGATGGTTGAGGAGCATCTAAAACACTTACTTCCACCTAGCCTGCTTGATGAGATGGGGCCTTGGTTTGATTTAGCTAAACGCAGCCTCTCTACACAAAATAATGTGAGGCAATGGATTAACCGAGTACGCATCGTACCAGCAAGCCAACCGCTTATCCCACCTGTAGTCGACCGTGCTGCTCAACAAGCAATTTATGAAGGTCTACTCCAAGACAAACAAATAGAATGTATTTATCGCGCACGAGTCAATCAAGGAGAAGACAAAACTTATGTTTTAAATCCTTTGGCTCTGGTACAAAAAGGTGCAGTAATTTATTTAATTTGCACACGACATGACAAAACTGAAGTACAAACATTTGCTTTGCACCGTTTTAAATCAGCAAAAGTCTTAGATAGTCGAGCTCTACACCCAGTCAATTTTGATATTGATGATTATATCGATTCAGGTGCTTTAGGCTTTAGAGTGGACTACAAACAGCCAACTGAATCAATTCAACTCACATTAACCATGACAGAGCAAACTGCCAGAACTTTCTATGAAAGTCATTTAAGTAAGGACCAAACTATAATTCCACTTGAAGAAAATATCGTAGAAGTTACAGCGACAGTACCTTTTACATCTCAACTAGTGTGGTGGTTACGTAGTTTTGGCAAGAAATTACTACATATCGAACCTATTCAAGTACACAACGCTGTACGAGAAATTGAATCTGAGAATAAATAGATATAAAAAAGAGAACCATAAGGTTCTCTTTAGATTTTGAATTATAATTTTCTTAATTTTATATTGGCTCTTATATTTATAGTTGTTTCAGATCAATCTGTTCTCCTCCTACAAAACTGATCTACTCTTTCTTTTGCGCTATTTTAAACATGAACATTGGCATGCCATTTCATCTCTATTGTAGCGAATTGATTTCATTGTCATGGTTAAAGCCCTCTTGTTTGAACGTAAATTTAATATAACGGGCTGCTTTAAATATGTGAAATAAGAAAAAAAGGAAGTGAAATCTATTTTCCTCCTTAGGAAGTTTGCATATATTTTTGGAACAAAAAATAAAAAAGCCCAGTCTTAACTGGGCTTTTTTTACATTTAAAAGATTAAGCTGTCTTCTTAATCATATTGTTCTTACGAATTGTGATCATTACAAGCTGAACTGCTGCTGGTGTAACACCAGGAATACGGCTTGCTTGAGCTAATGTTTCAGGAAGAACCATTTTTAATTTCTGGGTAATTTCACGCGACAAACCAGACACTACGTCATAATCAAAATCGGTAGGAATTTTAGTTTCTTCAAGACGCTTTAACTGTGCCACATCTTCATGCTGACGGTTAATATAACCTTCATATTTCACAGCAATCTCGATTTGGTCGCCAACTTGCTCAGAAACTTCAGAACCCGTAAGTTCTGCAATTTGACCAAAGTTAATATTAGGGCGTTTAAGCAAATCAATCGCGCTACATTCTTTACTTAAGTCAGCACCCGTCATCTCAACGAATTTTTTACCCATAGGGTTATTTGGTGCCGCCCACAAATGTTGTAAACGGGAAGTTTCACGCTCAACCGCTTCCATTTTTTCACAATAAGTAGCCCAACGTACGTCATCAACCAGACCAAGTTCACGACCAACAGTCGTTAAACGTTGATCCGCATTGTCTTCACGCAACATCAAACGATATTCAGCACGTGAGGTAAACATACGGTATGGTTCTTTAGTACCTAAAGTAATAAGGTCATCAACCAATACACCCATGTAAGCCTGATCACGCTTAGGTGTCCACTCTTCTTGCTCCCACGCACGACGCGCAGCATTTAAGCCAGCAAGTAAACCCTGAGCACCAGCCTCTTCGTAACCTGTTGTACCATTAATTTGGCCAGCAAAATATAGACCACTAATCGCTTTAGTTTCGAGAGTAAATTTCAAAGCTTGTGGATTGAAATAGTCGTATTCAATCGCATAGCCCGGACGCAAAATATGGGCATTTTCCATACCACGAATAGAGCGAACCAGCTCAAACTGCACATCAAATGGAAGCGAAGTCGAAATACCATTTGGATAAAGCTCGTGTGTATCTAAACCTTCTGGTTCTAAAAACACCTGATGTGAGTCTTTATCAGCGAAACGGTGAATTTTATCTTCGATTGATGGGCAGTAACGTGGCCCTACACCTTCAATAACACCGGTATACATTGGTGAACGATCTAAACCACCACGAATAATGTCATGGGTTTTTTCATTCGTATGCGTGATATAACAATTTACTTGTTCAGGGTGCATAGAAGCATCACCCATGAATGACATAACCGGAGATGGGAAATCGCCAGGCTGTGGAATCATGACTGAAAAATCAACTGAACGTGCATCAATACGTGGAGGTGTGCCCGTTTTTAAACGACCCACAGGTAGTTTTAATTCACGTAAACGCTGAGCAAGCGCAATAGAAGGCGGATCACCCGCACGACCACCACTTGATTTTTCTAAACCAACGTGGATTACACCACCCAAGAATGTACCTGTAGTCAACACGACAGTTTTAGCATCAAAGCGAACACCCATTTGGGTAACAACACCTTTAACCGTATCACCTTCAACAATCAGGTCATCAGCCGCTTGCTGGAAAATATCAAGATTTGCTTGATTTTCCAAAGTATCGCGGATGGCAGCTTTATAGCGAACGCGGTCAGCCTGAGCTCGTGTTGCACGCACTGCTGCACCTTTACGCGAATTTAAAATACGGAACTGAATACCACCTTTATCGGCAGCTAAAGCCATTGCACCGCCAAGTGCATCAATTTCACGTACTAAATGTGATTTACCAATACCACCGATTGCTGGGTTACAACTCATTTGGCCCAAAGTCTCAATGTTATGGGTCAAAAGCAAAGTCTGTCGTCCCATACGCGCAGCAGCGAGGGCCGCTTCCGTACCTGCGTGACCGCCACCGATAACGATAACATCATAAACTTTAGGATAGTGCATGAGTACAAAAACACCAGAAAAAAAAGACGGAACATTATAGCAAAATTATCTGCTTGTTGATGTATATAATTACAAAATTGTCGTCACATGATTTACGCTACACCACATCTTTTGACATTTTGTTTCATGAATTCAATACAAAGTGAATGTTTTTAAGAATTTTTTATTCTAGAATAAAAAACGTACAGTACTTCTATCACTTTAGAATTAACGCAACAAGAAGGAACACAAAATGAAAACGACTATGTTAAAAATCTTAACCGCATCTCTCCTTTGTTTTTCAGGCGTAACGCTGACCCACGCTGCGACTGATCACACTGCTAAATCGACTCATATGGCTAAAAGCAAAACAGCTCATCATGCTGCTGAGTCAAGCAAATCAGAGATGCAAAAACAGCTGAGAGCTTGTGCTAAAAAACGTCAGGGTGAATGGGTTTCTTACAGCCATAATGGCGCAACCTTTAATGGTACTTGCCAACCAAACGAAAACGGTAAACTACAATTTAAAGCTCCTGCTCCTTAATCCGTTTTTGACATAAGGTATAGAAGAAACAATTTATTTTCCGCTATATCTCATCAGTATTTTTAAAGTCGGTCCATTAAAGATGGGCCGCTTTCTTTTTTAAAACTCTCTAGTCCGCTACAATACGCCTTTAAATAAAATTTTTAGGTCCTTTTCGTGAAGTGGTTACAAATACACATTACCGTTGATCAAGAACAAGTTGAGTTTACAGAAACACTTTTAATGTCTCTAGGTGCGGTAAGCGTAACTCTGGATGATGCTGAAGATCAGGCTTTACTTGAACCATTACCAGGTGAAACACCTTTATGGAACAAAGTAATTGTGACAGGCATTTATCAACAAGACGAACAAGACCCAATTGATGTCGACACTTTAGAAGCTTTCTTAAAAGCTCAACTTCCAGATGCTCCTACTATACGTCACGAAGAACTTGAAGACCAAGTATGGGAACGTGCATGGATGGATTATTACGAACCAATCCAAATTGGGGAAAAGTTCTGGATCGTACCTGAATGGCTAGAGCCACCAGAAGCTGATGCAACTAACATTAAGTTAGACCCAGGTCTTGCGTTTGGTACAGGTAACCATGCAAGTACCTTCTTATGCTTACAATGGTTAGGTAAAACTGACGTTAAAGATAAGATCGTGATTGATTATGGTTGTGGTTCAGGCATTTTAGGTGTAGCTGCTTTATTGTTAGGTGCAAAAAAAGTATATGCCACTGATATTGACCCTCAAGCTGTTTTAGCAACAAAACAAAATGCCGAACTTAATGGCGTATTAGATCGACTATATGTAGGCCTGCCTGAAGAATTCGATCAAGACTTTAAACCTCAACAGGCAGATGTTTTAGTTGCAAATATTTTAGCGGGTCCATTAATGGCACTTGCGCCAGAGTTTGCAAATTTAATTAAATCTGAAGGTGAGTTCGCACTTGCAGGTGTAATTGAAGAGCAAGTTGCTGATGTTTCAAGTGTTTATTCTGAGTTTTTTGATATATTAGATGTCGAAAAACGCGAAGAAAACTGGTGTCGCATTTCAGGAAAACGTAAAACAATAAATTGAGATTTTTTAATTCATGAATGAAAAACAAACCCGCTGCCCCAAGTGCTTAACAGTCTATAAAGTATCCCTTACTCAATTGACTGTTGCTCAGGGTATGGTTTGTTGCCCGAAATGTGATTCAAACTTTAATGCACTCACCCATCTGATTAATATTGAACAGCCTGTTATGGTTAACTCATCTACATTAGTCAACGGTTCAATGCAAACGAGATATATGACACATTCTCACGTGTTAGATATCTTTGATCAAAAAGTTGAGAATTCAAATATTGATCTTTTAACTTATCTCAACAACTTAAATTATTTTCACAACGAAGCTATTAACGCTCTACCCAATCTTAATCTAGCTGAACAAACATCCTCACAGGAACAAGACAACAACAAAAAGCATAGTTGGCTGTACTATACGCTCTGGAGTTCTGCTAACCTTATTTTAATTTTAGTTTTTACTTTTCAAATTCTCTGGTTTAATCCTAAGCTCATGCATGCAAGCCCAACCGTAAGCCATGCATTTAACTATGCTTGCCAAATACTGCACTGCAATAAGTCAGCCGAACAATATCAACTTATTTATATAGAAAAATTAAAACTCCGCAAAGTGGACACAAGTCATACACAATTCTCCGGGATATTGATTAATCAGAATGATAAAAGTATTGAACTTCCCAACTTAAAGTTAAGTTTTACAATAGAGCCAAACAAAACAGAAGAAATTATTTTGACTCCTCAACAATATCTTGTTGAAAACTTACGAGGTATTCAGAGAATTCCCTCTGACACGCCTTTCCGATTCCAATTTGAGCTAAACAAAAGCAAAAAAAGCCTATTAAATTATCGATTAGAAATTGTCCACCCCTAAAATGTAAAAAAAGTGAAAAAAAAATAAAAAAAAATGCAGTTAATTTGCTCACTTTTTCCTAGACAATGGTATGATACGCGCCACGAAAGCTTTGACTCATATACTCCTCGCTCTCAATCCAAAAAAAATACTGTTAAGCATGTGTGCTTTTCTACTTTAAGCACATAGCCTAACTTTTTTTGTTTTTGAGGGAGCTGTAACAAATATTTAACTATTGTTACGCTTATTTTTTATTCAATACGAAGAAATATGGCAAGCTAATTGTTCTTATGTTTTAGAGTCACTGTTTTAGGATCTAAAACAGGACTCCGTATTTTTAGACCACATTTATATACTACTTTATCCAAGCTAGTATTTGATTTTCGGATTAACTCGCATGAATAGCAAATCTCCTATTTTTACTGCACAATCTGATGTTGCTCTTCGCATCCACGTTGATCGCGCAGTTCGCCATTATTTTGCACAATTGCAAGGTGAGCAACCATCTCAGGTATATGACATGGTGCTAGCAGAAATGGAGAAACCTCTTTTATCTGTAGTTCTTGAATATACACGTGGTAATCAAACCCGTGCTGCAGAGATTCTTGGACTCAACCGTGGCACTTTACGTAAAAAGTTAAAAGCTCACGGTTTAATGAGTGAATAAATGATAAAATGCTCACGACTTCGTGGGCATTTTTTTATGCTTATTGGTTTTAATCCGTAGACTTGAAATTGTTGAATTAAACATCATGACTATTAAACGTGCTTTGATTTCTGTATCTGATAAGACAGGAATTGTCGAATTTGCTCAAAACCTTGCAGCTTTAGGGGTAGAATTATTATCTACAGGCGGCACATACAAGTTGCTTAAAGATAATAATATCGCAGTGGTTGAAGTATCTGAACATACTGGCTTCCCTGAAATGATGGATGGTCGTGTTAAGACATTACATCCAAAAATTCATGGTGGTATTCTTGCTCGTCGCGGCTTAGACGAAGCAGTAATGGAAGAACACAACATTGATCCGATTGATCTAGTTGTTGTAAACCTTTATCCATTCGCTGCGACAGTTGCAAAACCTGACTGTACTCTTGCTGATGCAATCGAAAATATCGACATCGGTGGTCCTACAATGGTTCGAGCGGCTGCTAAAAACCATGCTTCAGTAGGTATTGTAGTAAATGCTTCAGATTACGATACTGTAATCAATGAATTAAAAACTGCTGGTTCACTTTCTTATGAAACACGTTTTGATTTAGCTGTTAAAGCATTTGAACATACTGCTCAATACGACGGCATGATCGCTTCTTACTTAGGCGCTCGCGTTGGTAAGACCGAAGGTGAAGCTGATTTATTTCCTCGTACGTTCAATACCCAATTGAACAAAGCACAAGATTTACGTTACGGTGAAAACCCACACCAATCTGCTGCTTTCTATGTTGAAGCAAATGCAAAAGAAGCATCAGTTTCTACAGCAAAACAGTTACAAGGCAAAGAATTGTCTTATAACAACATTGCTGACACAGATGCTGCACTTGAATGTGTTAAATCATTCGCAAAACCTGCTTGTGTAATTGTAAAGCATGCTAACCCTTGTGGTGTTGCTGTTTCTTTAGACGGCATTAAAGCTGCTTACGATTTAGCTTATGCAACTGACCCAGAATCTGCTTTCGGTGGCATTATTGCATTCAACCGTGAGTTAGATGTTGCAACTGCTCAAGCAATCGTTGACCGTCAATTCGTTGAAGTAATTATTGCTCCAAGTATTGCTGATGGTGTGCTTGAAGTTACTGGCGCTAAGAAAAACGTACGTGTTTTAGTATGTGGTGAATTACCTGCGATTGATACACGTGCACCACAACTTGACTACAAACGCGTTAATGGCGGTTTATTAGTTCAAGATCAAGACTTAGGTATGATTACTAAAGATGATCTTAAAGTAGTAACTAAATGCGCACCAACTGAACAAGAAATTGATGACCTCATCTTTGCTTGGAAAGTTGCGAAATATGTAAAATCAAATGCAATTGTTTATGCGAAAAACCGCCAAACTATTGGTGTTGGGGCAGGTCAAATGAGCCGTGTTAACTCAGCTCGTATTGCTGCTATTAAAGCTGAACATGCTGGTTTGGTTGTTGAAGGTGCTGTAATGGCGTCTGATGCATTCTTCCCGTTCCGTGATGGGATTGATAATGCGGCTAAAGCTGGCATTAAATGCATTATTCAACCAGGTGGTTCTATGCGTGATGAAGAAGTAATCGCAGCAGCTGATGAAGCTGGTATTGCAATGGTCTTCACTGGTATGCGCCATTTCCGCCACTAATTTAAATTTAGTCCTCCCTAACCCTCCTTTTATTCAGGAGGGTTTTCCACAATAATGGAGCTAACTCTCCAACTTGAGGGATAGAGGGAGATGAAAAGGATTAAAGTTAAGGAACAAATTAAAAATGAATATTTTAGTTTTAGGTAGTGGTGGTCGTGAACATGCTTTAGCATGGAAAATTGCGCAAGATACCAATGTTACTCAAGTTTTTGTTGCACCAGGTAATGCTGGAACTGCAACAGAAGATAAATGTGTTAATGTTCAACTTGATATTTTAGACAACTCAGCAATCATTGCTTTTGCTAAAGAAAATAATGTTGATCTTATTATTGTTGGTCCAGAAGCGCCATTAGTTAATGGTGTGGTAGATGCTGCACGTGAAGCAGGTTTAAAAATTTGGGGACCTACTCAATATGCAGCGCAGCTTGAAGGTTCAAAAGCATTTGCTAAGCACTTTTTAAAGCGTCACAACATTCCAACTGCTTTCTATGACGTTTTCACTGAAGTAGATGCAGCTAAAGCGTATGTTGAAAAAAATGGTGCACCAATTGTAATTAAAGCGGATGGTCTTGCTGCTGGTAAAGGCGTAATCGTTGCAATGACCAACGAAGAAGCTTTTGCAGCAATTGATGACATGCTTGCTGGCAACAAATTTGGTGATGCTGGTTCACGCGTTGTGATTGAACAATTCCTTGCAGGTGAAGAAGCTTCTTTCATTTGTATGATTGATGGTAAAAATATTTTACCAATGGCAACGTCACAAGATCACAAGCGTATTTTTGAAGGTGATCAAGGTCCTAATACTGGCGGTATGGGTGCTTACTCTCCTGCCCCTGTTGTAACTTCTGACATTTTTGAACGCGTTATGACTGAAATCATGCGCCCGACTGTTGAAGGTATGGCTGCTGACGGACATGTTTACACGGGTTTCTTATATGCTGGTCTAATGATTGACGAGCAAGGTCAACCTCGTGTGATTGAGTTTAACTGTCGTTTTGGCGACCCTGAAACTCAACCGATCATGATGCGTTTAAAATCATCTCTTGTTGAATTGGTAGAAGCTGGTATTGCTGGTAATTTACCAAAAGAAGCTGAATGGGATGAACGCAAGTCAATCGGTATTGTACTCGCAGCAGAAGGCTATCCTGATAGTGTACGTAAAGGCGATGTAATTTCTGGTATCGGACAATCACCAGAAGATACTAAAATTTTCCATGCAGGTACTGCAACTCGTGAAGACGGTCACATCGTGACTTCTGGTGGTCGAGTTCTTTGTGTAACAGCATTGGGTGACAGTGTTCTTGAAGCACAAATTAATGCGCTAGAAGTATGTGGGCAAGTTAACTTTACGGGTATGCAATATCGTAACGACATTGGTTACCGCGCAATTGCACGTGAAAAAGCTTAAAACTCTACAAGTTTAAAATGCTAATAAAAAAGCCTCTATATAGAGGCTTTTTTATTATGTCTTACAATATAAGGGAATCGTATAAATCTTTATCATATTCTTAAAGATATCAATAAATAGAAAAAAAGCCCTCTATATCAACTACATTTTTATTGCTATCATTAGCACATAGTTGTAACTGTCATCAGACACTGCTGTTTTAATAATTTCCATAAAGACTTGCTCTACAAATTATGCCTGTAGAGAGTTTTTTAATATTCTAAATTTATGAATGCTCGTTTGGTTACTGTTGGGGATGAACTGTTTGGGGAAACAGTTTTTGTTTATTAAACAATTACCCTCTGTTATAGCCAAAATATGCAAGCAAATTATGGAACCCCAGAAAAAGATCACAGAGTTTAGACTAGTTGTAATTCCAACTCCTCTCTTTTCATATTGATATAGATCAATCGTTATTGTTCTATATCTTAATCAGGACTTTTTTAAATGAAAAAGCTGATCAGCCTTTTTTTAAGCATGTCAGTAGTATTATTGACAGCATGTAGCAAACAAGAAAATGCTCAACAAGCCGAACAAAACAATGATAGCTCCCAAGTACAAAAGGTAGTGATTGCCTCTACAGGTTCAGATGCTGATATTTGGCGTTATATCGCAACTTTACCTGAAACCCAAGCTGCTGGCTTAAAGTTAGAAGTGAAAAACTTCTCAGACTCCATTTCAATGAATACAGCGATTGCAAATAAAGAAGTAGATTTGAACGCATTCCAAGCTTATTCTTATCTTACTGCATTTAATAATTCAAACCCGGATAAGATTGCAGCGGTTTCTACCACTTATATTGAACCAATGGGGATTTATTCAAGTAAATACAAAAAAGTTGAAGAGCTATCAGAAGGCGCAACTATTGCAATCCCAGATGATGCTGCCAGCGAATCTCGTGCGCTACTCTTGTTACAAACTGCTGGCTTAATCAAGCTTAAAGCTGACTTTAATCCTATTCAGGGCAGTCCAATTGATGTTATCGAAAATCCCAAAAAGATCAACATCAAACCAATCAAAATGGAAACTGCATTACGTCTTAAAAATGAATTTGATGCAGTTGTATTAAATAATACCATAGCACTCGAGGGAGGTTTAAACGTACTCAAAGATTCTATGTTCTATGAACCTATTGATCAAATCTCAAAAATTAGTGTAAACGTTCTAGCAACTGCTGAATCACGTAAAAATGATCCTGTCTTGCAAAAAGTTGGTAAGCTTTACCACAATCCAGCTGTTAAAAAATACATTGAAGAGCACTTTGGTGGAACAAAAGTTGACGTAGACAAACCAATCAGCTATCTCTCAGAAGCTAAATAGTAATATAATAGCCCAAACGTGAAACAGGCAAATTCTCTTTGCCTGTTTTTTCTTTCCAGCATAGCTTCTGACGATATGATTCAATTTAAAAACATTTCAAAGCACTATCAGCTCAAAAGTCAAACCATACGCGCACTCGACCAAATCAATTTAGAGATTCCGGAGGGCAGTATTTTTGGCATTATTGGCTATAGTGGTGCAGGTAAAAGTACCCTAATTCGCCTGATCAACCTACTTGAGCGACCAACAGAAGGTCAAATCATTATTAATCAGAAAGATTTCACCGCTTTGGATGCGCGCTCATTACGTCAGGAACGTGCAAGTATAGGAATGATTTTTCAGCACTTCAATTTATTACAAACTAAGACAGTTGCTGAAAATATTGAAATGCCAATGCGTCTGCTGAATTACAAAAAGGCAGAACGTGAAAAGCGTTTGAATGAGTTATTAGAATTCATTGATCTTAAGCATAAAAAAGATGCTTACCCAGATGAACTTTCTGGCGGTCAAAAGCAACGTGTTGGTATTGCCCGTGCTTTAGCAAATCATCCAAAAATTCTTTTGTGTGATGAGGCAACCTCTGCCCTAGACCCGCAAACAACCAAGTCAGTTTTAGAACTACTAAAGAAAATTAATCAGGAGCAAAAAATCACGATTGTTATGGTGACCCATGAAATGGATGTCATTGAAACTATTTGTGATCATGTGGCTGTTATGGAAGCAGGTAAGGTCATTGAACAAGGTTCAACGATTGATATTTTTAGCAAACCTCAACATCCAACCACTAAAAACTTCATTCAAACTGTTTTACATCAACAGTTGCCTGTAAATATTTTAAATCAGCTCGAAAACCAGCATCATCATAGTATTTACTGTTTACAGTTTTTAGGGCGTTCTGCTCAAGAACCTGTAATTCAGTCACTGATTAAAAAATTCGATATTAGCTTAAATATTTTATTTGCCAACATGACTGAAATTAATGGCACAGTCATTGGTCAAATGTTTGTGCAGCTTTTAGGTGATCCTCAGCTAATTAAACAGGCTATTGAGTTTTTGGAACAAAATGAAGTAGGTGTAGTTCAATCAGGAGATCAAGTATGAGAGATTTAATCGTACAGTGGTTAACTGAACTCACTCAACCTTTCTGGCAGAGTTCCCTTTCTATTGATCAGTTCGTTACAGCTTTGCAAGAAACCTTTCATATGGTTTTCTTCGCACTTTTGTTTGGTGGTATATGGGGCTTTATTCAGGGAATTATTTTATTAGTTACCCGTCCAGAAGGCATTTTACCCAATAAAGTGATTTATCATTTACTTAATCCAATTGTAAATGCTTTACGCTCTCTCCCTTTTATTATTTTACTTATTGCAGTAATTCCTCTTACTAAGCTGTTAGTAGGCACTTCAATTGGTACATGGGCAGCTATTGTTCCATTAACTATTTATGTTGGCCCTTATATGGGACGTCTGATTGAAACTTCATTACTTGAAGTCAATGAAGGAATTATTGAATCTGCTCAAGCGATGGGTGCTACACCTTGGCAAATTATCTATCGCTTTATTTTGCCTGAAGCACGCAGTTCACTTATTTTAAACCTTACCACAGCGACAATCAGCCTTATTGGTGCAACCGCCATGGCTGGTGCAGTTGGCGCAGGTGGTATTGGTGATTTAGCGATTTCGTATGGTTATCAACGTTTTGATACAAGCGTTGTGATTTTAACAGTTATTATCCTATTGCTATTAGTACAGATTGTACAAACGCTAGGGAACTGGTTAGCCAAGATCCGTTAAATCATCCATAAAAAAAGCTCTCTTCTAGGGGGCTTCTTTTGTTTTATACAACTCTTTTCTTAATGATAGTTGAGTACATGGCTCAATACCATTTTCTGGTATGATCAGACTTAGTCATTATTATTCATTTACTCGTTGGATTTAGTTTCAGGATAAAACAATGCGTTATAGAATTCATTTTATTGATGTGCAGAATGCTCTCCAAAACTATATCTGGATTTTAGAAGATACTGAAACCCAAGAAGCTGTAGCAGTCGACCCCACAGAAGCCGAATTGGTCACCCAATTTTGTCAGGATCATCAGTTAAATTTAAAACAAATCTGGCTTACTCATTGGCATAAAGACCATATTGGCGGTGTGGCTGGTTTAACAACTGCTCAAAATATTACTGTCTATGGTCCACGTGATGAGCTCACAAAAATTCTGGGAATTACCCACCCCTTACAACATGACGATCATCTAAAATTTAATGATTTGAAAGTAGAGATTATTGCAACCCCAGGTCATACCTTAGGCCACATTGTCTATTTTATTGAAGAGTTAGAAGCTGTATTTTGCGGCGATACCTTATTTGCAATGGGATGTGGTCGATTATTTGAAGGCACAGCCGAACAAATGTATCACTCACTGAGTCGTCTGGCAGCATTACCAACTCACACAAAAGTATATTGCACACACGAATACACGCTTTCAAATGCCGAATTTGCCTTAACGGTAGAACCGCATAACCATGCCCTATCAGAACGAACTGAAGAGGTCCGTGAGCTACGTAAAAAAGGATCAATCACTCTACCGAGTACAATTGAACTTGAATTAGCAACCAACCCCTTTCTTCGTGCAGAAAGTGTTGAAGACTTCGCTCACCTGCGTGCTCTTAAAGATAATTTCTAAAATTAAGCTTTTAAAGAAGATACAGTTTCATTCTGAGAGCTGTATCTTTTTGCTTATTACCTGTTGTCTGTAATTATTTTTTACATTTACTCTGTTTTTTATTTGCTCATTATTTTAAAAATAACGTGGAATTTATATTTAAAAAAAACACTCAACAAAACAGCCCTTCAAATAAAAGTTATTATTTTTTAGTCACATAACACACTAATGATTTTATAAAAATAAAATCTTTTCTTACTTTTTTACAAGTTGCAAAATAAAAAAAAGTTTTTCCCCTTTAAAAAATCTAATTAAAACCCTATTAATAAATAAGATGTAATGCCACGGATAGAAGGAGTTCTCACGTGAAAAAGGTTGTTAAAGCTAAAAATTTGATTGCGTTTCGTATTTGGTTAGAAAAGTTAGGGTATTCAGTTAAAAATCTTGCTGATGGGAAAGGTTTTACATTTAGTTTTAAAAAAGAATATGGTTTGGTAACCTGTGAGTTGTCTGGCAATTCATTAGCGATGCAATTAGGTGAAGAGTTTGAGGATCACTTAAAAGCATAATTTTTTACGACCCGATTTTAATTACAGTATTGTCTTTCTTGAAAGATAAATAATGTTGCAGAACTTTAGAATGGCTTAATTAAAATATATTTTTTAGTTATTAAATAAAAAATCTGTAGCAGGGCTACTCTCCCAAATTGCCCTTAGCTACAGATTTTTTTGTAAGGTTAATCTGCTTTATGGTTCTTTAATGCTTTATCAAGAAGATCTTTATCTAAAGCTTTATCCCAACGTGCCACAACAATTGTTGCGCAAGCATTACCGACTAAGTTTGTTAATGCACGGCACTCAGACATAAAACGGTCAATACCGAGAATTAAAGCCATACCTGCAACAGGAACAGCTGGTACAACCGATAAAGTTGCCGCTAAAGTAATAAAACCTGCACCAGTCACCCCTGCTGCACCTTTAGAACTTACCATTGCGACTAAAAGCAATGCAAATTGTTCACTAATTGATAAATCCACATTACAGGCTTGCGCAATAAACAAAGCTGCCATCGTCATATAGATATTTGTACCATCAAGGTTAAATGAATAACCTGTTGGAATGACCAAACCTACAACTGATTTTTCACAACCTGCTTTTTGCATTTTATCCATTAAAGATGGTAAAGCTGCTTCAGATGAACTTGTACCTAAAACCAACCAGAGCTCGTCTTTGATATAGCGCACTAAATCAATAATTGAAAAGCCATTGTAACGAGCAACAGCGCCCAAAATAATTAATACGAATAATACAGCAGTGATATAGAACGTCATGATCAACAGCAATAAATTACCAATTGATTGGATTCCATATGCACCGATCGTGAAAGCCATCGCGCCAAAAGCACCGATTGGAGCAAGCTTCATTAACATACCAACCAAGTAGAAAACTGGAGCTGTTAAGTTATTTAAGAAATCGGTAATTGGACGTGCACGGTCGCCCAAAGCAGCCAAAGAAATACCAAATAGTACAGCGACAAATAATACCTGCAAAATCTCGCCACCTGCCAGAGGACTGACCAAGGTTTGCGGGATAATATTCATGAAAAAGTCAGTAATATTGGTGGCATGAGCCTTCTCAACGTAAGTATTTACCTTATCGCTGACTAAGGTCGCTGGGTCAATGTTTAGACCTTTACCAGGTTGGATAATATTTGCCACGATCATACCAACCACAAGAGCCAAGCTTGAAAAGGTCAGAAAATAGAGCATAGCCTTACCAGTCACACGACCAACTCGGCTCATGTTTGTCATACTGGCAATGCCTGTAACAACCGTTAAAAAGATGACGGGAGCAATAATCATTTTAACGATCTTGATGAATGCATCACCAAGCGGTTTTAAGCTCTGCCCAAGCTCAGGGTAAAAATGACCAATTAAAACGCCTAAAATAATTGCAAAAATGACCTGTACATACAAAATTTGGTGAAATTTCTGTTTTTTCTGTACCGTTTCTTGGTCAAGGGTATTGAAATCCATTATCTAAATACCTTTTCGGTGGGGATAAAAAAATAAAATATAAAGCGAGCACCACAAGCTGCTTTAACAAGGAAAAGTCATTGTAAAGAATAAAAAACATCCTGTGTTATAAATTTAAAAAATGTCAAATTAAAAAATCATGCATTAAATTGTATATAATACTTTTCATTTTTAGATTTCAAAAATCGAAAAACCGGCCAAATTAATCAATAACTCATTATTTATATTAAAGTTATTCACTTTAAACATTAATAAATCCCACTTTAAGAACTTGTTTATCTTACTCAAGACAACCATTTATTAAATAAATGATTTTATCACAAACATGTTAAATATAAATTATGAAAATTTAATTTAAAAATAATAAGAAAAATTGATATATAATTTTTTAACAAGAAAAAATGCCTATTTCTTGTTAAAGATTTAGGCTAATAGATCGCTATAAATTAATTAAAATTGGGATGCGTCTTAAATAAACGCTCCAATAAAATATAAACGTAGTCTAAGCTTAATGCGCGATCAGTGAATAAAATGCGAAATAGCATAGGTGCAATCACAGCTTCAATAATTTCTTGATTTTTTATAGTCTCTTCACGACGATTTTTAGCTCTTTCTTGAATAATATTAAGCTGTTGAATAATTAAAGTTTCACACTTTCGAGCATTTGAAGATTCAGTTGCATATAGCACATCTCGTAGTAATGTTTGCCCTACTTCAGAAGAGTATTCTTCGAAATATTGTTCAACCCATGCTGTGATATCAAGCTGAAATGAGCCTAAATTTTTTGGTTCCATATCAGGTTTCAGTTCATTAAGGGCTACATCTGAAAATAACTGATTAATATCTCCCCAACGACGATAAATTGTGGAAGGCGTTACTCCTGCTTCATCAGCAATCATGGGTATAGTAATTTGACTTTGCTCCAAATTTTTTTGAAGCTCTTTTACTGCTTGATGCACTGCAGTTTGAATTCTTTCACTACGGCCGCCCGGTCGTAACCCAGTAACAACTTTTGCCATTAATCAGCTCTACTTAAATAAGAAACAATTAAAATATTATTTGTATATACAAAATACACTAAAGCAAAGGATTTGCTTTAGTGTAAAAATAATGTATAAAAGCTAAATATTCGCTTTTATGTTATTCATCTTATATGAACAATTCAAGTTCGAAAGGGTCTAGATCTGTTTTTCGATTAGATTCAAGAATTGCGTTGACCTTAAACACGGTTACGCTCATGACCTTTATGGCTGCATCCAGCTCTCCCACCCCTCTATATCGCTTGTATCAGCAAGCATGGCAATTTTCGCCTGTTACATTAACCTTAATTTTTGCAACCTACGCATTTACCTTACTTGCCTCTTTACTCATTATTGGTTCTTTATCTGATTATATTGGACGTCGACCTGTCATTCTTTCGGCGATTTTTCTTCAAATTATTTCAATGAGCTTTTTCCTTTTTGCATCAGATGTTTCTATGTTGTTTATTGCGCGTGGTCTACAAGGCATCGCAACAGGACTTGCCGTTTCTGCCATAGGCGCCGCAATTTTAGATTTCAGTAAGCATCAGGGTTCTCTGATTAATAGTATTGCTCCAATGGTCGGTATGGCAGCTGGCATCTTTATTACATGTACTATTTTGCAATTTTCATCACAACCTTTGCAGCTGGTTTTTGAGCTTTTATGTGTCCTCTTTACATTTCAACTCATTTTAAGTTTTTTTAATCCTGAAACTGCACAAAAAAGATCGGGTGCGCTTGCTTCTTTAAAACCCAACATGGCTATTCCTCCTCAAGCGAGAAGTGCTTTATTAAGTATTAGCCCTATTAACATTGCACTTTGGATGGTCAGTGGTTTTTTCTTATCACTTATGCCCTCTTTACTCGCAAAGATTTTTCAAACCTCTTCTGCATGGTTAAACGGGATTATGTTTATGGCGCTTGCACTTTCAGGTGCAGCAGGTATTTTAACGCTAAGAAAATCTACAAATTTTCGTATTTTGCTCACGGGTACCTTATCCATCATTATTGGAGCAACCGTTTTATTTTTAGCGATTAATTTTACAAGTGCAGTGGTTTTATTTTTAGGCTCTATTATCACTGGAGTGGGTTTTGGTACCGCTTTTATGGGAGCAATTCGCACAGTCATGCCGCTTGCGTTACCAGAAGAACGTGCTGGTCTTATGGCCGCATTTTTTGTTGAAAGCTATTTGGCTTTTAGTATTCCGGCAATTCTTGCAGGTTATTTTGTGGGTAAAATTGGACTTATGAACAGTGCCAATATTTATATGAGTTTAATTATTGGCCTTGCTCTGATTGCCCTTGTAATGATTTTTAAAAATATTAAAAGCAAATAATGATGTGTTAAAAAAGTCAGCCTCAAATGAAGCTGACTTAAATAATTTAAAACAAATGATACTTAAATAAATAATTTAGCTTCTGATTACTACATTGATGCCTATTGAAATTCGTTAGACTATTTTTAATATTAAAATTCATTCGCAAGATGAGTTTCGATACAAAACAAGTAAAATGCTCAAAAGGATTTTTTAGTTATCATCATAAAATATAAGGAAATTTATTATGAATAATTTCATTTTGACAACTTTTGACTGGGTACCAGAATTACCACGAGGTTTTGTAAGAGATATAAGAATAAGATGGGCATTAGAAGAGGCAAAAATGCCCTATCAAATAAATAGCGTATCTTTTTATGAACGAGGAGATGATCATTTCTCTCATCAACCTTTTGGACAAGTTCCTTGGTTAACAGATGGTGATATTTCAATTTTTGAAAGTGGCGCTATCCTATTTTATTTGGGTGAACTTAGCGATGTGCTTTTACCTAAAAATCCGAAACAGCGTAATGAAGTTATAGAATGGTTATTTGCAGCGCTTAATTCAGTAGAAATGGCGAGCCTTCCTTGGGCTTTATTAAAATTTTCTAATGCTCAGGCAGATACTCCCACCCACAAACAATTTGATGCCTTTCTTCACTCTCGACTCCAACATATGGAGTCAATTCTTGCTAAACGAGAATGGCTAACGGAGTTATTTTCTATTGCTGACATTGTTATGGCTGACGTATTACGTTTGGTGAATAAATTTGATGGGTTAACAGAATTTCCCCATTGTCTCGCATATGTTCAGAGAGCGACTACACGCCCTGCTTTTCAAAAAGCGTATGCTGACCAAATGGCTCATTTTGCAGCGGCAGATGCCAAGAAGAATGCTTAAACATGTTATTTATGCATTCTACATTTATAAGCTAACACATAAGATTTACTGATCACGCCAAGGTTTTAAAAACCGCTTTACATACTTTTTAAAAGGCCAAGTAAACTGTTTCACAAAACTATTTGGGATTTTATAACCTACTGTTCCATACACACTTGCCAAATGTTTAGGCATATAGACAGTTTTGAAAATAACATCATAAAAAGGAATAAAAGCAGCGTAATTTTTATCAATGGCAGGTTTTTCCGAAGAATGATGCCAATGGTGAAATTCTGGTGTTGCGATAATCCAGCGCAAATAGGGAAACCGAAAACGTACATTGGAATGAATGAAAATAGCGTGAAACGAAATAAAAACTAAATAAGCAAAAACAGCCGAAGTATGAAAACCCAACAGGAAAATCGGTAAAGTCGCAATAAAGCGCGTCATTAGCACTTCTATGACATGTAAACGAGAAGATGCTAACCAATCCATATATTCAGTCGAATGATGAATCGCATGAAAGCGCCATAAGAAATTAACTTCATGCATAGCGCGGTGCAACCAATACACCGTAAAGTCGACCACAATTAATAGTTCAATAAATTGCAGCCAAATCGGTTGAGCTTGTACATAAGGCACAATCGGGTTATCAGGTAAATGTGTAATCCAATATTGAATCGGCATAACCGTTAAAAAGCTGAATAATTGAATCCCAACATGGCTAACCATGAAATATTTCATATCGGTTACCCAGCCTACTCTTAATATTTTTTGTTCAGGATTTTTAGCAAAAAAGCCTTCAAGCGGAATAAAAACAAACGCTAAAATGAATAAGGTCAATACAAAATAGTCGATGCCAGCATAAAACGGTACACTTGGTAAAATGGGTGCTTTAATTACACCGCAACCCAAAATGGCTGCCATCAGTGAAAAACATAGTCCGTAAAAGCCATATCGATTTTGACGGACAATTGCACTAAATGCACCAAAACCAGCACTGATAATAATGCCCGTGATTAGACCGTAATAAAAAAGACTATGGTGTTTTGCGTAAAGAGGACGGAGTTCTGGGGTCGTTAATACACTGGGAAATAAAAAACATAATGCACCAAACAGACAAAGTAAGCTGAGTGACATTGAAATAAAGGCGCTGATTTTCCCTAAACCTGCGTTAAGTTCTAAATTTTCAAATTTTGCTCTTAATTGATCGGTCATAATTCATATACAGTTCTTATTGTCTATGACGCGAATGCTATCAAAATTTAATAATAATTTGGAAAGAACTTTGATTCGTCAGATCTAATTTATTAATATAAAAATTAAATAATAGCCATTTGGGCAAGCCTCTATAAAATTTAAAGACCGCCCATACTAATAAATGATCTTTAATACATTTTATGGTGTGCCTGGCGGGGTTCCAATAGCATGTTTCATTGGGGCTTCATAAGTCGTCTCAGCAACTGGTGAAACACGCCAGATTGTATTACCCACATCATCTGCAACTAACACAGCACCTGAGAAATCAATTGCCACACCCACAGGACGCCCATACGCTTTGCCTTTACCGCTGAGAAATCCAGTCAAGATATCTTGCGGTGGACCAGAAGGTTGACCACTTCTAAATGGTACAAAAATGACTTTATAACCACTGTGCGGCTTACGGTTCCAAGAACCATGTTGGCCAATCAATGCACCTCCTCGAAATTGCGGCATGAGTTCAGCTGCATAAAATGTAAGGCCTAGAGAAGCTGTATGATTGCCTAATGCATAGTCGGGCTTAATTGCACGCGCAACCATTGCTGGATTTTGTGGTTTTACTCGCACATCAACATGTTGGCCATAGTAGCTATAAGGCCAACCATAGAAAGCGCCGTCTTGAACCGATGTCATATAATCGGGTACTAGGTCACTACCAATCTCATCGCGCTCATTGACAACCGTCCAGAGTTTTCCACTTTGAGGTTGCCAAGCCATACCGTTTGGATTACGTAGTCCTGTTGCAAATGGGCGTGACTGCCCACTTGCAATATCAAACTCCATAATTTGTGCACGGCCTTTTTCTTGATCTAGCCCATTTTCAGCAACATTACTGTTAGAAGCAACGGTAATGTAGAGCTTGGTTCCTTCACGATTGGCAATGACATTTTTGGTCCAATGATGGTTTAAAGGACCGCCTGGAAGGTCCAATACTTTAGTGCCACTCGCAGCAATTCTTGTTTCACCCTCTTGATAAGGAAAACGCACCAGTGCATCTGTATTGGCGATATATAAGTTATTACCGACCAATGCCATACCAAATGGAGAATTTAAGTTTTGAAGAAATACCGTTTTCTGGTCAGCGACACCATCCCCATTGGTATCACGAAGTAAGCTAATACGGTTTGCACTTGGATGAGATGACCCTGCCCGTCTCATCACGAAATTCATAATTTTACCTTTGATCCCTTTACTGTCTTCTGGTTTAGGCGGAGCATCAGTTTCAGCAACTAATACATCGCCATTTGGTAATACATAAAGCCAGCGTGGGTGTTCAAGTCCTTTGGCAAATGCTTTGACCTTTAAACCTTCTGCTGGTTTTGGCATTACCCCACTCGGCCAGCCTTCTGCTGGCGCTATATTAACTGTTGGTAATAGGCTTGATTTAGGCTCAGGAAGTTTTGGATCTGGCCCATAACTGTCGGTAATTGGATATTGAGAGGATGAAGCGCATCCAGCTAATGTAATTAAAACCGTAGTGCCAAAAATTGGCAGTAAAAAACGTGTCGCCATGGGTTATCTCCATTTATTTTTTGTCGTCATGGAAATAGCGTAATTTATGTTTGCAATTAAACAAGCAACTTTAATGGAGTATTTTGTTTATGGCTTGAAAAAAACGTTCTTTATCTTTTGGTGAAATCATCACTGAAGTAATTTCTCCATTTTTCATATAATAAATTTTGAGTCGATCTAACGATAGCGCTGGAGATGAAAGTGGATTATGAGTAGGTTCTATTTGAGTAATATCATTAATATTAATTTTCCATCGAAATACCAAGCTCTTAATAATTAATGTGTCGTTTTCTACTACGTAATAAGTATTAAAAATTGGAAGCCAAATGACAAAAATAATTAAACTATAAATAATAAGATGCGGAAAATTTGAAGCTAAAGAATAATGATGATTTGCTTCATAAATTTTCATAACAATGATGGCAGTAGTAACAATAAATATTAATAAAAGCCACCAATCAATTTTTGATCTAAATTTCAAAAGTTATCCTCCACATCTAAATATCATTTATAACGAGTCTTTCTATATTTTTTATAAAATAATTGAACTAAAAATTAGCTTTAAATGTTAAAGATATAAAATCTCGATCATCTATCGTGCTAAATTCATTAGAACCAAAAAAGTTATTATAGGCAATCTCTGTTGTATATTTTTGCTGATAAGTCATAGATAACGCGGCACTTACACTCATTTGTCCTTCTTGAAAGTTTTGGCTATATCCATAAACATCATGTCTAAAACTAAGACTTGGCGTAATCACTGTAGAGGGTAAAATATCTTGATAATTTAATGCGCCACGTAATCGGTAGCCAAATGACCATTCATTAAAAAAACCATTTTTATTACAAAAGCGTTCATTTAAATTGTCTATTTCTGCATTTGTAAGATGGGCTGTACCATACGGCGTACATTTAAATTCGCCTGTTTCAGGATTATAAGCACCTGTTGAAAGCTCACTACGGCCAAATGCTCCTGTCCGGCCAATCCGATGATTAGCAATATCTGCAATATGGTTTAAGCCAAACTCTGTCGACCATGTCAACGAATTCGCGCCCCAAATATTGAATATACTGTCAGTTGCTCCAACCGAAAATTGTGTGACAGGCAAGCGTACATATCCTTGAATATATTGACCTAATTCAACAGTTTTTCCCGGCGGTGCAAATGGTGTTCCTTCCGATAGCACTTGAGCATAGACAATGTCTGTACCGTTTAGTTGTAAAGGTTGATTAGGTTTGTGGGTTAATTCACTAAAAACGGTTGTTGTTCCAACTTTCCCAGTCAGACTTAATCCAAACATTTTGATATTTTCAGGATAGATAGAAAAATAACTCGCAGTATTAAAATGTTCAGGTCCTGCTGCTGTTACAGCCGTTCCATCAAAGTTTGCATTACGGCTATGGTAGTTCGCATAGTAAATACCTAACTCAGCATTATTTAAACTTGGTAATGTCTGTTTTAAAGCAATACCATATTGGCCGTTATCCTTTGCTTTTCTACTTTCTGCACGTGGAATATAGGTACGTAAACGAGTTGCGGTATCCGATAATTTATCTCCACCTCCAGCAATCAGAACTGGACCTGCGTTTTCGGGCACAAAGTCTGAAATCTCAAAGAAAGTTCCGCTTCCATCAACAACTGAAGGTCTAAATTTAAATTGATAGAACCCTTCTATTTTCAAATTTTTATTAATGCTTGTGTCGAAGGAAAACATTTCGGTTGGAATGATTCTTTCTTTTGCATCACCACCCGGTCGGTTAATTGCGGCAAAATCAAATGCACTTACCGAATTTAATCCGTTTTGGAAAAACTGAGATTTCCCCCAATTTAAAGTCTGTTTGCCTAACTTTAAATTGATGCTTTTTCCATCGTCTAATTCAAAATCTTTCCATATATAGGCATTCCATAAATCGATACCTTTGAACTTTGCGAGCCTTGGCCACGCTGAATCATTAAAGGGTTTAAAGTCTCCTTGTCCTGTCTCATAGGCATGGTCATACCAGTATTTAGTGCTAATGACCGCACCTTGTTGTTGTCCATTTAGCTTAACTTCAGTTATACCTCTGATAATCTGTGAAATGGCATCATATTTACTAAAATTCATTCGCCCATCATCACCATTCACATCAATGCTAGCGCCTTGTTTCCCTATTTTGTTTGCGTCAGGCCGGTAAAGTAATGAAACGGATGGGTCTTGTGTACTCCAACTGGCACCTAGGCTTAATGTCGTTTTTGTATCGACCTTCCAGTCTTTATCAATATCAAAACTGGCTGCGTTTGCTTTAGACACCAATAAAATCAGACTTAATGAAACGCCTATTTTTTGAATATATAAAACGTGATTATTTCTTTGATTTAAATAGACGTAATGACCCATCATATTATCTCCCTATAAATATGATCTTTTTTATTTATTGCTTATTACTCAAAGCCATCCTTTGGCTTTAAATGCTTTACATAAGCAGGTATTTTTTGTACTAGGCAGGTTGTTCGACCTGATCTAACTGTTGAATGAATTGTTCAGCTAAAGGCCAATAGCCAAAGCCAGATGCAGGGTTTAAATGTCCCACTTCACCTAAATTTACGAGTTGACTCCCCCACTTTTCTGCCATTTCACTTACAGCTTCATAACGAGCTAAATGGTCATTGGTGCTTGCAACCAAAATGCTGGGAAAAGGTAGTGTTTGATCTGGTAAAGGACTCCATCCTTCTTGATGAAGTGCAGTTGGGCTTGGATAATTTTCTGGCCAGCTTTTGTTTAAATCTGGCGGAGCCACAAGTAAAGCACCATGGATTGGTCGTTGGTATTTTGCAGCCCAGTGTATAGTCATCAGAACACCCGCACTGTGGGCAACTAAAATGACAGGACCTTGTATTTTTTCGAGTTGTGCCTGAATAGCAGCAACTCTATTTTCACAATTGAGTTTATTGGTTTGCACAGGTGGTACAGAGCGAACCTTTGCTAGCTTTGTTTCTAAGATCGTTTGCCAATGCTCGGGAACATGATCGCGTAACCCCGGAATAATTAAAATTGTTGCTTTAGTTTGTATTTTTTCCATTTCGACGCCTGTGAATTTTGCTATCTAGGATGCATAAGAATTTTTATAAAACTCCATTCACAATAAAGGCTCATTTCAGTTAATGGTGTACATAAGACGTCACGGACTTTTCATTTGACGACACATCTTTTTAAAATTTCGTAAATTAATTAAAATAGTTTTTGTAATTACAAATGAATTAAAAGAATAGCTTTAAAATTAAATAGACATCACGATGAGGCGCTTAAATAAAAGCTTTTGTAATGTAGATATTTTAGTTATAACTAGATATGAGCTGTAAGGAATATGGCTGATTAAGAACAGGAGATAATAAAATGGTGCCTCTTGCGCATACCGCCTCTTTAAAAAATTATTTGGCAGTTGCTCAGCAATTAGATCTAAATCCCTACCATTTATTATCACGTGTTGGGCTTAGCCAAACTCAATTGAATGATCTTAAACAACGTATTCCTGTAGATAAAGCGATTACCTTGCTTGAAGACTCAGCCCAAATGAGTAATTGCGATGTTTTCGGTTTACATATGGCTGAGCAACGTGAAATCGCGGATTTTGGTGAACTAAGCTTATTATTAAGTTACCAATATACTTTGAGAGAAGCGCTGCAAACGATTGTTCGTTATAGGAATTTACTCAATAATTCACTTGAAATATATATTGAAGAAATTGACGATACAGTAGTTATTCGAGAAGAAGTTGTGACAACAACTTGCGGGTATAGCCGTCAAGCTACAGAACTTGCTTTAGGAATCACCCATCGTTTTTGTGCAGCACTCATGATGCAAAAATGGCGGCCGTTAAGTGTACACTTCACTCATAACCCGCCTAGTGATTTAACTTTGCATCGGCGGATTTTTGGCTGTGCGCTCGAGTTTGGTAGTGACTTTAATGGTATTGTTTGTACAGCGGCCGAACTTGATACCACAAACCCTCAAGCAAATCTGGCTATGGCTAACCATGCACAGCGTTATTTAGATATTTTGCAGAATAGCAATGAATCGACCATGATTTTTGATATTCGTAAAAGTATTTATCTTCTTTTGCCAATGGGCCGCGCTACGATTGATCAAGTCGCTCAAACACATGGTATTCATGTGCGGACTTTACAACGTCGATTAGAAGAAGCTCAAACGAGTTTTAGTGATTTAATGAATGAAGTACGTAAAGACCTCGTATTTCGTTATTTAAAAAATCTAAATTATTCACTTGCTCAAGTGTCTGATATTTTAGGTTACTCAATGCCGAGTTCTTTTACGCGTTGGTTCATTAGCCAATTTGGTATGTCACCGAATACCTGGCGTAGTCACAATAAAGCCTTGCTCAATTAAGTTCTCTTTATTTGAAGCCAAATGAAGTCATTCAAAATATAAGGAAGCTGGAGAGCTACTCCAGAACTTCCTTAAAAATCTAATTTTTAAAATTAAAACCACAAGCGCATAAGTCCAAGAACCAATACCACTAAAAAGATGCTTTCGCCGATCATTAAAAGAATCGGTTTAATTCCGACAGATGCTAATTCTTTTAACTGAGTTTTCATTCCTAAAGCACTAATTGCAATGACTAAAAACCAGCGTGATAAGTCATTAATTCCATTTTGAACGATAGTCGGCACCCATCCTGTACTGTTAATACCAGCCAGTATTAAAAAGCCAACCGCAAACCAAGGCAGC
Source organism: Acinetobacter sp. 161(2023) (assembly GCF_037027805.1). Taxonomy (NCBI): domain Bacteria; kingdom Pseudomonadati; phylum Pseudomonadota; class Gammaproteobacteria; order Moraxellales; family Moraxellaceae; genus Acinetobacter; species Acinetobacter sp. 161(2023). Next base: position 41,938 of record NZ_JAZEYD010000015.1, on the reverse strand, counting down.
AATGGTGGCCGCTCCCCTGTTGAATCAGCACCTTGCATACGCGTAATCATAGCCGCACAAACAATTACTGGAAGCAGCATTGCTACACGCATCAGTTTAACTACAGTCGCTGTATCACCTGTTTGAGTAGACATGCTATAACCAGCGCCCACCACTTGCGCCACATCGTGAATCGTAGCACCAAGAAACACACCAGCCGCTTGTGGCGATAACTCTAACCACTTCGCAATCATCGGATAGACAATCATTGCAAATGTTGAAAGTGCCGACACGCCAATCACGGTAAACAAGGTCGCTTTTTCTTTTTGCGGATGATTTGGAAAAGCAGCCGATAGTGCCAATGCAGCTGAAGCACCACAGATTGCCGTTGATCCACCAGTGAGCATGCCAAATAGTTTTTGGAAACCTAAGATTTTAGCGGCAATAACAGAAACGGAGATTGTGACAATAACCAGAGTAACGACTAACGCAACAGGCTGCCAACCTAGTGCGGTGATTTGTCCCAAAGTTATACGCATTCCGAGTAACGCGATGCCCATCCGCAGGACACTACGTGCGGTAAACTCGATACCTGCCTTACATTTACTTTCAGCCGCTAAAAAATTCACGCTCATGCCGAGCAGTAGTGCAAATAGCATGACTGGCGCACCATAGTGCTCTGATAAAAAACAGGCAGCCGCAGCAACGACCGAACTGACCACAAAGCCTGGTGCTAATTCTCTTGTACGCTGGGAAAAATTTTTCAAAACTAAACTACTCATGATTTTCCCCACAACCCATCACAATAAATACCTTGTCCTCGATTACTTCTACGGGATAGGTTGCAACTTTGAGCTGAGCAGAATTAACTAAACAGCCATTTGTTAAATCAAAGCGTAGACCATGGGCACAACACTGAATCACTCGTCCTTCTAGACGTCCACTAAATAGCGATGCGCCCTGATGAGGACAGCTGTCATCGATTGCATAAAACTGAGCCGCAACGTTAAATAATGCGAGAGTTTTATCTCCAATTTTTAAAAAAGCCCGCTCACCTGAATTCGGTATTTTCTCAACAGGCACTTCAAATCGGTTGGTCATATCAACTCTCCTTGTGCCAGCATGGTCTCTTGCATCGCTTGATAAAGTGCATCTGCTGATTGCGCGCCCACTAAGGCAGAAGCCCGATCAAAAATAAAGTAAGGCACGCCATTACCTCCTGTACTTGCAGAGATAAAATCTTGATGATCTTGAATAAGTAAATCTTTGATAAGCTCAGGTGAGAAGCCACAACGTTTCGCGATTTTGTATAAAGTGGTGGTATTTCCGATATCTAACCCATCATAAAAATATGCAGCAAAGAGTTGTTCTAACAACGCATTGCACTGCTCAGGAGTTCCTATCTTTAAAGCTTTATCAAATAAGCGATGAGCTTTGGCCGTATTTGGCATGCGTTTAATTTGCTCAAAATCAATCTTGAGTCCAACTTTATTAGCGGCTTTATTGACCTGTTCTTGTCTCATACGAACTGCTGTCAAGCTACCTAACCGTTTCAAATAAAACGTTTGAAACGGTACGCCTTCAACAGCTAAATCTGGTATGAGCTGAACACCTCGCCAGTGCACGACAACTTTGACTTTGGGGTGAAGCTGATAAAATCTATTTATAGCGATCAGTAACTGACGTTTTCCGATCAAACACCAAGGACAAATAAAGTCAAAAAATACATCAATGTGTAATTGCCGAATCATCATTTGTTATTCATCCCGCATTTTTGTATTTGGTTACCTGAATGATTTTTAAGCCCAGTTATTCCTTGCTGCTCAAAGCGTGCGATATCTTTGTGATAATGGCGTTTGGCATAAAAAAATACGGCTGCGGCTGCAATACTGACCAATGGCATGAGTTGAAATGCGCTGTGTAAACCAATCACATCAGATACTTTGCCAACGACTAAAGGACCAAGCGCTAAACCAAGAAAATTATTAGCTAAAGTGAGTGTTGCAAATGCAGAGCCATGAACTGAGTTATGTGTGAGATTGGCCACCATGGCACTAGATGGCCCATTGGTTCCTAGGGCAATAAACATTCCTAGGCAGATGAGAAGTAACTGGCTGTGTCCCGCAGGCACAGCAAAAGCAATTAATAAAAGCACACAACCGAGCAAGCAGTATGTAATCGCTAAACTGACTTTACGATCTGGACAGTTACGGCCCAAATAATCACACAACATGCCGCATAGAATTGTGCCTACTGCACTACATAGTAAAATGACCGCTGCCATCACACCTGCCTTGTCGGTACTCATGCCGTAATAGCGATTGAGATAACTCGGCATCCAGACAATCACTGTGCCGCCAACGAATAATTGCAGGCCACTACCAATGTAAGTGGCAATGACTGAACGACTTGAATATAAAGTTTTTAAAGGGCTTTTAATGTGCTGGGTTTTACTACGAATTTTGTTTTGAGGTGCTGCGTTTATTCTGTTTTCTTTCACTAAAACTGGATATAGAAAAGCCAAAATGAGACCAAATAAAGCAATACCTCCAAAAGCCCAACGCCAACCGAAGTGCTGTGCGAGTACACCACCTAAAGCCACACCCAAAAATGAGCCAAATACGCCGCCCGCCATAAAAGCACTGGCAAGTGTTGCACGCATTTCTCTTGGGAAAACAGCCACAACCACCGCGATTCCAACGCTGCCATAAGCAGCCTCACCCACACCAACCATAAAACGAGCAATAAACATTTGCTCATAATTTTCAGCCAGTGCACATCCTAGAGTCGCCAAACTCCATAAAACCGCCATAATGGCCAAGCTTTTCACTCGCCCAAAACGGTCTGCCATTAAAGACAACGGCAGAGTCAATAAACCTACCATTAAAGCGACAATACCACTGAGCAAACCTAGCTGACTGTCACTGAGTAACCACTCACTTTTAAGTAAAGGAAAAACTGCATTTAGGACTTGCCGTGACATGTAATCTGAAATGAGCAAACCAAATGTCAAAGCAAAAACAAGCCATGCATAACGACGAGGTATACTGATTGGCGTATCAACATCGCTCATCTGATCTGAATACTGATGTGCATTCATAAGACCTCCTTGTATTTTTTATAATTTCTATTTAGCTAGTGCAGCAGCGCACTTTTAAAACAAAGCGAATAAGCTGCACTACATTTGAGGTCTAAATTCCGTTAGACCTTGTTACATTAGTTACGCTGCGGCACGCCTTTTTGCCCTGCTTTACGATTGGGTGCCATACCATTTGCGATTAGAGTTTCTTCAATACTGTTGTATTGAACACCGATACGATAAATTTCACGGGCTTCTTTTCCTGAGGCAATTTCACGGCCTAATTCATGGGCAATCCGAACGGTTTGCTTAATTTGCTCTACAGATGAAAAACGGCGTCCGTGATGATCAATGATCGTGTCTTCGTTACCTACACGGGCATGTAAACCCATTGCCATCGACATGGTGTTAAAAGGCAACACATTTTTGAGCAGAGATTCTGATGTCAACGTACATCCATCAGGTACGCGATGAATAAAATTAAAGAAATTAAATGGATTTGGACCATCAAAACCGCCACCGATTCCAATCCAAGTTAAGTTTAATGGCCCCATATATAAGCCTCTACGCACCATACGTTCTAGCGTCTCAAGTCCATGCATACCCGTTAACTGAAAGTGCGGTTGAATATTGTTTTTACATAAGCGCTTGATGTGCTCGGTCACCCATGCAGGCCCTGCTGGCACAGTCATCTCTGCATATGCTGCCTGAGTCGCTGGATGTGCCAATGAAGTCCCTTCTAAATATTCAGGATAGAGCAATTCCATAATATTCATTTGGGTAGTGTTAATTGCTACCGTAACCTGATCAGGCTTTGGTGTAAGTTCAGCCAACATATGTCGGGTGTCATCACTTAACCATAGAGCTGCCTCACCTTCGCTTTCTGGTGCAAATGAAATCGAACCACCCACCTGAATAATCATGTCAGGCACAGCCTCACGAACACCTGCGATAAGCTCGTTAAATTTTGACAAGCGTTTAGAGCCTTTGCCATCAAGCTCACGGACATGTAAATGCAGCACTGTCGCGCCCGCTTCATAGCACTCAACCGCTTTTTGTATTTGCTCATCCATGGTCACTGGAATATCTTCGGGAAAGTCTTCTGGCATCCATTCGGGTCCATACGGCGCAACCGTGATCACCACTTTTTCCATATTTTCCGGGTGCAATGAGTCGTCAAAGAATTGCATGTGCATCTCCATATATTTTTTAGAATTTCAATTAGATAAAATTATTTAGCCCATAGACTTAATAGGTTGCGTCACCAATAATGCCGGCCCGCTCCATTTTTCGGTGGCAAGGTGGATAATCCATGACTGCATAATGTTGTGTACTGCGGTTATCCCAAATGGCAATGCTGTTAGGCTTCCAACGCCAACGCACTTGAAACTCTGGAATATACGCTTGAGAAATTAAGTAACGCAGTAGTTCAGCTGCGCCCGGATTGGCATCTTGTCCAAATCTGACGCGCTCTTTGGTGTGATAGTTGCTGAAATGGGTGGTAAATGCATTGACGTATAAAATTTTCTCGCCCGTTTCAGGATGAGTACGTACCACTGGATGCTCAGCATCAGGGAACTTTGCTTTTAAGTCCAAGCGTTTTTCAAGTGGCATCGCTGCCCCAAAACTCGCTTCTATGCTGTGATAAGCACGTAATTCAGCAATCTTATTTTTAATATCTTCGGGTAAAGACGCATAGGCCATGACCATATTGGTCCACATGGTATCGCCACCTACAGGTGGGCATTCAACGCAGTGCAGCACACATCCCATTGGCGGAACCTTGCGCCAGCTTGCATCGCTGTGCCAAGCATTTTCATAACGATCGACAGGACTTTCAGGATGTTTATAAATCTGTACTAAACCCGGATGGTCAGGGTGACTACCTACCGCAGGATGATCTTCTAACTGTCCAAATTTTTCTGCAAATGCGACATGATCCTGACGGGTTAAGTGCTGATCTCGTAAAAACAACACACGATGTTTAAGTAGTTGTGTGCGAATTTCAGCAAATAATCCATCATCATAAATCGCATCAGCAAGTTTGACGCCACTGAGCTCTGCACCAATATTGCAAGTTAACTGTTCAATTTGCATAAGAAATCCCTTCAAATTACAAAGATTGATGAACCTATTGTTTTACGTGCTTCCAAATCACGATGAGCTTGCACGGCATCCTTTAGCTCATAGCGCTGATTAATTTCAATTTTGATTCGTCCATGTCGAACATGATCAAATAATTCATTTGCCAGTTCTTTCTTCTCGGCAGGATCTGCAATGTAATCTGCCAAAGCTGGACGTGTGACAAACAATGATCCTTTCACGGCGAGTAATACCGGATCAAAAGCAGGAATTGGACCAGACGCTGTTCCTACGCAGACCAACAAACCACGGCGCTTGAGAGAGTCTAATGAACTCATAAAAGTGGCTTGGCCAACACTATCGAAAACGACATTTACACCCACGCCGCCTGTTAACTCACGTACGCGCTCAGCAACATTTTCATAGCTGTAGTTAATAACATGATCACAACCATGAGCTCGCGCTACGGCAGCCTTTTCTTCTGAAGATGTGGTACCAATAACAGTCAAGCCAAGTAATTTAGCCCATTGAGAAACGATCAGCCCAACACCACCTGCGGCTGCATGTAATAAAATTGAATCGCCCGCTTTAAAGTCATAAATACGGCGCATTAAATAAGCAGCAGTCAGCCCTCTCATGGTCATGGCAGCCGCTGTTTCACAAGAAATTTCTTCGGGTAATTTAATTAAAGCATTTGCTGGAATTAGACGGTGGGTACTATATGCACCTAACGTATTTAAAAAACCTGTATAAGTAACTCGATCACCTACTTTGACCTGAGTCACGCCTTCACCTAAGGCTTCCACTACGCCTGAAGCCTCAACGCCCATGCCATTAGGCATTGGAATTTTATATGTTCCATTACGAAAATATGTATCGGCATAATTTAAACCGACTGCCACATGACGTAGACGTACTTCCCCTGCTTTTGGGTCTCCTACTTCTACGTCTTCATAGCGCATTACTTCTGGCGTTCCTGTTCCATAGAAACGTATAGCTTTCGTCAACGTCATGTCCTATTCCATATTTTGGTTTTTTATTAAGTGCCTATAAAAGCAATAACTAAAACTACAATAAGAAGGACATGGGCCACTTTACATTTGACGACACAGGCTTAACGATTAATGACAAAGGATATTCGAAATATTGCTAAAGAATATTCGCAGCAGGCATCGCTAGATCAATGCTATTAGAGTTTTTATTTTCATTTAAGCTAAAACTGACTGCCTCTTTTGCATGAATGGCGGTTGTATCAAATAAAGGAACCGAGAATTTAAGCTCACCAATCAACATACAAATTTCGGTACAACCCAAGATAATTCCTTCTACACCTTCAGCTATGAGCGCCTCTACAATAGTCTCGTATTTTTGCCTTGAATCGGGGTTAATCACACCTAAACAAAGTTCTTCATAAATAATACGATGTACTATCTTTCGGTCGGCTTCATTTGGAATAATCACATCAATTCCATGATCCTGTAATCGAGCTTTATAAAAATCTTGCTCCATTGTAAAAGCTGTCCCCAAGAGTGCGACTTTACCAATGTCTTGACTCACAATTTCTTTTGCTGTCGCATCGGCAATGTGTATAAAAGGAACCATAATAGCATCCTCAATCTGCGGTGCAATTTTATGCATGGTATTGGTACACACCAAAATACAATCAGCCCCTGCCTTTTCTAAATTTTGTGCTTGCTCAGCTAAATACGCGCCAGCTTCTTGCCATAAACCCTTCGCTTGCAAAGCTGCTATTTCTTCAAAATCGACACTATTAATAATGACCTTAGCAGAGTGTAATTTTCCTAATTTATGATGAACCATTTTATTGATTTGCTGATAATAAAGTGCTGTAGACTCCCAACTCATTCCGCCTAATAAGCCGATTGTTTTCATTATTGAATCCTTCTATTTATACAAAACTTATCTATATCTCTTATGAGTAAAGTGCAGCTAGAATAAAATTGCTTTATTAAATTTTTTCTAGCTTCTCCTATTTATTAATATAAAAAGCTGTGGAGTCCAGAGAAATTTCTAAGTTGAATAGACCTAATTGATAAAATTTCCAAAACATAAAACACCCTAATAAAACCCAAATCATAAAACATAAGAATTCACGCAAACTTCACGACTAGCTCTTTAATTTAATCTTATAAAGTTGGCTCGGATATAGACATGAAAATTATAACTACAGCCCTAGGGCTGATTACCTTGGTAGGTTTAACAGCGTGTAAAAGTGTGCCTAGCTACTCGGGCGACTACGCCAAAGCCGAACAAAAAATTACTGGAATAGAATTAAATGACCAACAGGCGTTAGATATCGGCAATCGTTTTGTTGCCGCATTTAATACGCTTGGCACCCCTTCTTTTGTGAATAACGCGAGTCATCTTTACGCTGATCAACTTTATATCAACGATACACTCTCACAGTTCTCTCAGAAAAAAGATCTGATTAAGCATTTTGAAGGTATGAATGTCCGAGTGAGTAATGTCACTGTAAAACTCATTAGTGCAACTCATCACCAAGATACAGCCTACATTCATTGGTACATGACCTATGACTTTAAAATGCTAGGTCGCTCAAAAACTATGGCTTCTTATGGAATTAGTCAAATTAAGATTAATGACCAACAAAAAATTATTTTCCAGCAAGATTATTGGGACCCAGCGAATGGCCTTTACCGTTCTTTACCCATATTCGGAGGAGTATATAAATGGGTATTACCGTTCAAAAAAGTCGAATCTTGATATTTCTGGGAATCTTAATCGTATCTCAAGCGAATGCGGCTGAACTAAAAAAATGCAGTTCAGCGCCTTTAATGGTGACGAGCAAAAAGGTTGGAAATGTCAGTTACTTTGCTGAAGATTGCCTAAAAAATTGGCAGAGCCAAAGCATCAAAATGGATTTTAGCTATAACCGCGATATTCCCGAGTGGGCATTTAAACGCGCAGCAACCCACTTTTTGAAGAAAAATGTTAGCGGCTTTGATGCAAAATCTCCACTTAATCATATTAATGAACTTTATAGACCCATCAAAAATGGAGACTTATATAGTTTGTATTATCAGCACGAAAATCAAAAACTAGAACTCAAATTAAACCAGAAGCTACTCGGTTCTTTAAACAATCCGAATGCAAATCAATATTTTAAAATCTGGTTTGGTAGCGAACCATTTAATGCTAAATTAAAACAACAATTATTAAATTAATGGCTTAATAAAATCTTATGGGTAATCATTTTATCCTCATGGTTGAGGACCATTTCGAACTTGCAGCAACGGTCTGCGAATTTCTTGAAGTGCATGGTTATGTCGTCGATCATGCACGTAATTTAGATGCTGCACGGACTCTTCTTAAATCTCAGCATTATCATCTTTTGCTGCTCGATATAAATTTGCCCGATGGCTCTGGTTATGACCTGTGCAACTGGCTACGCACCGAACAAGGTGTTGATATTCCCGTTCTTATGCTAACAGCAAGAGATACTTTAGATGATAAACTTAAAGGCTTTACTGCTGGCACAGATGATTATTTGGTAAAACCTTTTGATTTTAATGAATTAGTGATGCGGATTCGTGCATTAATAAAAAGAGCAGCTGGTGAAGTTACTCATCATAAAATTCAAATTCATGACTTAATTCTTGATAGTGCAACTCAAACTGTGGTTCGTGCCGGAAATAATATTGAGTTACCCCCTATTCAATTTAAACTATTAAAAATTTTGATGCGTCAGTCTCCTAAAGTAGTGACAAAACAAGAACTGATGATGGAGCTATGGGGCGACGAAGAACCTGAAAGTGATGCGTTACGAAGTCATATCTATAACTTAAGAAAAATGGTTGATAAACCTTTTGACCCTAAACTATTACACACAGTAGCAGGTGTCGGTTTAAAAATTGCTTTAGATAGTTCTACAAGTTAACTCAAATAGACCACAACAATTAAGCCCGTGGTCGGTTCCAAATCGAGTTCAGGATGGGTAGTTAAATAGTATTGTCGATCAAATAACTCGACTCGCCATCCTAATTGTTTGCAAAGCTTTTGCACCAATTGCAAACCAATTCCATGGCCTTTAGCCTTTAGCGAGAGTTGTGAATCGCTGAGCTCTTGTACTTTCACATCGTTAGGTAAAGAAATTCCAATTCCATTATCTGCAATAATTAGGCTGTTTTTTTGTTGAATGATGTCGATTTGTGAGCCTTGAGAATAGTTCAGCGCATTACGTAAAATATTGCTTAACACCATTTGTGTCATAGAGGGATATAACCAACGCGGCTGTTCAGAAAGATCGGGTTGAATATGAATATGTATGCCCTTACTCTCGCTGACCGCATCTAAACTTTCGACTAAATCCTTCACAATTCTGGATAAAAAATTCTTTTCAGATGGTAAACTTTTTACTGTATTACGTGCGATTGCCAGTAAGGTATCGACTAATAACTGCATATCCTCAATTGTATTATGAAGCCGAACTAAGGCTTTATCCTCTCCATATTTCGCCTGACACAGTTGCACATTGCCCTTTAAGATTGTGAGCGGAGTTCGTAACTCATGACTCACATCTCCAGTAAACTCCCTTTCGCGTCGAATAAAATCGCTTAAAACCTGATGATATTTTTCCAAGGCTTGTTTGAGATATTCTGCTTCCATATTGCCATTGGTATTAATATCTCTAAAAGGAGAAGCTTGAGTGTCTTGATGTGCCCAATCAATATTTTCTAAGGCATTCGCTAAACGCGTAATTGGGGAAAAATAGCGTCTTGCTCTTCGGTTTGACCACCATAAAAAACTATATAAAACAGATAAACTGAACATGAGTGGAGCAAGTCCAAATAACCAGATCAGCTTATTGACATTACTTTCGCCAAATACTAATAGAACATGCTGACCGTTATGCTCACCATAGACCGTCATCCGTTCTTTACCATCAACAAATACTCGGTGCACACCACTTTCTAAACGCATGTCTTTAAAAGGTTGAGGTGCGACCTCTGTGTTCCACCGATATCCATATAAATTTTTGGTATCTGGTAAATCTGCATTTGGATTACGCTCGATTCGTAACCAGTAATGTTCCATTTCCTGCTCTAAAGCAGTTTTAAGTAAAGAACCTTTAATAACCCAAGCACTACAAGCCAACCCGACCACGATCGATAATGCAATCAGACCAATCTGCAACCAATAATATCGATTGAACATTTGGGCTAATGGATGACTCGCTTTGCCATCGTTTCGAGTTTTTATCATATCTTTATCGCCGGGATAGGCTGTAGAAATTACAATGATCTCTTTCTAAATAAAAAGTGACCAATTACCCATTCTTGTCCTTGCTCAAAACCAAACAGCTCAGCACAAGCCATGAAGAAAATACGCCAACGTTGCCACCAAATATTGGCATCTTTTCCATAGATTTTTTTAAACAGAGGCTTCAATTCAACTTCTTGATTATCCATATTATCAAGCCAAGCATTTGCAGTTCTCATGTAGTGCTCACCCGACCACTGCCACTGTTGAGCCAATTCTAAATGCTCTTGAAAATGCAAAAAAGTTGACGTCGCAGGCATTAAACCGCCAGTAAAGAAATACTTGGACATCCAATCATAATCTGATTTTACTTCAAAAGGATAATGTAAAAAGCGATGGCAAAAAATATGACACCAAAGTAGCCCATCTGCCTTCAACCATCCCTGAATTTTCTCAAAAAGACGTTGATAGTTACGAACGTGTTCAAACATTTCAACCGATACAACCCGATCAAATTGATCTTGGTCTAATTCGAGCACATTCACATCACATGTGACCACTTCAATATTGTTTAAACCCTTCAACTTTGCTTGCCCAAGAATATGCTTTTTCTGGGTTGCAGAGTTTGAAACAGCAGTAATCTGTGAGCGCGGATAGTTTTCTGCCATCCACAAGGTTAAAGAACCCCAGCCACAGCCTAACTCTAAAATGTGTTGGCCATTTTTAAGTTGTGCTCTTTCACAATAAAGCTGAAGTGCGAGCTCTTCCGCCTCATCTAAAGTTGTTGTTTTAGTCGGAAAATAACATGCACTATATTTAAGTCTTTTTCCAAGCACCGCCTGAAAAAACTCGGTCGGCAATTCATAGTGCTGCTCGTTTGCCTTGTCCGTTTCCACAGCAATTTCGCTCTTCTTCAGCATATTAAGCACATCCATGTATCGCTGCGCCCCTTGTTCAGGGTCATAACGGCCTTCTTGAATTAAGCGTTTTTTGCTTAAAGCACGGATTGCAGCTCGAATTGCATGATCTGGAAGTACACCACTTTCAACAATTTTCAAAGACTGATGAACAATAAAATCCATATGCGCACCTATTTTTTGGGTTTTCGCGGAATAAACATTGATGTTTTTTGCTGATAATCACGATAATTTTGACCGCGACTTTTAATTGCTTGTTTTTCACTAAATGGAATACCCGTGACGTAATATAAAAACAGCCACATCAGTAACGGATAAATCCACAATAAATATTGGCCTGCCGCTAAACCAATGATTGGATAGGCAAACCAATGTAACCATTCAAAAAAATAATTGGGGTGACGTGAATAACGCCATAAACCCTGATCCATGGTTTTCCCATGATGATCTGGATTTAATTTAAAGCGATATAATTGCTGATCAGCGATCTGCTCTCCAATAAAGGCAATCGCCATGATGACGGCTGCAATCACTAAAGTGACTTTATATCCACTACTCCATTCAGTTGCTTCTACATTGAGTAGCGTCCACATTGGTAAGAAGAACAAAAGCACTAAAAGTGTTTGAAAGATAAAAAATAAGAAGAAGCCAAAATGCTGAAACTTTCCCATGGCCTGACGCATGTTTGCATAGCGACCATCTTCTTTTTGTTCAGATTGATAACGTCTTAACAGATGCCAAAATAATCTTAGAAACCATAAGCCGCTAAAAATACCAATAAACAGACGCACTTCAACAGGAGCAACTGAAATGAGTAAAGAAGACACAATAATGTTTACTGCCAGACAAAAACTCCATGCGGCATCTACAATTCCAGCTCGGCCATTTAGAGTAGCAAGTAGCCAGCTCAGCAACATGATCATTAAATCTAGAATCAGTAAATTCCAAAACATCAGCAGTCTCCCTACTTGAGCTGTTTGAGTTAGTAACTAGCACTCTCAAACAACAAGTGAACATTGCTTATCACGCCTTCTTTAAAACCACCCTCGCAATAACATAAATAGAAATCCCACATGCGAATGAAGTTTTCATCGAAACCCAGAGCCAATACTTCTTCTCGTGCGGTTAAAAACCGTGCTCGCCAGTGATGAATTGTTTGTGCATAACTTAAACCGATATCATTTAAATGCTTTAGCCTTAAACCACTCTCAGAGGCTGTTTGAGTCAATACACTCGCGCTAGGAATAAAGCTACCAGGGAAGATATACCTCTTAATATAATCAACTGTATTTAATGCTTTTTTATAACGGAAATCTTCAATGGTTATGGCTTGAATAAAGGCTAGACCTTTGGGTTTTAATAGTGCTTTACACTGATCAAAGTATGTCGATAAATATTGCGCACCAACGGCCTCAACCATTTCAATTGAAACTAGCTTATCGAACTTTCCTTCTAGCAAGCGGTAATCTTTGAGTTGCACATCAATTCGATGTGCCAAGCCTGCTTCATTTACACGAGTCACGGCTTCATCGTATTGAGCTTGTGAAATGGTAATGGTGGTCACTCTACAGCCGTAATGTTGAGCCGCATAAATAGCAAAACCGCCCCAACCACTTCCGATTTCAACCAAATGATCCAATGGCTTTAAATCTAACTTTTTACAGATGAGCTCTTTTTTTAAATCAGATGCGTCTTCGAGTGTCATATTTTCATTTTCAAAAAATGCGCTCGAATACATTAAAGATGGATCTAGAAATAATTTAAAAAAGTCATTGCTTAAGTCGTAATGCTCAGCAATATTTTTACGGCTACCGCTTAAAGAATTCTTTCTATTTTTATACCAAGCTTTAAGAAAAAGCTGACTTGCTTGTGCAATAACATTCTGGTTGAACTGGTCCAATACGTCTCGATTACGTGCCAAGATCTGAACCAACTCTACAAGTTGCTCGCTACTCCAGTCACCACGGATATAGCCTTCTGCTGCCCCTAAAACTCCATTTTTTAAAATCAGATCCATCAGTAGAGGATTGCGAACTTCAATCACTGCATGTAAGTCTGAAACCTCGCCAACCGTACCACTCCACGCGCCCTGAAAAGTAATCTGTCCATGACGTAATTTAAGAAGACTCTTGAGCAGTAACGGTAGTGAGTCATCTTCACCATAAAGAAATGTTTTTATCATGTCTTATCTACCTTGATCTTTTTAGGATGACGATAAAATGGAACTTTTTTTCGCCACAACTTAAATGCCTCTAAATATATTGAAAACAACATTTTAAAAGGGGCCAGGCTGTTCATAAGAGCATATCGATACTGCTGTGAAGGAAATGTGATGGGCACAAGTTCAAACCGCATAGTTGCATCAAACACTTGTTTTTGCTCTTCAAAGAGCTGCATGTGAATGACATTTTGCTGATCTGAAAAACTAAACCGCCAGTGGTAAGTCAACTGCATGGGCATGAACGGCGAAACATGAAATGATTTTTCAAAATGAAAATCAAAACTCTGATAATCACCCATATTTTTTTGTTGTTTTGAGCAGTCGTGTATGTAAACTTTTCTTTCATTCCAAGGGGTGTTGGTAATTTCACTGACAATAAATACGGGTTTTCCGGTTTTATTTAAAACAAAATAAAATACGACCGAGTTAAACCTAAAACCTAAACAACGAGGTAAAGCCAAGACTCTGATTTGCCAGTCTGGCCGAAGATGTGAGTTGTTATTTTGCAGTATCGCTTTCTCGACTCGATCCTTTATAGAACCCCGATACATGTTTAAAAAATCTTTTTCAGATAGTGTTAGTACATTCCAATGATCGGTCGACCAAAGTGAACAATCTTTTGTAATATCATCTAATTGATCTGGATCGAACCATAAATAATTTAAGGTCGATGTAAACTCATGCTGTTTCGGGCTATAGCGTCTGTGACGAATAAGTGCAGGAGCGATAGCAAGTTTATTTAATAACATTTGAAAGCTCCTTACCTATTTTTATAACGCTAAGAGTTGCTCTACAACACGTGCTGCACTGCGGGCACCATCTTCGTGAAAGCCCCAGCCCCAATACGCTCCACAAAATGAAGTCCGATTCTGTCCATTAATTTCTTGCCAACGAGATTGAGCTTGAATTGCTTTTGCATCAAATACAGGATGACGATATTTACGCTCAACCAAGATGTCTTCAGCTTTAATTTTCATATTCGGATTTAACGTAGAAAAAATCTGAGTAGCGCAGGATAAATTCTGCAAATTGTTCATCCAGTAGGTAAAACCATAATGTATGTCGGATACTTCGTTTTGAACTTGAGATGCAGAAGTTACATGGACATGCCAGCTTGCCCACTGCAAACGGCTTTTAGGCATAATTGAAAGATCACGGTGAACCACCATGTGATTATCTTGATAGATAAATTGACTTAATATTTCCTGTTCAAGTTCTGACACATCTTTAATTAAACTTAGGCTATCGTCCGCATGGCTTGCGAAAATCACCCAGTCATATTCGGCTTGCCCTTCAGTCGTTTCGATAAACACAGTTTCTTGTGAACGGCTCACACCTTTTACTTCTGCAAATTTCCACTCAATGGATGGGCAATTCTTTTGAATAGCACGAATATAGCTTGCTGAGCCGTGTTTAACCGTTTGCCATTGTGGCCGCTCTTTTAGCTGTAACATGCGGTGATGTTGAAAAAAGCTCACCACAAATCGATATGGAATTTGTCCTACTTGCTCAACAGGTGCCGACCATAAAGCGCCGCACATCGGATAAAGATGCTCATAACGGAACTCATAACTATATTTGTGGAGGTCTAAATATTCTTCAATCGATAAATTAGGATCAATATCTGCAACATCTATATCTTTATTATCATCATAAAAACGCAGCAAATCTGAGAGCATTTGCAGAAATTTACGATTTAAAAAGTTCTGCGGACGGGCAAAGAGTGACCATTTTTTTGAAGGATTGTATTGAAGTCCACTCACCAGATTATTTACCGAAAAACTCATATCGCTACTTTGAGTTTCTACGCCTAATTTTTTAAGCATGTCGGTAAATAACGGATAGTTGTAGTCATTAAATACGATAAAACCACTATCTACCGCAACTTTATCGCCCTCTATATCCAGCTCATGAGTGTCAGAATGACCACCAAAATAGTTATTTTTTTCATATACGGTAACTTGATGTTGTTTTGACAATTTCCATGCAGCATAAAGTCCCGATATACCCGAACCCAGAATGGCAATTTTCATAACACTTCCCCATTTTCAATTTTTTCTATCGGTAGATCTTTAATCTTTTTATATTGATAAACCTTCGCTGGTACTGGCTTTAACCCCCATACCAAACCCAATAAAGACATCAGTTTGAGCACATAAAAGCTAATATCAATCTGCCACCAATAAAAGCCTTGACGCACACTGCCTGAGTAAAAGTGATGGTTGTTGTGCCATCCTTCACCCAAGGTAATTAAAGAAAGTAAAAAGTTATTACGGCTGTCATCTGGAGTATTAAACTCTCGTGAACCATAACGATGCGCGAGTGAATTAATACATAAGGTTGCATGCGTTAATAGAACGGTAGAAATCACAAATCCCCACACCAAAAGCTGTAAACCATTGGTTCCCAACTCAGGGAAATGTTGCGCAAGCCACGAACCAAAACCATAAATTGCCAAAGCTGTAAAAATCACAATAGGCAAACTAAATCGGTCAAGCCAAATCAGCTCAGGATATTTCAACCAGTCTTTAATCACTTTTTTTCGAGTAGCAAAATTCTGCTCATTTAAAAACCAGCCTACATGCGAATACCAGAAGCCTGCTTTCGCTGAATGCGGGTCCTGATCGGTGTCGGTAAAGTGATGGTGATAACGGTGATGTGCTGCCCACCATAACGGCCCACGCTGTGCACTCATGGTTCCGATCAGTATAAAAATGAATTGAACAATACGTGATGTTTGAAAAGTTTTATGTGAAAGATAGCGGTGAAAAAAAGCAGTAATTGCAAACATGCGAAGAAAGTAAAACCCCAGCATGAAGACAACTGCAAACCAAGATACGCCCACCCAAAACACAGTTAAACAAGCGATATGCAATAAAATAAAAGGAATTATTCTTAACCATTGAATGTTCTTTTCAATGACATATTCGCCAGAAGTATCCACTTGCGCATTTTCTGAATCTGACCAGCTATCGATCCAGCGCAGAAAAAATTTAGACATTGATTCTTCCTGATCTAAAGCATTTCTTTTGGTTCTAATTTAGAAAATGCGCAATGAATTTTATGTGAAGTTCACTCGGTTACGAGATAAATATATGCATCTACGCAACCAGCACTTCGCTATTTAGTCTGTGTGGTCTTAACAAGTTTAGAAACGTCGTAGCCATAGCTTTTTGCGGTTTGCAGATAAGACTGATATGTCGCCTCATCAATTTGAGGACCACGAGAAAGAATCCATAAATATTTCTGGCTTGGGCCACCCACTAAAGCGACCTGATAATCTTGGTCAACTCTTAAAACCCAGTAATCGCCTTTTGTAAAAGGAATCCATCTTAGGCCAGAAGGTAAAAAGCTCACTTTTAATTTACTGTTGCCTTCATTTTGCGAATAAGCAACGCCTTCAGATGAAATCATTTTGCCATCTTTGTTGGTACAACTATTTAAAACACCAACGGTTTTGTCTGCGTTAATGGAATAGTTTGCAGTTGTATTTGCTACACAATTACGCTGAAAAAACATAGGTAAATGCGCAATCTCATACCACTTACCTGCGTATTTATTAATATCGATAGAATCAACAGCGACAGGTTTAGTGGTCGTGTCTGCATAAGTACTCAAAGGAAGGATTAAGCTGGCCGCTGCAAGACTACTGCTGATGACAAGTGACTTAAATAATAATTTCATGACTACCCTCTTCTGTTTATTTCATACGTTTAAACATACGCCAGAGGGCTGTGAACAAAGTGTGAATTTTAAAAATTAAGGAACATTAATAAGGATTTAATTGTATTTATTTGGAGCATCTACAACTAGAAAATCAAGCTCAAAGCACACACCTTCGACCGTGTTATAAACTCGATAGAGGCCATGATGTAGATCCATAATTGAAGCAACAATAGAGAGACCTAATCCACCTGTCTGGTTCTCATCACTTCGACTTGAGTGGCATTGGTAAAATCTTTCAAAGACATATTCGAGTTGATGTTCAGCAATTGAAACCCCACCCGTTACCACTGTCAGGCTGACCCATTGCCTATGCTCACTCATCTTATGCTTAGTGGCGATATAAATAGTTCGCTTGTCACCACCATGTACCAGCGCATTTAAAATGAGATTGTAAACGGCTCTTTGAAATAACTCTGGATCTGCAAATAACTTCTGGGCTTCTAAGTTGAAACTAAAATAATATTCTTGTTCCTCGGCCTGATATTCAAAAATCTGGCATAGGCTATCTATAACATCTTGGAGGTTTATTTCTTGTTTGTTTACAAGAACCATTTTTTGATCGGCTCTTGCTAAAAAAAGCATGCTATCAATCATGCGTTTTAATCTGTGGTAATCATCCAAATGAGACACCAGCAAATCTTCATATTGCTCAACTGAGCGTTCGCCAGTTAAAGCAATCTCGGTTTGCCCAATCAGATTATTTAAAGGCGTACGGAACTCATGAGCAATATCCTCAGAAAAGCGGTTGAGCTGCGTATAACCCTTTTCAATACGCTCAAGCATGTGGTTAATATCTTTTGAAAGTAGCTCAACTTCTAAAGGTGAATTTGAGAGGTTTAATCGTTTCTGTAGCTGATTTACGTTAATAGAATGAGTTTGCTTACGAAGTTGTTGTAGCGACCTTAAACCTAGGTGACACGCTAAAATGCAAAGCAAAAAGATTGAAAACACGCCCCCGACCACATACATCAAGAGACTTTCTTGAAAAGGTAAAAGAATATTGATGCGTTCCGACCACTGTTTACCTGCAATGAGTAGATAAGGCTCGTTATTAATTTTTATGGTTTTCCAAGCAATTCGTGTTGGATATGAGTTGTTAACTAAATCTTGAAATTGAAGGCTGTCGCGCTGTGCAAGTTTAGGCAGTTGAATGCGAAGTGGATTGATATTAATTAAAGTTGAGTCTTTATGAATAAGCAGAAACAAGTTGTCTTGGTTGCCAAGCATGTTTTGATACAGCTTAGGCCGCGCAATGATTTGCTCTACATTTTCACTATCTTGCAGCAAAATTTCCAAACGGTTAATTCTGTCTGCTAAAGCTTTATCTTGCTGCTTTAATAAAATCTGGTTAATGCCTAAATAGGTCATAAAGCCGACTGAACATAAAATTAAGGCAGAACAAAGCGTGACCAATAATGTAATACGGACTTCAAGAGAACGCAGAAATTTAAAGTTCATAAGCTAACCGAAATTTTATAGCCCAAGCCACGGATGGTATGAATGAGTTTTAACTCATATCCTTCATCAATTTTGCTTCGTAAACGGCGTACTGCAACGTCAATAAAGTTGGTATCGGTGTCAAAGTTAATATTCCAAACTTCGGAACCAATTTGTCTGCGCGTCACGATTTGTTCTTTGTTGAGCAACATGTAACGCAACAAATTAAATTCGGTCTTACTCAGCTCAATTAAGTTGCCACTACGCCATACTTTATGAGCGACCACATCCATTTTTAAATCGCTAATAGACAACTCGTTTTCTTGCAGATATTGCTGTCTTCTTAACAGACTTTTAATACGTGCCAACAGTTCAATATAGGAAAATGGTTTAGCCAAGTAATCGTCTGCACCCAACTCCAAACCTTTCACTCTATCCATTACCTGATCTTTTGCCGTTAAGAAAATCACTGGAATTTTTGAAAACTGGCGTAGTACTTGTAATACGCTCCAACCGTCTATGTCCGGCAACATCACATCAAGAATAAGCAAGTCATATTGATCTCTCTTTAGTATTTCCAAACCTTGAAGCCCTAAGTGAACACACTCCGCTTGATATCCAGACTCTTTTAATCCTTTGACCAAATAAGTGGCGATCTTGATCTCGTCTTCAATAATAAGGATACGCATTTTGTAGAGACTCATTTGAAAGATGACAACTTTGTAATGTGATTGTCACGCTTGAAGTTAAGCAATTTGTTTAAGATTTTCAAAGCGACATAGAGGCAATCATTATGAAAAAATTGAACTGGCTGATGTTAACAGTCGTGCTATTTGGTAATAGTACTTTTGCACAGCCCCCTGCTTTGAATCAAGTTTATTCGTTAGATCTAAAAACTGCCCACCTGCTAGCCGACAGTGCGAAAGAGGCATGCAAAAAATTAAATCAAAACATTGCGGTCGTTGTTGTAGATCGCGGTGGTAATCCTTTAACTGCCGAACGGCATGAGCTGGTGGGCCCGCATAACTTAATGGCTGCCGAGAAAAAAGCCTATACCGCTTTATCTACCAAAACATCAACCTTGGTTTTAAGCCAAAACAGTAACCAAAACCCCGATGCAAAAAATCTAACCACCGTAGCAAGTTTACTTTTGTTAGGGGGCGGCGTACCTGTTCGTTTTGAGAACCAAGTGATCGGAGCGATTGGGGTTGCGGGTGCTGGCGGCGCACAAAATGACAACCAATGCGCAAACAAAGCCATTGAAACCGTTTTTCATTCATAAGGAGTTCAACATGCCTAAATCATTTATTGCTTTATCTTCGTTATTTATTACTTCGGCTACATTTGCACAAACTAATCCGCTAAGTGTGCATGTATTAAATCTAGAGACGGGTTTGCCCTCTTCTCAGGTTGAAGTGGTTTTAGAAAAAAACACCAATAACCAGTGGGTTAAACTTAACCAGCAAGTAACCGATTCAAATGGCCGTATTACTGCGCTCTATCCAGAAAATAAAAAACTAGAGCAAGGAGTTTATAAAGTTACCTTTAAAACTGAAGACTGGTTTAAAAAGAATAAACAACAAACTTTTTTTGCCGAAGTACCTGTAATTTTTAAAGTAGATGGAAGCGTAAACCACTACCATATTCCGTTATTACTGAGCCCTTACGGTTACTCAACCTATCGAGGCAATTAAAATAAAAAAGCCTTTATCTGTTTTTTGACAGATAAAGGCTTCTGTTCAAAGTTTTATTAGGAACAAACACCGTTACTAATAACTGATTTTTTATTCGAATCGAGCGCAACAATTGAAGCAGACACTGTGTTAATAATTTGAGTCATCGCTTCACTTGAAGCATTCACAATCGCATCCATCTTTTTAGCTTTTTGATCAATCGGCTGTTTAAAAGCAATTCGACAATTTAACTGAGACCCTGCATTGGTAATAACTTTTGGATTAGAAGACTCTAACTGAGTAGGCGGTATTTGACGCTTCACCACCCAAGACACCGCAACGTTAATATTGCTTTTATCTACAATATCAAAATGAGAAAAGTCTGTAGAAACTCGATATAAAGGCTGATTATTTCCAGCAAGCCCGCTGCTATAACTGTCAATTGCCCCTAATTTTTGTTGCAGACCCGCCGACAGAGTATCGCGTAATTGTGTACTCATGGTCGATGTCCAACGCTCATTGTTTAACACCGTAGACTTACCACTACTGTCTTGGAGCACCAAAGGCGCACGGTCTAAACGGTCTGGCAGTCCAACTGGTAAAACTTCAATGACTCGAATACTCGAGCTAACTGCCGGAGTAATTTTAGGACTAATCGTATAGTAGTTCGGCGTTGGCGAACTCGAACATGCCGTCATGGCAACTGCCGTTAAAAACAGGCCGCTCCCAAGCAGCCCTTTGGCTGCTTTAGGATGTTGAAAAGATAGAGTGTTTTTATTTTTCATCATCAGCCTCTGGTGTCTTACCTCGAATAATTGATTCAGGATGTTGCTCAATATAATCTGACATTAACTGTAATGAAGCTGCCGCACGTGTCATTTGCTGCAATGCTTTACGTACGTCTTGTTGCAACGGCGCATCGCTCGACAAAATAGACTCAGATGACCTTACAGTTTTACGAACATCGTCTAAAGTTGCTTGTAAACCAGGTGCAACTTTGCCATCTAACTGCTTAACCAGCTTGTCGGTAGACTCAATCGCTGTGTTCATATTGTTAAGCGTTTTACGCACATCTTGCCCAATTTCAACTAACGGGAATTTCGTTAACTTGTCAGCAATCTGAGAAACTTGAGCTTGTAAGCCACTCAATTCGGTTGGTGTAGTTGGCATCACCACACGGTTATCACCTAAGATTTGTAATGTCGCAGGTTTGGCTTTAGGGAACTTGTCTAGGGCAATATAGTTTTGACCCGTGAGAAGGTTGCCTGTTCGCATTTGAGCACGCCATCCATGTTCAACAAAATCTTTGAAAATTTCACTGTTTGGATTAAGCGCCTGACCATTTTCAACACGTGAAGGATAGATAACCGCCTCAACACGCATACGAATCTGTTTATAGTGGTCATAAAACTCGGCATTAATTGATTTAACATTACCAATTTCAATACCCATGAAATCAATTGGCGCACCAACAGAAAGCCCACGCAATGAATGATCAAAATACATAATCACGCCACGAGGTTGCCCGTCAGGCTCTTTTAATGCCTCAGATTTTGAGTCCCAAAGATTAAAGCGACTCTGATTCGCTGCCATAGTGGCATGCGAGCTTTCAGGATATCCGAAAGCAATACCACCAGCGACAATACTTGCCAGAGATTGAGTATCTAAATTAAAGCCTGAAGCATTTAAGGTCACATCAATACCACTCGCTTGCCAAAAACGCGCATCGGTGGTTACAAACTTGTCATACGGCGCACGGATAAAAGTTTGCAGTTCTACATTCTTACCATCATTGGATAATTTATAGGCTGTAATTTGCCCCACATTAATTCGACGATAATAAATTGGAGAGCCTACGTCTAACGATCCCAAATCATTTGCATTTAAGAAAAAGATTTTCCCAGGTACATCCGAAGATATCACTGGCGGTACTTCTAGCCCTGTAAATTCAAGCTTTTGCTCTTGTGATTTGCCTCCATCCACTTCAATATATGCACCTGACAATAATGTGTCTATTCCTGAAACCCCACTCGTCCCAATACGCGGTCGCACGACCCAAAATCGTGAATCTTTTGCTGCAAAGTTACTTGCCCCTTTGCGCAAATCAATTCTTGCAATAATGTGTGAACGGTCATCTGAAAGATCAATCTGTCGTACTACACCAATATCCACCTGTTTATAACGGACTGTTGTTTTACCAGCAACCAACCCTTCTGCTGTCCGAAAAGACACATCAATGGTAGGGCCATGAGACAGTAACGCTTTTACAGCTAATGACAGCGCGATTAAAAGAGCAATTAATGGAATAAGCCAGATTAATAAAGGCTTCCATCGACTTTTCTTTTCTTGGGGTTCTGGTAAATCATTCATGCTATCCAGTTCAACATCCGGATCACGATGATCTGAGTTACCAGTGGTTATTTCATTTTCAGACATACTCATTGTTCTTTTATTGACTGGGATTAATAGGATCATTATTCAACGGCGGATGTTCTGCCTGAATAACTGTTGTTTTTTCAGAAGCAAAAAAAGAAGGTTTGTTTGTATTTTGAGATGTATAGAAATTATCCCAAATAATACGTGGGTCAAAGCTTAAGGATGCGAACATGGTTAACACCACAACCGCGCCAAAAGCAATCGAACCCGGCCCTGCTAAAATTGTAGCAAGCGATTGAATCTGAATGAGTGCTGTTAAAAGTGCTACCACAAAAACATCAATCATCGACCAACGTCCGATAAACTCTACAATTCGATATAACTTAACGCATTGCTCTGGTAAGAACTTCCAACCTGCCGATTTCTGTAGATATACCGCAAATAATAAAAAATACAAAATAAATAGTTTCAGCATCGGAATAAAAATACTGGCCATGAAAATGACGACTGAAACCAGATAGTCTCCACTTTGCCAAAAGTAAATTACCCCACTCATGATGGTATCTTGCTGGCTACCCAAAAGTGAGTCAGTCACCGTCATTGGAAGTACATTGGCCGGAATATAGAGAATGGTTGCAGCTACCACTAAAGCAAAAGTTCGATTTAAACTCGCTGGCTTACGTGAATGCAATACACTCTTACACCGAGTACAGCGTAAGACTTGATGGCTTTTGTCTTGTCGTTTTTTTCCATTTTTAGAAGAATTTACGACACCACAGCAGTGACACACAATTAATGAGAGATCTTTGGCTCTTGGGTATTGTTTAAAGTCCAACCCATGGTGCGAACTTTTTGTTTGAGTCACATTTTTTATCGTTTTCATGGCAGTGACCTATCAATTTCGTTCCATATATCACTCACCTTTATGGAAGTAATATAGACCAACAATATGCTTAAAACTGCGAATGCCCATAAAGCAATCTCGGGAATCACTAACACCATTCCCATTAATTTCACAAGCGTAACCAAAATTCCAATTAAGAACACCTCAACCATTCCCCACACTCTCATAAAGAAAAGTGTGCGTAAGGCAATCACTAAAAACGTTGGGCGTTTCTTCAATACGCTTACCGTACCCAGTACATAGGAAAGTAATAGAAGATAAGAAAGCGGCACAATAAAGGTAGTGATTAAGATGAGTACGCCAACGAAAGCCCGATCGTAATGAAACATCACCCAAACTGCGCCAAGTAAGGTGGTTTCAGATGTATTTCCTTGTAGTTCAATTTTTACAATGGGAAAGCTATTCGCAATAACAAATACAATTAAGGCGGTTAAGATCAAAGCCAACAATGTCGAAAAAGGTTTGGTGTGCCGATAAAGTTCAGCACCGCAGCATACGCAATAAGCTCTTTTTCCATAAGCAAGCGGGCTTCTACGATAGACAGTATCGCACTCCTCACAACCTGCTAATTCTTTAAGCTTCATAGTTATACTCTGAAATTTATAGTTTGTATTACTTTCTTCAACGAGCTTGTTTTACCTAAAACGATGACTTACTACACGCAAATATCATTCCGAAATTTAACTTATATCATTGGTATATCAACTTTCAAGTTAAGAAATATTGTGTACGCGCAAAATCCACTAAGTCTTTTGGATAGAACTCATGATCACGGTATAAATCATCATCTATTTCTAACAACCATGTCACTGCTGCCGCTTCCCATGACCAATAGCCGTAATACGTAAAACCATCATTTAAGTCTGTTTGAGGATGTTGATCATGATAAGGTTCTCTACGGCTTGCTTCATACCAGCTTTCTAAATATTGCAGCATTAACGCTGGGCGTTGCTCAGGTGCAGCATTAAACACCTTGATTAACTTTCGATAAGGTAAATGTCGTCTGGCTTCATCTGGCGGAGTTCCGCGGTCTGCTACAAATGGAGCAATCAGACGCTCAATTAAGCCATCTTTCTCTTGCCCTTCTGGTGTAGCTCCAACATAGTCAATAATCAGCATAATCCGGTACATTTGGTCTGCATAGCCCGTTAACAAACCAAAACAGATCAAACGTAAAGCAATATACCAGTAGTCCTCTGTACCTAAACTGATATGCCAAACATAACGCCCATCAGCATCAGGACTTAAATTATATAAATGACTGGTTTCAGCATATTCTTCAGTCCAGTGCAGTAAGTAAGGATAAAGCTCTTTAATAAAGCTAATATCCCCACCAGCAGAATACTGCAAAGACATTAAATTCAGTGCATCTTTTAAACGCTGATGACCTGCGGCAATATATCCACCAAACTTCTTTTCGTTTTTATAATTACAGAAACCATCTGTAACCGAATACAATCCATTTAGAAATATATCAAACCTTTCAAGATATATATCTTCAGGCAACAAAGTATCTCGATATAAATGCGTATCCTGTATCTCCAATTCTTGCCATCTTTGCCAATCTATTTCTTGATCATTGACTGTTATCGACATTCTTAACGCTCCAGCATTTCATTTGGCATTACAAATTCTAAAGTAATCGCATGTGAGGTCACGGTAAGGGTAGATTTTGTTTTATAAATTCCTTACAAATAAAAATGCCCTTTCGGGCATTCTTTTATTCATCACCATTAAACTGCCAGTAAACTTCTCCCCAATCAGTTACTAACTGAGGAAAAGCATCGCCTTGTTTAAAGTAAGCTCTCGAATTAGGTTTCACAACTGTATACCAATATCCAGTCCTAGGACATTTCTCATTTGCACTTACAGTTAAAGATATTTTTTTATATTCTTTGTTATCTGGATGATCAAGAATCTTCCAAGAATTTCCATCATATCTACCTATAACTTTATTCGTAAAAATCCATAATGTATTTTCAGTAGAATCTACTTTAAACACAAGAGTATTATCTATTTCCTCATGAATATTCACTTTAGTAATTTCATTTTCATGGAATTTATATAAGCCACATGCTGAACCTATATAAAGCACATCATTAAATTCAGTTAAAGAATAAAAATCATCTTTTATACTTAAGTTTGTTTTCCGACTAAGAGTAGCATCATTATTAATTTCTATTAAATTCCCATATGTTCCACATGCAATTAATTTTCCATCTTTTTTCGGAATAACTGAATATAATGTAGCAGGTGTAAATATTTTCAATATATTCCATTGCTTGCCATCATAATTAGCAATTAGTCCATTATCTCCGATACGACCTACACAAAAATAATTACCATTTATTTCACATATATCGATAACAGAAATATCATCCTCATTTTCAAGAGATTCAAAATCTAGTATTTGATTATTACTAAGGCTTAGACCATTTGATAAGTCAAACCAGTTAAATTCGTTAATATAAACTTGTCCATCATAGTCACAAGCAAATAACTTGTTATTTTGAAATTTTATTGTGGAAAGATAACCACGATCTTTGCTCCACTCTTGATTTAAACCAGCTCCATCTATGTGTTTAAAATTACTATCTTCACCATCAAACTCTTCAATTTCACCTTCATCACTTAATGCTATTAACTTTTTATTATTTTCAACATTATAAAAACATACATCAACTACAATAAAATTAACATCATGATAATACCATCCCTCTCCATTCTCTTCAGTATAATCGTACATAAACA
Source organism: Acinetobacter sp. 161(2023) (assembly GCF_037027805.1). Lineage (NCBI taxonomy): Bacteria > Pseudomonadati > Pseudomonadota > Gammaproteobacteria > Moraxellales > Moraxellaceae > Acinetobacter > Acinetobacter sp. 161(2023). Next base: position 15,552 of record NZ_JAZEYD010000015.1, on the reverse strand, counting down.
ATCGACTAAATTGTTGATTGTCATCAAAGTTATCCAGTGAGCTTGTTACATACACCATATCATCTGAGATAGCATATGCTGCATTAAAAGTAATAGGTGTTTTTTTCATATTGCAATAACTTCACTTATTTTCACAATTTTGCAAGGAAATACAAAATAGAATAAAGAAAAGCCCTAACGGGCTTTAATCATTCTTTCCTAGACCTTGTTCATCCACAAATTTTCCGATATCGAGCATCATTCGTGGTGTATCAAGAGAAGCTAAAAACTCTAACAAGCTAGTTCAAAATTAAATATTTTCATTATGTTTTATATAGATGCCCTTTCGGGCAATCTATTAATCTTCACCATCCCAGTACCAATACACTTCACCCCAGTCCGTTTCTGAAAGGATAGGCAATATGGCACCTTGCGTAAAATAAAGTCGTGTATCAGGTTTAGCTGGAGTAATCCAATGACCTGTTTTAATACAAGCTTCACCACCTTTTACTTTTATAAGTTCTGGCTGTTTCTCTTCTTGAACTACATTTGATTGTGAACGCGCAAAATCAACTAAGTCTTTTGGATAGAACTCGTGATCACGGTATAAAGCATCATCTATTTCTAACAGCCAAGTCACCGCGGCTGCTTCCCATGACCAATAACCATAATAGCTAACGCCCGATCTAAGATCAGTTTGTGGATGTTGATCATGATAAGGCTCTCTACGACTCGCCTCATACCAGCTTTCTAAATATTGCAATATTAAAGCGGGGCGTTGCTCAGGTGCAGCATTAAACACCTTGATTAACTTTCGATAAGGCAAATGTCTTCTGGCTTCATCTGGTGGAGTGCCACGGTCTGCTACAAATGGAGCAATCAGACGCTCAATTAAACCATCTTTTTCCTGCCCTTCAGGTGTGGCTTCAACATAGTCAATAATCGGCATAATACGTGCCATTTGGTCTGCATAACCAGTCAACAAGCCAAAACAAATCAAACGTAAAGCAACATACCAGTAGTCTTCAGTTCCTAAACTGATATGCCAGACATAACGTCCACCTGCATCAGGACTTAGATTATATAAATGACTGGTTTCAGCATATTCTTCAGTCCAATGGAGTAAGTAAGGATAAAGCTCTTTAATAAAGCCAATATCCCCACCCGCCGAATATTGCAAAGACATCAAATCTAAAGCATCTCTTAAACGTTGATGACCCGCAGCAATGTATCCACCAAACTTCTTTCCATTTTTATAATTGCTAAAGCCATCAGTAACTGAATACAATCCATTTACAAGCTCATCAAAGTTTTCATGATAATCCTGTTTTAATAAATGATTATCTCTAAAATTGCTCTCATCAGTAATTTCCAAGTCTAGCCATTTTTGCCAATCTATTTCTTGATCATTGACTGTTATTGACATTCTTAACGCTCCAGCATTTCATTGGGCAATACAAATTCTAAAGTAATTGCATGTGCAGTCACGGTACGGGTACATTTCGGTTTATCCAGTCCTTTACACTGACTATGATGATCAAATAGATTTCCCGTAATCGTCACTAAACTCCGATCATAAGGGCACTGTACCGCAACTGTTTTACCTACTCTTTTTTCAGTACTCGGTTTGAAATTAACTCGTCTCCAAGCTTTAATTTTTTTTACAATGGAACTATGATTTGGAGTGATTTTTGCGCCATCAATTTTACTCGCAATCCAAAGATGTGACATTTGTACACCATCACCTACTGTTGTACCTACTGACCGTTTGGCTTTATTTTCCTGATCAGATTTCATGTAAACATCCAGCCCCATTCTTAAAGCAGCCATTGCTGCTTTAGGGGTCATGAGTTTTTTATGGCTGGCTAAATTCGTCGATTTACTATCTGTAACACGGTATTGATGTCCAATACTATTGCTATGCCAGACATGGTCAATACCATTGTGCCCAGTATCGTGATATTCATACAGCACACCATTATTATTAATTTTGCTACGGTTCTTTTTCCGCTTCACAAAATAATAATCCGTGATGTGTTCACCACCTGATCCTAATTCCTGATTACTTCGCTTTTTTGATTCTCTTTTGGTTGAAGTATTCTGCGTCCCTGTCTTCGCTGTATTACCACTGGTATTTTTAAGAACCTGACCATTCTGCTGTGTACGAGGAGCAGAAGTAGAATTAGGTTTCTTTGAACCCGATTTATGGATTGGTGCCTTCGCTGTGGTATTTGGATAAGGTGTTGCCAAAGCTTTTTTATGGGCTAATTGCAGATCTTTCATCACCATTTCAATTTGCTTGTTCGCAACTGTTTTCATTTTTCTCAGTTGCACCACAAGAGTCTTTAATCGGGCCTGTCCCAAGACCGCTCTGGTCATCCAGCTATCAAAAACGTTAATGAGTCCATCTATCATTTTATTAACGGTTTTCTGTAGCTCTTTGGTATAAGCATTCCAGTTTAAATTACGAAACCATTTTTCAACATCGCCACGCAAGGTTTTGCTTGGAATTGCATCTAATATTGCTCCCATAGATTTACCTGAGCGCATTTGCTTGAATACAATTTTAAGTCCATCTCCAGCAGCAGGAACAAATGCAATTAAATTAAAGACCAAATCAAACCAGTTGTCTTTGTTATTCGGGTTTTCTGAAATTTTGACAATTGAAACAATGACATTACCAACATCGACGCCTTGCCCTACGAAAGGGATACAGCCAATCACTACAGCCACAATGATTTGAGCTGGGCTTGACCCACTCCCATCTAGTACTCCCTTTATCCAGTCGGCTGCCGATTGTTCCCCTTTTTTAGTGACTCTAATCGTTTTAGCAGGTGACTTTGCAATGGCTGTGCTCATAAATCTTCCCCAAGCCCCACATGTGGAGCTGCGTGTTCATTCAGCGGAATTTCTTCTGCATGATCAGCAATAGCATCATCTGGATTATTTTGTTGTTCTAAATCTTTTTCCTCATAATCATTAATGTGGTCATCATACTCAACACCCTGCCCATCGATCATGGCTTGTATTTCATCAGGGAAATATTCATCTAATAAGTGGTCAAGCTCTTGCTTGTTATATTGTTCGATCAATTGTTCTGCATCCACAATACTCATCACTTTTTTATCTTTAAAGCTATTCTGCTGTTTAGGCTGATCAGGTTTAGCCTCCATATTGCTAAAACCGTAATAGACCTTTGGCTGGATTTTATCAGCAGGAACTTGGACTTTTGCATAACCACTACTATCCAGAATGCCTTCTTGCATTGAGCCATCCTGAAATATAAGTTTATAAGGGGCTTGAGCGACTGGCTTTAAATCGTCATACACATACTTAAGTTCAAGCTCTTTAGCAGGCATATTCAACTGAGGTAAAGCAGGCAAAGTACTCGAAGCACTACCGCCTCCCATAAACACATGCTGTCCAGCCTTCACCTCAAACTTGCCACCCGTAACAGGGAAAATGCCCGAACCATTAATCTTGATTTGAGAACTACCTGCGGTGATCACAATTTCTTTAGAAGCATTAATTTCAACTTTGTCTTCTGTAGAAATAATCTGGATGCCTTTACGGGCAATAAAGTCTGCCCCATCCGCTTGCGCTTGTATTTCAATTTTCCCCTTGCCCGCATAAAGCCGTGCGCCCTGTTGAGCTGCAAAAAGGCTGATTTTGTTTTGGGCGTGTGCAATCAGGTTCTTTTGGGTGCTTAGGTTAATGCTGTCTCCAGCACTGTGGCTTAACTGAGCATCTGCACTTAAATGAATGTCTTCATTACTGGCTAGAGCAATACTGTTAGGTGCGGTTAATACCATCAAGGCTTGCTTGAAAGCGGCCGCTTTGTCTTTATCTTGTTGCTCAATTTGTTCTAAGAAACTTTTTAAGTTCTCAAGCATTTCCAATGGGTCAGTTTGCTGGTTTTTAGCAACTTCACTCAGTGCCTTCGCATTATTAAGGCCACCTTCTATTTGCTGCTTGGCGTTGGCTGCATCTAAATGTGTGCCTTGAGCTTGGTCTTGTTTATGAGTAGTAAGAAGTAAGCCCTTACCAGCTCGAACTGCACCCCATTGGTCAGTTCTCAGTTCAAAACCTTCACCACGACCATCACTTGTCGCACTGGCTTTTGGATGGCTTAAGTTACCTAAGTTTAACTGGCTAGCAGCATGGCTACTTTGTAACTGGGCACTAATTTGTCCAGTTGTATCATCAAAACGTAACTGGTTAAAACCTTTACCACCAACTTCTTCTGACCGAATACCACTCAATTTTTTAGTGTCGGGTAGTTGTCCTTTTTGGTCAAACTGCGTTGGATGCCGTTCAGCTTCGTGAATGCGGCCCGCCACAAACGGGCGGTCAATATTACCGTCAAAGAAATTAATGACAACGATTTCACCCACACGTGGTAAAAACCGTGCCCCATACCCCTTTCCAGCCCACGGAGTTACCACATCGACCCAAGCCGAATCGGTGTCATTGCCGTTACTTCCAGCTCCCCCATCATGGCGATGGTCATCACTGCGAGTGAACAAGAAACGAACTTTTATCCGTCCCCATTGATCGACATGAATTTGCTCATCCTCTGGCCCTACGACTATGGCACGTTGCACAGAAGCTTGAGGTCGATTCTCTAAAGGTTGATACGCAGGCACAACCTTAATATTACGGCGTTGTAAAATCAGTTCATTGCCTTGGCGCTCGTCTGTATGACCAACTTGCCAATGGCTTTGTTGAACTAAAGCTTGAATTTGCTGGTTTAAATCTTTCGGTAAGTTGTTTTGGTTGTAGTAATGCTTCCCAACAATCAGAAACTCTTTATCTGCACCGTCATGAAGATCAATTTCAGGATGTTCGTTCAGCTCAAACCAATAGCCAACTTGGGTATCTCGTACTGTGGTTTTTGCAATAAACTGCTTAGACTGAGCATCATGGTAAGCGCTTAGGTTCTGATTGAACTTTTCTAGTTGTTGATTACTTGCTGAGGTTGCACCATCTTCGCCTTTTAAATCCTGCATCCATGCCAGGCTAAAGTGCCATGCATCTTCAAGACTTAAGCTTTGATTGTCATAGTTGGCACTATGTTGATGTGTACTTTGTACACTGCCTGCCCCATCTGTTTGTTGCAATACATCTGACTGCCACCGCTGCACAAAAACAGAAGTCGGCTGTAAACTACGATCAGCCATTAGGCTAGTCATACTGTCAAATTGTTCAGTTGCATGACTTCGATGGTAACGAATCGCTCTTCTTGTCAGCGCTTGATATTGGTTATTATCATCAATGAGACGTAGTTTTTGTGGCTGAATATGATCTGTATTGCTCGGTACAGTAAGCTCCGCTTCATCAATAAGCCAGTTAATGCCTTCACTACGCCATAAGCGAGTCAAGAAGTCATAGTCACTTTCATTGAGCTGCATAACAAAAGGACGGATATCGTATGTCTGTTTCAACCCGCTCAAATCTAAAGTCAGACTAGATGCAAATAATGCACTTTTCCCTTGCCATTCCTGAAACAGAATTTCACTAATTTCTTTCACACTCTTGTTCATAAACACACGGCTGTTTCTGCGTTTATGCCAGAGATAAGTTGGATCACTTATTGTGAGCTTATATAAGGTTAGAGCACCGTCACTCTGTCCTTGCGATGCTCCCGTAATAATAGCTGTAGTACGGAAAAAACTTCCTTGATCTGTTACTTGGTCAACAGCAACTTGCACTCCAATAAATTTCTTGAGTGAAATATGAGCATTTGTGGATAAACAAATCAGCTCAGCGTTCAGGCCCTGATTAAGATAATGTTGCCCATCTATACGTTGTAAAAAAACCTGACTATTCAGGGATGCATCTGAAAACTGGAGATACACCGAACGATGCTGTGAGAGAAAACCAATACTCTCTAAAATCTGGGAAATATTATTAAACATCACTTTATTTATAAATTTGGGACCTAATCCATTATATTTTATAAAATACGTACAGTTCTGTCTATTTTTTATATTAATTTCACCTCTGATGACTAGTCGAGCATCTTATTTATAAACTAAAATAGTAGCTTAATACTTCAGCATATTGCTCTAACCTATTATGAATGCAAAAATAAATTTTAAAAAACAATCAAAACGAGAAATTATTCTAACTACTGCAACTCAGCTCTTTATTCAGGAAAGCTATATTGCTGTTGGTATAGATCGTATTATTACGGAATCCAATATTGCCAAAGCAACCTTTTATAAGCATTTTCCATCAAAAGAAGAACTGGTGGTCGCTTGCCTAAAGGAGTTAAAACTCGATATTCAGATTGCTGTAGAAGAGCAGATCTCGACACGATCAGTTCCTTTAGAAAAATTAGAACAACTCTATATGTGGTATATCAATTGGGTAAATAAAAATGGCGCCAGAGGTTGTCCATTTCATAAAGCACGAATGGATGTAGGCAGCTTATATCCGTCTATTCATGTGGTAATAGATGAATATCGGAACTGGTTATTCAATACCACCATTTTTATTTTTAAGGAATTAGAAATAAGGGACCCGATAACACTAACTTACCTATTTCTCTCTCTTTTGGATGGCTTAATCAACGGATCTGTTTGCGAAGAAGGTTCGATTGAACCAGAGAAAACATGGAACTATATCAGTACATTAATTGAACTAGAGACAATTTAAATGTAAATCAAACGCCATATCTCTAAAAAATAAATTTACGTTCATTTCAGATGGCCTCTGATTAAAATGAGGCTGTCATCATTTATTACAATAACAGGCATATATTTAAAGGGCGGTAAAAAATACATTAGCATTAAGAGTAATACTTTATGAAAACAGATAATAACTTACTAAATTCATCCGTCAAGCAACGTACACCCATGGGGCTTATTATCTGTTATCTCATATTGGGTTTACCAGCCAGCTTGGCGCTTGGTAGCTTAATTGCCCAACTTTTGATAATTAACATATCCTATTTTGAAGGAAGAAGCGGTTATATTTGGATATGGTTATTTATAATTGTATCCCCATTCATCTATTTCGCTTGTTTGATTACTCTGTCTATTCTTTTAAAAAAATATGCTAAGGCTCTCCCTACTTTTGTGGCCATATTTGGAATCCTAAGTGTCTTTGGCTTAACTTTTTTCGCATCTATATAAAAATACATCATTATTTTGGCTTTTAAATCTTTTTGTTCTTATAACCCAATAGTTTTTGGTTAGATGAATCTAATAGTGGTTCTACTTTATTCATCATAACTTACCAACTTTTTCTGAGAGTCGTATCGTAAAACCCCAAAAGTAGTCTGTTACCTTTACCCTTAAAATTGGCATGGTTATAGCCATGCCATGTAAACCTTCATATTCCTATCATTTAATTTATTCACCTTAAATAAGTAGGTTTAAAAAAGCACTCCACCACCACATCCCTTTCCTCTAGACTATTTGTACTTAAAAACTCAAACATCAAGCCATCTATTAGGTTTAAAACCATGTCGGCATCGGGTTTTAACACACGAGTTTCCAAGCTAAAAATCAAATCAAAAATCTCTCGAAGTAGCCATTTTCGATATTCAACCACCATACGGTAGCCTTGAGGATAAGCGATTTTAATTTCAAAGATGGCTTTGAGTAATAAGTGATACAGGCTATTAAAACAGACATGTAAGCGCACAATTTCTTTGAGTTTATCGCTTGAGGTGCGATAACGACTTGAGTAGACAATCGAAAGTACGTCTTCTTTAAGGAGTTTTTTTTGAAAGACGATGCACATTTCAATAAGGCGTTCTTTTGAGTGAAAGTAGTTGTACAAGGTGCTTTTTGGTATTTTGGACTCTTTGGCGATCAGATCTACACCCACAGTGTGAAAACCATGAGTGGTAAATAAGCGTATTGCCGTTTGAACGACCTTTAGTTTTTTGGAAGAGATTTCTAAATGTGGCATAGTTTTTCCGTTATAAATTCTTGTTGTATGTAGTGATAAAAAAACTGTGCCCTTTCTGGGAGAAAAAAAGGCACAGCAAAGCCGTAAAGACTGTGCTTGGCACATCTCAAGTTTTATTGTTGATGCAAGTTTTTTTGAGCCGTAATGACTTAAAGTCTGAAAAGCTTATAGGCCTTCAAACTGTTTAAAGATGATTTAAGTTGTGTCGTTATAGCTTTTGGCAAAAGCTGCCAAGAAATAATGGATGTGCAAAGCCAACTCCTTTTTATTGGGAGTTCTGCCAGACATTTATAGAATTATGGTGGCAGAACGAGAAAGGGTTAGCAGACTGGTGAAAGATATAACCAGCACACCCGAAGGTGTCCCTCTCCCGTCCTACCGCAACGGGAGGAGACGAGGAGTTACGCATAAGACTATCCCTCAGAAGGAATAACTCTGATGCGATCTTTCATCACGGTCTGCTAAAACCGACTGGCAATGTGGCCAGCAGGCAAAGGATAATCGGCAAGCTTTAGAGTGTCAATGTGATATTGAATAGAAAATAATTAAATAATTATTGTTTTTCATTTAATTAGATAGTTAAGCTAAATAGTATATGAGCTTAAATATAGTTATGCTAAAAATTAAAATAGAATTTATTTTAAAGGATATATTTAGCTATATTTTTTATTCATTATCGGTAAATATATTGCAAATCTATAATGCAGTTATTATAGATGGTGGTGAAACGAAAGAAGGTTGACAGACTAGTTAGACCCTAGTACACCCTAAAGTGTCCCTCTTTCACCCTACCATAACGAATATGAAATTATATACATTTTAAACTCTTAAAGTAATTTTCATGAAAAATATTAATATTTTCAAATTTATAAACCTTGTGCTGGCCTTTTTATGGATCTATCAAGGTCTGGTTCCGAAATTTCTATTTCTTAATTCTGACGAAATTTTTGTGTGGCAATGGGTGGGACTATCACTTGAACATGCAAAACTTGCAGGCCATGCGAGTGGAATAGCTGAAATGATTTTTGGTTTATGTTTTCTCTTTACTGCACATAAATATATTCACTATTTAAGTATTTTGGGTTTGCTTGGGCTGCTTCTTTTAATTGGTTTTTTAATACCCTCTACCCTGATCTTGCCCTATAACCCTATCGTAATGAATCTTTCGATGATAAGTTTATCTATTGTCTATCTCATCTTATTAAGTGAGCAAAATTAACTTACAGCCATTCATTTAACTATTTTTAAAGATTTTATATAGAGAGTTCAATGAGTCTACCTAAAAGTGAAGTTTGCAGTGTGGTCATTACAGGAAGTACCAAAGGTATTGGTTTAGCACTCGCCCACGCTTTTTTAGAGCTGGAATGTTCAGTTGTGATTGCTGGACGAAACGCAGAGCACTTAAATCATGCCCTCACCCACTTAGAAACTCATTTCAATAAAGAAAAATTTATGGGTCTATGCTGCGATGTGACTCAAATTTCCGATGTACAAACCTTATGGGATGGTGCAATTGAGCATTTCGGCCATGTAAATGTTTGGATCAATAATGCAGGAAGTTGTCATCCAACCAAAGACTTTATTAACCTTCAGCCAGAAGAGTTAAACGCGGCTGTTTCAACTAATATTTTAGGTACGATGCTGGGTTCGCAAGTCGCTTTAAAGGGAATGCTCAAACAAGGTTATGGTCAAATCTTTAACATGGAAGGTTGGGGAAGCAACGGCGAATGGAGTGCAGGAATGACCCCCTATGCCACCACCAAACGAGCGGTAAGTTATTTTAGTAAAGCACTTTATAAAGAGACCAAATCGACCCCTATTTTAACCGGTACACTCAGCCCGGGCATGGTGGCAACAGACCTATTAGTTTCTTCTTGGACCAATGGAAACATCCAAAATTGGAAAAAGATGAAACGGTTATTTTTCTTTGTGATTGACCCGCCAGAAATTGTTTGTGCATATTTAGCAAAACAAATTATGCAAAATAAAAAAACCAACCGACGCATTGCATGGATCACACCGTGGAAGCTTTTTCTTAGATTTTTGCAACCTTATTACTGGCGTAGAAACCCAGTTAGAGGCACAGCATTAGAGCACTTATAGTCAGATTTAGCGCTGTAAAATCTTCTCACCATAAAATTTTTCAGTAGAAGTTCTTCTAACAAAGCTTCTACTGAACTTCATACTCATCAAGAATCGCTATCTGAGCTATCTTCTTTATTTAAAATCCGCCCTTCCCGTTTTGGTCGAATCAATGGTGCTGTTGGTCGTGGATGATGCGTATGTGTATATTGCATACCTACTCCCGCATTTACGTCATCTGCTGCAATTTCAGTTTCAAAACGCTCGTTATCCAAATCTCGAATTTCCTCGGTAATTCTTTCTACTTCGTCTTCATCTACACCCAGTTCTTGTAAAATCACGCCGCCAAACTTAATCGCAGATTCAAATGTTTCACGGATCATAAAGTCTACTTTTTGTTTGACTAAATGCAGTGAGTGCTCACGGTCATATGAACGGACTAATAATTTCGCTAAAGGAAATTCATGGGTCACGAGTTCCACAATTCTATTTGTGGTTTCTTTACTGTCCACACACACCACAATCGCTTGCGCTGTTGCAGCACCAGAAGCATGTAAAATATCTAGACGGCAGCCATCGCCATAATAAATTTTAAAACCAAATTTTTCGGCGTTTTGAATCATGTCGGTATTATTATCAATAATGGTGACATCTACACCTCTTGCTAACAATAATTGACTGGTGACCTGCCCAAAGCGTCCGAATCCGATCATTAAAACACTACCGCTTAAACCCTCGGCAATATTGACGTTTTCTAATGAAACATCCGCTTTAGTTTGAGTAAACCGTTTAAAAATAATACCGACAATTGGAGTCAACACCATTGAAAGCACAACGATAGCGGTAAGATTAGATTTAATAGTGCTGTCAATAACTTGTGCACTTAACGCGGCAGAGAAAAGTACAAAAGCAAACTCTCCACCCTGAGCCATGAGTAAGGCACGGTCCAACGCTTCAGTATGAGGGCTTTTAGTGATTCGGGCGACAATATAAATCATGAGCGCTTTGGCAAACATGAGGGCAATTACGCCACTGACAATGAGCTGCCAGTTTTGAGCAACCACTGATAAATCCAATGACATGCCAACCCCAAGAAAAAAGAGGCCCAACAAGATTCCTCGGAATGGTTCAATATCAGCTTCAATTTGATGTCTAAAGGTTGATTCAGATAAAAGCACACCCGCTAAGAAAGCACCCATCGCCATGGACAAACCGCTGACTTGCATGAGCAGCGCCGCACCCAACACCACCAATAATGCGGCAGCAGTCATGACTTCACGCGCTTTAGCAGCAGCCAAGAGTCTAAATAATGGGTTAAGTAACCAATACCCTGCGGCAATCAGACCCGCTATTGCGACTAAACCAATTCCTATGTTCTCTAGACGTACAGAAGTACTTTCGACTACATGATTCGGCGCCATAAAAGCGACAATAGCCAGCAAAGGTACAATCAATAAATCTTCAAAAAGTAAGATGGCTACAATTTTTTGCCCACGAGGCTGGGTCAAATCCCCTCGATCACCCAACAACTGCATCACAATCGCAGTCGAGGTTAATACAAACCCTGCCGCACCAATAAAAGCAACTTGCCACGTAAAACCAAACAACAGCCCAACGCCTGTCAGAGCCAGTCCGCAAATGACGATCTGTAGTGTGCCAAGTCCAAAAATTTCGCGCCTAAGACTCCATAAATGTGATGGCTGCATTTCCAAGCCAATCAAAAATAGATACATCACAATGCCCAACTCGGCAATATGCAAAATTGCGGTGGAATCTTGAAAAAAAGCAAAACCGAATGGGCCAATAACCAGACCCGCAATTAAATAACCTAATACCGAACCTAAACCAATACGTTTAAAAATAGGAACTGCAATGACAGCCGCTGCCAATAAAACCACTGGAGCAACCAAGCTAATTGAATGTGCTTCTGCGCTCATACATTTCTCATTTTATTTATCTGCAATTTATTCTATGTGAAACGACGTTTAAGGGCGATTATTAGTTTTGAGAAAAAGTATCCTAAAAATAAAATGACTTAAATCGTCCGAAAATGAAAATTTAGAGTATCTGTATGAACAAAATATATCTCTATTTTAAGGTTCATAATTAAGCACTCATAAAAAAAGCCCTTACGGGCTTTTTTGATTAAACAACAAATTTCAACATGAGCTGAATGACTGTCGCATTAATTAAATCGACAAAGAATGCACCACAAAGCGGAACAATTAAAAATGCCTTATGCGATGGACCATACATGTTGGTAATCGCCTGCATATTTGCAACCGCTGTTGGCGTTGCACCCATACCAAAACCACAATGCCCTGCTGACAACACCGCTGCATCATAGTTTTTGCCCATTACACGGAACGTCACAAATGCTGCATATAACGCCATCGTAATGGTTTGAGCACCCAAAATTACCACAAGTGGACCAGCCAAATCTGCAAGTTGCCAAAGCTTTAATGAAAGCAATGCCATTGCTAAATAAAGTGATAAAGACGCATTACCAAAAACATCAATCGCACGGTCAAAAATATCAATTTTCAACACGCTTTCTAAAATGTTTCTTAAGATAACGCCGCCACCGAGCGCCCATACAAAGGTTGGCAGCTCAAACCAAGTTCCTTTACTAAAGCCTGTCATAAATTCAGCAAACGCCAAACACGCTGCAAACATACCTAGTGTGGTAATTGCATTATCAGCAGTAATTAAACGAACTTGATGCGGGTTCTCAAACGGTGCGAGGGCATCCGAATTTTGATCAACATGCGTATCGCGATGTTGGATTTCAGCGTTGGTTTTCGGTTGTGCGAGGCTATAACGATTGATAAGCAATTTTGCTAATGGGCCACCAATTACCCCACCAATAATCAAGCCAAAAGTTGCACTCGCCATTCCTAAAGCTAGGGCGCCCTGAATCCCATGCTGAGTTTCTAAAATTTCACCCCAAGCTCCGGCAGTACCATGACCACCTGTTAAGGTAATTGAACCCGCAATTAAACCAATCAATGGGTCAAGACCAAGCAAAGTCGCAAGGCTCATGCCGACTGCATTTTGTACAACAATGAACGACGCTACACAGACTAAGAAGATAACCAAAGCCATACCACCTTCTTTAAGCTTCATAAAATTGGCACTTAAACCAATAGAAGCAAAGAATACGAGCATAAAGCTGGTTTGTAATTCGCTACTAAAAACAATGCTATATCCCCATATTGTATGGACAAGTAGCGAGATGACCGCGGCCACCAAACCACCTGCTACAGGTTCTGGAATATTGTAGCGTTTCAAAAAATCAATACGATTAACAAGAAAGCGGCCCAACAATAAAACAATGACCGCGGAAATTAGTGTATAAAAACCATTAAAAACAAATTCCATATATACTACTTTCTAATTACATTCCTAAAGGATTGTAAAATAATTATATTTTATTTTTTAATATGTAAAAAAAACACAAATAAACTTTACAAAATTACCCTAGCAATAACTTTTTCGCTATTCTTAAAAAAATCTTAAATTTCTAAATATTTTATACAAAAATCTTAATTAGATTAAATTTATTATTTAATTTCAAAAAGTTAATAAAAAATATTCTTAATTCAAAAAAACTATTCCTTGATACCTTAAGCAAAAAATACTGTCTTTTAAGTCACTGAACTTAGAACTCATTCCCTTTAATATTCTTAAAAGACCAGCTCGTTATTGCTCTGGGCAACATCTTTATAGGTTTTATATTCAATGAGTTTATTGCTTAAAGTTCGAAAGAACGTTCCACAGCTACAGTCCATTAAAAAATCTCTTCAGACACGTGCTGGTCAAAAAATACCTCACATGCTGATCAATGCATCGGATCTCTTTTTCCGAGGTCCTGAAATTGCCTTGTCAGGAAAAACACCCTTTGACGTAATTTATAAGCATGAAATTATTAGCTTACGCCATTATAGAAATGAGACGAATATTTCTACACCTAAGCACCGCGTGCCGTTAGTGATTGTTCCACCATTGGCAGTGAACATGCTCATTTATGATTTATTTCCTACTCGCAGTTTTGTACGCTTCTTTTTAGCACAAGGGTTTGATGTCTATTTAATTGACTGGGGCGTGCCAACCCGCCACCAAGCAAAATACAATTTCGGTACCTACATTAAAGTTTTTATGCCTGAAATGTTAAAGCAGGTGCGCGAGCATAGTGGTCAGCAACAGCTTTCTTTACATGGCTGGAGTTTAGGCGGCGCACTTTCGCTCTGCTATACCGCATTATTTAAAGATAAAGATATTAAAAATTTAATTATTCTCGCTTCCCCTATCGATACCCATAAAGCGGGTTATATGGGGAAACTTTATGGCAGTCTGACTAAACCTGCCGAATGGGTTCGTAAACATACGCCATTTCGTATTCGTCACCATGTGCCAAGTGAAGCATTTCATATTCATGGCTGGCAAAATACGCTAGGTTTCAAATTAACCGACCCAATTGGAAATTTGAAAACATATTGGGAACTTTTTAAGAATCTTGATAACCGAGAATTTATTGTCGACCATGCAACCTCAAGTTCATTTATCGATAATATGCTCGCCTATCCCGGCGGTGTCATGCGTGACATTATTCTTCGTTTCTGGATTGATAATGAACTATCCAACGGTGTAATTAAATTCGGTGAACTTACAGCCTATCTAAAAGATATTGAATGTTCAGTACTCGCAGTCGGTGGCAGCACAGATATTATTGTGACTGCTGATGCTGTTAAACCCCTCATGGATTTAATTAGCAGCCAAGACAAAACATTTAAAGTCGTTCCAGGTGGCCATATGGGTGTCGTTTCTGGAAGCCAAGCACCTACTGCGGTCTGGCCAGAAATGAGTACTTGGTTAACTACGCGTTCAGATTAACACACACGCACATCCTAAAACCAGTGTAGTCATATCTACACTGGCCAATATTCAAATTTTGCGAAACTATTCTTTTTAGCTCTATTTATATTGAACCGTAGTTTTCTTCGAAATTTTAAAAGTAACTTATTTTTAAATATACTATAAAAATATAATGATATTTTAACTCAAAAAAGTATTTAAATTATCCAAAAATATAAATTTTATTTATTAAAAATATATTTTAAGAATAAAATATTTTATCAATCGTTAAAAATTATTTAAACAAAGTATCTACCATTAAATTAATACTTTTCATTTTTTAAAATTATCCTAATCCAACGTATGTTACTTTTTGTTATTTATGTAAAGCTTATTTTAAAAGTAAAATCATATAAGTCATTATTAAATATAATTTTTATTAAATATGATTCTGTAACTTTTGCCTATTTTTTACACAATTGTAGGTAATTTCTCACAACTATGTAAGCCAAAGCGTACAACACAACTAATTGTTTTTTCTATAATTAATTTCAGTACATATAAGCACTCTTTACTATTAAATAGAAAGCTGAATATTAATGAAGAGATCTGGAGAAACGGTAACGTTATCTTTATTAATATAAAAATTCTTAATAATAGAAAAAGAATCTCAAAAAATTAATATGTACTATCTTTCCTCTGGAAACAGAGGAA